>JBJTPZ010000461.1:0-8958 GCA_046075365.1 Planctomycetaceae bacterium
AGGACTGAGTTGGAATCGGTCTGCATGAGTACTGCCGGCGGGGCCAGATTGGCGTTCGCCGCCTTGAGAACGGGGTCCAGTGTTTGCACAGGAAATACTCTCGACGATTTCCACGGGAATTGCCAGCGGGGGGGGAGTTCCGTCGTGAGAGGCTAGCTCAGAAAACGGCGGTGGCGGCGAGCGGCGATGAAATCCGTTGCAATTGCCGCATCTTGCAGGACGGCAGAAGCGGTACAGGCGGTACGGACGGAGTAATCGGTGGGCGGTGGGCGGTCAGGCGAGCCGCGGACGGGAGTCCGCGGGTGGCCATCTTCCTGTAGCTCGGGCTTTCCAGCCCGAGGTCTGTCCTTTTGCGACTGGAATGCCTGGCGACTGTCGCTGCGGGGCGGGGGCAGTGGGGGGGCTCACGCGAAGCCGCGAAGCCGCGAAGGGAGGAGTGAAGGGTGTTGATTAGTGGGCGTTTTTCGAGTACGAGTACGAGTACCGTCCGCCAGGGCGGACTGAGTACGAGTACGAGGAGTGGTTTTTGAGGGGATGTTTGTTTCGTGTTCGTGCTCGATTTGAACTCGAGCTGCGGGTGGGGGCTGCTGTCCGGCAGGGGGCGATGTTAGGTTTGGCGAGCCGCGGAAGGTGCTGCGGGTTTGGTGCTGGCTGCCCGCCCTTTGTGCACTAAGGGGGTTGCGAGGGCCAGGCGGGTTTTGTGGAGACCGTTTGGGCTCACGCGAAGCCGCGAAGGCGCGAAGGGTGGTGGTCGGTGATCTTCCGTAGCTCGGGCTTTCCAGCCCGAGTTCTGTGCTCAGGCACTTTTCATCGCGGCCTGCAGGCAATGATGAGCCGCGACCGTGAGGGAGCGGGGCGGAGATTTTTTCGCAGCGGATGAAGCCTGATTTGTCCGGAATGTTGCTTTGCCGACCGTTGGGTCTCACGCGAAGCCGCGAAGGGAATCGCAGGGGGGTGAGGTTGGTGAATGGCGGCATCCCTGCCGCACACCCGGGCACTGCCGTACCCGGCTCGCCTGCTGGCGATTTTTGTAGCCTGGGCTTTCCAGCCCGAGCACATCGCGTTGCGATTTTGATCGCGTGGGGGGGTCGTTTTTTAGGGAGACTGGCCCCCTCACCCCCAACCCCTCTCCCCCGTTTCACGGGGGCGAGGGGAGGAAGAATGGTCAGTGATCAGTGAGTTGCAGGGTGGCGGGGCTCACGCGAAGCCGCGAAGCCGCGAAGGGAATCGCAAGGGGGGCTGGGTGGGGTAATTTGAGGGCGACTTGCACCCCTCACCCCCGTCGCCTCTCCCCTTGCAGAGGCGAGGGGTGATTGTACGCGAGAGGCCGCGAAGGGAAACGCACAGTGGTCAGGGGGCAGAGGGCAGTGGTCAGCGGCAGGTGTCAGGGGGCGGTTTTCGAGTACGAGTACGAGTACCGTCCGCCAGGGCGGACTGAGTACGAGTACGAGGGGAGGTTTTTTGGGGGGGATGTTTGTGTGTTTGGTGATCGTGCCTGATTGGGTGATTTGCGGGGTGATTGTGCGCGTGGAGGCGGTGCGGGTGGCGGGGTTCAGGCGGCGCGGGTGAGGACCTGAACGGGCAGGTGCTGATCGAGGCTGTTTTGTTGCAGCAGCAGCTGGATGGTGAGCGAGACTGCTCCCTGCTGGCGCTGGACTGTTTGTCTGGCAAGGGCTCCCAGACGCTGCCGTTCACCTGGCTGCAGCAGCAGTTGCTGCAGTGTGGGCAGCAGCTGTTCCGGGGTGCTGAGCTGCAGGCAGGCTGCGGCTTCGAGGAACATCTGGACTACGTCGCGGAAGTTCCAGGTATGTGGTCCGAACAGTACAGCGGCGCCCCAGGCGGCGGGTTCGATCATGTTCTGTCCGCCGCGATTTCCAAAGCTGCCTCCGACGAAGGCCAGGTCGGCCAGTCCCCAGCAGGCACTGAGTTCTCCGATGGTATCGAGCAGTCGTACGGCCGGGCGACCGTGGCTGTCCGTGCTGGTAGCGGTGGCGGCGGGAGTGGTCGGGTTCGAGCGTCGGATGAGTGAGCAGCCGTTTTGCAGCACCAGTTCAGCGACGGCGTCAAAGCGTTCTTTGTGTCGTGGTACGAGGATCAGGGTCAGTTCGGGGAATTCGGGCTGCAGCAGTTTCCACGCATCCAGCAGCAGCTGTTCTTCGGGTTCCTGGGTACTGCCGGCCATCAGGACGGGAGCGGAGTCTGAGAGCTGAAAGGCGTGTCGGAGGGCTGTGAGGCCAGGGTGATCCGGGCGACATTCGATGCCGTCGAATTTGACGGAACCAGTGACATGGATGGCTGCCGGGCGAGCTCCGAGTGCCTGCAGTCTGGCGGCGATGGCGGGGGACTGAGCGGCGATCAGCTGAATTCCGGCGAACATGGGCTGCAGCAGCGAGCCAACTTTTTGGTAGCGGCGAAAGCTGCGTTCGCTGAGTCTGGCGTTGACGATGGCCACGGGGATCGCGCGGCTGCGGCAGGCAGCCATGAAGCCCGGCCAGAGTTCAAGTTCAACCAGTACGATCTGGACAGGTCGGATGCGATCGAGAGCTGTATTGACGGCCCAGGAAAAGTCGAGTGGAAACCAGTCGACGGTGCAGTCGGGAAAGCGCTGGCGTGCGAGGTCCCAGGCGGTATCGGTGGAGGTTGTGACGAGGATTGCGAAGCGGTCGGCTGAGGCGCGGCGGAATTCCAGCACGATTTTTTGCAGCTGGACAATTTCGCCAACGCTGACGGCATGAAACCAGACGACCGGGCGTGAGTCTGCGGGGTGCTGCAGTCTGCCGAGCAGTTTTTGTGGGACGCCGCGTCGATAGCGACCGTGTCGCAGCATTCGCCAGGTGATCAGGGGCGAAAGAGCGGTCAGCAGCAGAGCGTAAACGGCGTTAAGAACCCAGTGCATGGCAGAATCCATTCCGCATGGCGGCGTTCAGCGGCCGCAGCATTTCTTGTATTTCTTTCCGCTGCCGCAGGGGCAGTCATCGTTGCGACCGATCCGCGGTCCGGCATTCACGATTGGTTTGACGGCGCGACCTTCTTCTCCGGCTTCCGGGGCATTGGTCTGCAGATTATCGATACGTGACTCGGCAGCCGGCGGCGCGACATCGTGTTCTGTGGCGGTGATCCGCCAGAGGGAACTGACGAAATCGGGGCTCTCATGTTCAACTCGGAAGACCGTCTGTGTGACCTGTTCGGCAATGCGTTCCCACATTCCCAGGAAGGCTCGGCGACCTTCGCGTTTGTATTCGGTACGGGGATCTTTCTGGGCATAACCGACGAAGCCGATTCCCTGCCGCAGGTGTCCCATGTAGTACAGGTGCTCTTTCCATGCGGTGTCGAGGAATTCGAGGAGGATTGAGCGTTCGGTGTGGCGCAGCTCGGGGCGGAACACCTGATCGATACCCTGCATGATTTCCGTACGTGCCTGTTCGGAATTGAGGCTGCGGAGGGCACCGGCGTTCAGACCCAGTCCCAGCTCGGTTTCGATCCAGTTCACGAGTGCTGTTGTCTGGTTGTCATTGAGCGGCCGATTTTTGGGTGTATCGCGGAGTACTTCTGCGAGTTTGGCGTCGACTGCTGCGGCAGCCGGTCGGCGGGCGAGGAAATCGCGGCTGACCTGCAGCAGGACTTCGAAGATTTTGTTGGTTTGGTGGTCAGAGAATTCTTCCGGGTTGAGGTCGATGCGGAAGCGTGTTGCGGCCCAGCGTGCCAGAGTTTCGCGGCGTGCTCGTTCGTTCTGCTGTCCGTCACCAGCGAGGAATTTGTGCATGCCGACGGAGACGGGGAAGGTGGCTTCTTTTTCGTTGTAGCGAACCTGGACGCGTTCCTTCAGCAGTTTGCCAACGCCGGCTTCATCGAGGCCTTTCAGTTCTTCAGGTTTCAGGCCGACGAGGAAGTTGTAGTTGGCCCATGCAGCGAGTGATCGTTCGGGGTAGAGTTCATCGAGCAGTCCGGCGAAGTCCGTGAGATCCCAGCGTGCGATGCCTGTGCGGGCCTGTTCCAGCAGGAAGTCTGCGATGTCTTTTCGGTCAATGCCGCGCAGTTCACGATCATTGAGTGACAGTCCGAACGTGCGATTGGCCCAGCGTGTGAGTGAGAGCCAGTTCCAGTCCAGTTTGCTTTCGGCATCTTCGGGCAGGTGGATGTCCAGTTGTTCCTGGATCCATGTGAGTCCCTGTCGTTCGCCTTCGTTGCGGATCCAGTTTTCGAGATCAGCCAGTTCGAGTCCTTTGACCGAGCCGGCATCGGCTTCGAGTTCAAATTTTTGGGTAATGAGTGCGGCGACGGATTCCCAGCGGTAGTTTTTTGCGAGGAAGTGTTTTGTGTAGCGATCGATTTCGTCGTACATCATTTTCAGGATGAGTCCGCGACAGTCCTGACCGTCGAGGATCTGCTGGCGGTACGAGTACGTTCGTTTCCGCTGTTCGTCCATGATTTCGTCGTATTCCAGCAGATTCTTGCGCTGGTCGAAGTGTTGTTCTTCGCGTTTTTTCTGTGCGGCTTCGATGCGGCGGGTGACCATGGGGCTGACGATGGGTTCGCCTTCGCGCAATCCGGCCCACTGCATGATGCGTTTTACGGTATCACCGGCGAACAGTCGCATGAGCTTGTCATCGAGCGAGATGAAGAAGCGGCTGGAGCCTGGGTCACCCTGCCGACCGGCTCGACCGCGGAGCTGCAGGTCGATGCGGCGTGAGTCGTGTCGTTCGGTGCCGACGACGTGCAGTCCGCCGAGCCGGGAGACTTCTTTGCCTTCGGTGAGCATGCCTTCGCGTTCGGCGATCTGGCGAGTCAGTTCGTCCCATTCGGATTTGGGGACTTCAAGGCGTGAGTTGTAACGGGCTTTGAGATCTTCCCAGGCGGAGTGTTCCGGGTTTCCGCCGAGAATAATATCGGTGCCTCGACCAGCCATATTGGTGGCGATGGTAACGGCATTGAGTCGTCCGGCCTGGGCCACGATTTCGGCTTCGCGTTCGTGAAATTTGGCGTTGAGGACGTTGTGTTTAATGCCGCGGCGTCCGAGTTTTGAGCTGAGCATTTCTGACAGTTCGATGGACGTGGTGCCGACCAGGACGGGCCGTCCGGTGGCGTGCACTTCGGCGATTTCCGTAACGACGGCATCCCATTTTTCTTTTTCGGTGCCGTAGATGCTGTCGGGGTGGTTGATCCGCTGCATGTGGCGGTTTGTGGGGATAGCGACAACGTCCAGATTGTAGATCTTGAGGAACTCTTCAGCTTCCGTCATGGCGGTGCCGGTCATACCGGACAGCTTTTTGTAGAGTTTGAAGTAGTTTTGCAGCGTGATGGTGGCCAGCGTCTGAGTTTCGGCCTTGATTTTGACGCCTTCTTTGGCTTCGACGGCCTGATGCAGTCCATCGGACCACTGGCGGCCTTCCATTTTGCGTCCGGTATTTTCGTCGACGATGACCACTTCGCCGCGTTCGACGACGTAGCTGACGTCGCGTTTGTAGAGGTGGTGTGCTTTGAGTGCGTTATCCAGCAGGTGCGGCCATTCCATGTTGCCTGCGGTGTAGAAACTTTCGACACCGGCCAGCTGTTCGGCGCGTCGGACACCTTCTTCGGTGAGGTGGCAGGTGTGTTCTTTTTCCTTGACTTCGAAATCGATGTCTTTGCGAAGTTGTCGGGCGATGGCTTCAGCGCGGGGGTATTTTTCGAGGTTATCGTGAGCGGGCCCGGAAATGATGAGTGGGGTGCGGGCTTCGTCGATCAGGATGTTGTCGATTTCGTCAACGATGGCGTAATCGAGAGGGCCCTGGACCTGCAGGTCGCGGGTGGGCTTCATGTTATCGCGGAGGTAGTCGAAGCCGAACTGATTGCTGGTGCCGTAGGTGATATCGCAGGCGTAGTGTACCTGGCGTTCTGAGGAGCTCATGTCGGACTGAATGGCGCCGACGGTGAGTCCGAGGTTGAGGTAGATGGGTCCCATCCATTCCATATCGCGTCGTGCGAGGTAATCGTTGACGGTGACGACGTGGACTTTGCCGGCGATGGCATTGAGGAATGCGGGGAGTGTGGCGACGAGGGTTTTGCCTTCGCCGGTGACCATTTCCGAGATCATGCCTTTGTGCAGGATGTAACCACCGATGAGCTGCACTTCGTAGTGCCGCATTTTGAGGAAGCGTCGCCCGGATTCGCGCACTGCTGCGAAGGCTTCGGGGAGCAGGTCGTCGAGTGTTTCGCCATTGCGCAATCTGGCGCGCAGTTTGGGGGCGGTCTGACGCAGTTCTTCGTCGGACAGTTTCTGCAGCTGCGGTTCAAGGCTGTTGATGCGATCGAGCAGCGAGTTGGGGAGGATGGTGGTGCGGCCATCGCGGTCGCGCATGAATCCCAGACGCCGCATGCGGCGTTCGTTGGAGGAGCCGAACAGGGAGGTGATACCGCGTTCGATTGAGTGAGTCGTGGCGGAGAAGAAGTCGCCGACTTTTTCCAGGAACTCCATTGTGGGTATCTATCCTGAATGCTGAGGACTAACGAGTCCGTTTATGCGGGGCTGCCTGAGCTGCCACAAAGGCAGCCGGGAAAGCCTGCAGTCGGAATCGGGCAATTGCCATAAATGCAAGTCTGGCCAGTCTATTTGAACCGGCAACAGACGGTCAATCCCGCGGTGTTTAGCCGGAAAACGGGGACAGGCTGCCGATTCTCGGCTGTTTCCGCGGTGGACGAATGGGCCGCAATTCGTGTGCCGAACCGATGAAATCCGAGTGATTTTCGGGTGTTTGAGTGTTTTGGTGGTTTCAGGTGGCCTGGAGAATAGCCTTGAGGTCTCGCATGATACTGAGGCAGCGAGCGGCGAAGTGGTCCATTCCTGGAACTTTTCCCTGGGAGTGAATTTCAACGGAGACGATTCGCTGAGTGCGAATTTTTTCGTGAGGTGAGCGTCCGTTGCGAGTGGTTTCGAAGGAGATTCGGAGATCGACGGGCTGTCGGGCGGCGGTTTTTCCCCAGTGTCCGAAGAAGCCGGGAGTACCGAGTCGGATCTGCATTTTGCCGAGTTCCTGATCGAGGACTACGCCGCGATTTTCGGAGATGAAGGCGCGAAGTTTGATGGCGGTAAGTTCGAGTGAGGTGCTGACTTCGACTCGATCGCTGAATTGGAACAGTCCATTGGATTCTGAGATGCGAGTTTTTTCGTCGTCGTTGTTTCCTTGTTCGACGGTTCCTGCGTTATCGAGATCTGTTTCTCGGCAGGTGCGATTTCGGCCGGCAGCTTTGGCGTTGTAGAGGCACGAGTCAGCGCGTTCGAGCAGGCTTTGAACGGTATCAATGCGGCGTGCCGCAGCGACTCCGAAGGAGGACGTGATGTTCAGTGCGGTGATGCCACCGATGGCACTTTTCATGATGGAGGTGCGCAATCGTTCGGCTCGCCGCACGGCGGATTCGAGGTCGGTATCGGGGCAGACGATCACAAACTCTTCGCCGCCGTATCGTCCGATGACTTCAGCGGAGTAGGTTTCATTTTTCAGGAGTCTGGCGAGGTCGATGAGGACCTGGTCACCGACCTGATGGCCGTGTGTATCGTTGATGCGTTTGAAGTGGTCGACGTCGAGGAAGATGACGCTGAGGCTGCGGGTGCCATCCTGGGTGTGGTATTCTTCGAGCAGGTGGCGCAGCTGTGATTCCAGCTGTCCTCGATTTGCGACTCCGGTGAGAGCGTCTCGCATGGCCGCATCGCGGAGCTTGATGAAGTCGGGATTTTTGATCTGGACTCCATTTTTATTGCGGAGCAGCTGGGCGACGCCGGCGACTTTTTGTCCGGGTCCGATGATGGGCATGGTGTAGACGTCGACTTTGAGCCATGTGTTTCCGCTGACTCGGCAGCGTCGCGGAGCAAAATCTGCTCGACCTGTGCGGAGTGCCTGAACGACGAAGGTATCATCGCGTTCGGTGGCTGCCGGCTGTTCTTCTGAAAGTGGTGCCAGCAGGACATCTGTGGTTTGCCAGCTGCGGCGCAGCACCTGCTGCACGGGCAGTCCGGTCAGGCTGGGCATCCCGTCGCTCCAGATGCAGTAGTTTTCGCGTGCATCGAGCAGCAGGAAGCCGTCGTAGAGGTGGTGGAACTGGAACAGGACACCGATGAACTGGCTGAGCAGTGCGATATCATCGCGATGTTCCTGCGAGATTTCGGGGGTACGTTCTGCGTCGTAGAAGGATTCTGTCAGGCGGAACAGTGCAGAGCCTTCATTTTCGTACCAGCGGTTGAGTGTGCGGACGATATTTTCATCGTAACGGCGTCCGGATTTTTCGAGGAGCGTGGTGATACTTTCGGCGTGGGTCATGCCGCGGCGATAGGGCTTGACGGTGTTGAGTGAATCATAGGCGTCGGCGACCGCGAGGATGCGGGGTCCGAGTGGCAGTTCGATGGGCTGTCCGGGTACTTCGATGTGCGCACTGCTGCCTGAGAGGTCATGGTGCAGCGTGGTGAGCATGGCGATCACGGTGGGGTCGGTATGGAAGGCTTGCAGCATGCTGACGCCGGCATGCTGATGCTGCAGGACAAAGTCGTATTCTTCGCTGCTGAGTTTTCCGGGTTTGTGCAGGATGTGATCGGGGATGCCCAGTTTTCCGATTTCATGCAGGATTGCGGCGATTTCCAGCTGTCGTCGTTGTTCGTCGGTCCAGCCGAGCATTTTGGCGACACCGCTGGAGATGACGGCCATTCTCTGGCTGTGGAGCAGCCCGGCGGGATCGCGCATGCGCATGGCGCGGAGGATGGTGGAAACGAGGTCGCGGGGCATGAGCTGGCGTTCGGCCCCGGCGTATTGGTTACGGCGGGCGTCTTCGCCCATGGCCAGCAGTCGGTACAGGACTGAGTTGGAATCGGTCTGCATGAGTACTGCCGGCGGGGCCAGATTGGCGTTCGCCGCCTTGAGAACGGGGTCCAGTGTTTGCACAGGAAATACTCTCGACGATTTCCACGGGAATTGCCAGCGGGGGGGGAGTTCC
>JBJTPZ010000462.1:0-33979 GCA_046075365.1 Planctomycetaceae bacterium
CAGTGATGTCTGGTCCGTAGCATCCGCGTGGCATGGCGTTGTAGACGTCATGGTGGTTGTGGCAGGCGAGGGCAATCTGTTTGAGATTGTTCTTGCACTGGGTGCGGCGGGCAGCTTCACGGGCCTGCTGAACAGCGGGCAGCAGGAGTGCGACCAGGATCGCGATAATCGCGATCACAACGAGCAGTTCGATCAGCGTGAAGCCACGCCGATTTGCAGCTTGCAGGCTGCGAGCAGACTTTTTCATCAGAAATCCTCCAGCGACAAAAGAAAAAACAACGCCATTAACGAACGGTCAACCATCGAATGATGGTTGAAAAATTCGAGAAATAACGCAGAGCAGGCTTGGATGTCGCCAGGGAAAGCGGTGCCGCGAGGCAACTGATTCCGCTGGATTATCCAAATATTTCATCCGAAAGCGGTCAACAAACTGCCGAGCAAAAGTTGCACCCTTTGGCAGTAAATTCATGACGTTCGCGGATGAGACTGGGGATTTTGAGCGAAAATCGTGTCGAATGCAAAACAAATGCCGGGGACGGTGATCAGAAATCCTGAAAAAAAGCTTGCGAATGAATGATTTCTGAATCTGGAGAGACTGTGCGGGGGCGATGGTGCCTGTTTTTCAGGCAGTCTGGTGGACTAATGAACGGAAGAATTGTGGCGGGGGGCCGATCATTTGCGCGATTTGCTGCGTTCCACCGGGGGCTCAATCTTCCGTGGCTGGCGGGTTTGCGAGTAGACTGCGGGGCGGGTTCCGGTGTTTTGAGAATGGATGCTCAAATGAAGCCTTTTGCTCTGCGTTCACTGGCGATATTCGTGGCGTTTGTACTGACGCTGGACCAGGTCTGGTCGTGCCCTTTCTGTCTGGCGCCGCCGCAGACGTTTTCCGAGCAGTTTGTGCTGTCGGATTTTGTGGTGGTGGCTGGTCTGCTGCGAGTTCAGCAGGCTGCTGAAGGCCAGCCGGCCCGCAGTGTGCTGCGAGTGCGAGCGGTTTTGGCGGGTGCCGAGCCGGATCTGAAGGCCTGCGGGGTCAGGGCCGGTGCTGAAATTGTGTATCCGGGGGAGCTGACGGGCGAGCCTGAAGATTTATTTCTGCTGTACGGCGATCGGGGTCTGCCGTCTGAGCCGCCTTTGCTGGAGACATTCAGTCTGGGGGGTGGTGTTGCGGGTGGTGGTGCGGCCGCAGCTGATGTACGGGTGTTGCCTGCTGCGAGTCGTGGTATGGTGAATGCCGGGGAACCGGTGGACTGGACCGAGAATCTGGCGATCAGTGGAGCATGTTTTGAGTATTTGCGGGGTTTACCTGTGCGTTCGCGTCCGGCGGCACTGCGTCTGCAGTTTTATGCTGTGCATCTGGAATCGGCGGACGCTGAGGTAGCGGGTGATGCGTGGGCAGAGTTTGCGGGTGCGGCGTACGAGGACGTGAAGGCGAACCGGAGTTTGTACCAGCCGGCTCGACTGCGGCAGTGGATTGGAGATCCGCTGATGAGTCCGGAGCGTTTGGGGCTGTATGGATTGTTGCTGGGTCTGAGTGGTGACGCGGGTGATGCGCAATTTTTGCGGCAGCAGTTTTTGAATGCGAAGACGGGCGAGTTTCGGTTTGGTGCGGAGGGTTTGCTGGGTGGGTATTTGCTGTTGACGGGTGAATCGGGTCTGGCGGAGCTGGAGCGGGAGTTTTTGGGGCCTGGTGGTCGTGACACGATGCGTCTGGCGCTGGCTCAGTCGCTGGATTTTTTTCGTACTTACGAGCCGACCGTGATCGGTGCTGAGCATTCCAGTCGCTGCATGCGGCGTCTGGCGGCTGGCTCGGTGCTGAGATTTACGGCTGTGAGCAGTTTGGCGCGGTGGGGTGACTGGGGTGCATTGCCTGAGCTGCTGCGTCTGGCAGAGTCGGAGCTGGGTCCGATTCGTCCGGCAAGTGCTCAGGGTGTGTCACGCATTCCGCGTGAGCGAGAGCGGCAGTTGTCGGGGGTGCGACCGATTGTGGAGTTTGCTGAGCAGTGTGTGCGGGCGGGTGGCGGGGGTGTGGAGCAGGCAGCGGCAGCGGAGCAGTTTTTGCGGCGGGTGCGAGCGGAGTATCCGGAGCTGGAGCGGGTGGCTGAGCCGGAATTCCAGGCTCCGCAGTGATTTCCCTCCGCCGAATCCCGATTTCGCTCGAAATCCAGTGGCATGACAGCAGATTTCCGGTTCTACTTCGGGGGGAGAGTACGGGATTTTTCTGCCGTCTGGCGGGAGCGGACCAGCATGCGTTTTTCGATTGGTTTTTCCGGCATTTTTGTCGGCCTGTATCGGCAGTGTCTGATCTGTGCTGTGCTGCTGTCAGCGGCCAGTATCGCTGCTGTATCGGCACAGGATCCTCAGCTGCGTTTCGGCTCAGACGTGCCTCGTGAGGTCGAGCAGATTTACGAGCGTGGTTTGAAGTGGCTGGCGGCGAATCAGTCAGCGGAGGGTGGCTGGGACGGCGGCGACAATGGTCCGGGTGTGACGGGGATGTGTGTGATGGCTTTTTTGGCCAGCGGAGAGGACCCGAATTTCGGCCCGTATCGGGAACAGATTCGGCGGGCGGTGCGCAGCATTATTCTCAGCCAGTCCGGTGAGACGGGATTTTACGCGGTGAACATGGGTCATGGCAGTATGTATCACCATGGTTTTGCCTGTCTGGCGATGAGTGAGGTGTATGGCGTACTGGACGAATCGACGCTGTGGGCGGGAGCTGAATCTGCAGCAGCGGCGGCGGGCCCGGCTGGCGTTCAGGGTCAGCGGCGTTCGGTGGGTCAGTCACTGGAGCTGGCGGTGCGGGCAGCGGTGACATCGCAGAAGAACAATCCATTTCATGCGTGGCGTTATTCGCCGGATGCGACAGATGCAGATACTTCTGTATCCGGAGCTGTGCTGATGGGTTTGCTGGCTGCGCGGAATGCGGGGATTCGTGTGCCGGACGAGGCTGTGGATCAGGCGATCGATTATTTTCGGTCGATGACGACGAATCGGGGCGAGGTGGGTTATTCGGGGATAGGTGGCGGGGGTACGGCCAACATCAAGGCCATTTCAACATTGGTCTATGCGATCAGCCGGCGGAAGGATCTGAAGGAGTATCAGGCGGTACTGGGTCGAATTACGGCGGATCTGGAGCATCAGGAATACAGTTATCCGGAGTATTACCGGTATTACATGGCGCAGGCTTTGTTTCAGGGTGATTTTGATTCATGGCAGAAGTGGAATCGTCGAACGGCGAAGGAGCTGAAGGAGCAGCAGGGCGAGGACGGCAGTTTTGAGAGCAACCATGGTTCTGCCTATGGGACGGCGATGTCGCTGCTGGCGATGGCTTTGAATTATCGGTTTTTGCCAATTTACGAGCGCTGAGCTGCAGGGTGTGCTGATGAGTTCATCTGTGACAAACCGTCTGCTGTGTGCAGTGGCGTTGCTGGCAGTGGCTGCTGGCGATGTCTGTGCAGCGGGTGAGGTGCCATCATTTCGGCACGAGGTCATGCCCGTGTTGTCTCGTGCGGGCTGCAGTCTGGGGACCTGTCATGGGAACCAGAACGGCAAGGGTGGGTTGCGGTTATCGCTGCGGGGTCAGGATCCGGACCTGGACTACACAACACTGACTCGTACTTTGGGTGCCAGGCGGGTGAATGTGCAGCAGCCGGAGGACAGTTTGCTGCTGCGGAAGCCTTTGATGCAGGTGCCTCACGAGGGTGGTCGTCGGTTTGGGGCGGATTCCTTTGAGTATCGCGTGTTGCGGGACTGGATAGCGGCCGGCATGCCTCGGGACGGCGGTTTGTCGGGCGGCAGCGGGCAGGTGCGATTGCAGCGATTGCTGGTGGAGCCTGGTCTGGTGACTCTGGCGGGTGACCAGCGGACTCAGCAGCTGACGGCGACGGCGGAATTTTCTGACGGGACACGTCGGGTGGTGAATGATCTGGCGGTGTTTGAGTCATCGCATCCTGGAGTGCTGGTGAGTGCTGGGGGTGTGGTGGATTTTGGCGAGGTTTTGGGGGTTCGTCAGACGACGGTTACGGTGCGTTATCTGGATCAGCAGCAGGTGTCGCGAGTGGAGTATCTGCGGGGTGTCTCGGATTTCCAGTTTGAGTCTCCTGTGGCGGTCAATGCGATTGACGAGGCGGTCTTTGGTCAGTTGCGTCGGCTGCAGTTGAATCCGGCGGGTTTGTGCAGTGATGAAGTGTTTGTGCGGCGGTTGTATCTGGATTTGACCGGCCTGCTGCCGACTCGCGAGCAGGCGGAGTCATTTTTGAAATCACCTGCTGTGGATCGTCGTGCGCGGCTGATTGACCGGCTGCTGGAGTCTGAGGAGTTTGTGGACTTTCAGACTTTGCGGTGGGCGGATCTGCTGCGAGTGGAGGACAAGACGCTGGATGCGAAGGGCGTTTCGGTATTTCATCAGTGGATTCGGTCCAGTGTGCGTGCTGACCGTCCGTTGAATGAGTTTGCGGGTGCGCTGACGGGTGCGCGTGGCAGTACGTATACGGAGCCGGCGGCGAATTTTTATCGAGCCCTGAGGACTCCGGAGGAGCGATCTGAATCAGCGGCTCAGGTGTTTTTGGGTGTGCGGCTGCAGTGTGCTCGGTGTCATAATCATCCGTTTGACCGCTGGACTCAGGATGACTATTACGGCTGGACGAATTTCTTTGCGCGTGTGGACTACAAGATTCTGGAGAACCGTCGTCGGGACATCAACGACAAGCATGAGTTTGACGGCGAGCAGGTTGTGTACATGAAGGCTCGAGGCGACGTAAAGAATCCTCGCACGGGCGAGCGTGCTGAGCTGCGGTTTTTGGGTGTGGCGGATCAGCAGTTATCAGCTGCGGCGGTTCGTGACGGTGCGGATCGTCTGCAGGTGTTGTCGGAGTGGTTGTCTTCGGAGCAGAACGACCGTTTCGTGGCGACTCAGGCCAATCGCATCTGGCAGCAGCTGATGGGTCAGGGAGTCGTGGATCCGATTGATGATTTTCGTGGCACGAATCCGCCATCGAATCCGGAGCTGCTGGAGGTGCTGGTACGGGAATTTCGGGCTGGTGGCATGCGAGTGCGTCCATTGATGCGTTTGATTTTGAATTCAGCGGTCTGGCAGCAGTCGGCGGAGTCGGCTGCTGGTGTGGAGCTGTCTGATGCTGATGCGGCGCCGCTGTTTGTGCGGTCTGTACCGCGTCGGCTGACGGCGGAGCAGCTGCTGGACGGCATTGGTCTGGTGCTGGGGGCAGCGCCGCGTTTTGGTGGTCAGCCTGCGGGTGTGCGAGCGGTGCAGCTGGCGGGGGTGCGTGGCGGTGGTCATCGTTACAGCCGTCCGGAGTCGGGCGATCGGTTTTTGTCGCTGTTTGGCAAGCCTGGTCGGATCCAGACGTGTGAGTGTGAGCGTCTGGGTGAGACGACTTTGGCGCAGACGATGGAGATGGTGAGTGGTGTGGTGGTATCGGATCTGCTGGGTCGTGGGGAGAACAGGATCAGCGAGTCGCTGCGTGCTGGAGAACCGGTGGAATTGTTTGTGGAGGATATGTGGTGGCGAGCGCTGAGTCGTCCGCCGGTGGCGGCGGAGGTGCAGGCGATGGTGCGGCATGTGGCTGAGCAGTCGGATCATCGTCGTGGTCTGGAGGATGTGGTCTGGGCGGTGCTGAATTCGAATGAGTTTCTGCTGCGTCAGTGATTGTGCGGGGGTGCGGTGATGGGTGGCATGCTGTCAGGTGTTGGAAGGTTTCAGCGGCGGGATCTGTTGCGGGCATATGGTCCGGGCCTGCTGGGTCTGACTTTGCCGCGCTGGCTGCGTGCTGAGGAGCAGTCTGCGTTGAGTCTGCGGGCGCGGGCGAAGTCCGTGATTTTCCTGTTTCAGTGGGGTGGTCCCAGCCATGTTGACACGTTTGACATGAAGCTGCAGGCGCCGACCGGGTATCGTTCGCTGTTCAGTCCGATTGCCAGTTCGGTACCGGGTCTGCCGGTGTGTGAGCATTTGCCGGAGACGGCGAAGGTGCTGCATCATTTCGCGCAGATTCGGACGGTGCATCATACGATGAACAATCACAATTCGGCGGGTTACACGGCGCTGACCGGGTATGAGCCGCCGATTGATGATCAGCGTTTGCGGGAGTCTTTGGATTTGTTTCCGGGTTATGGTTCGGTGGTGGCAGCGACGCAGCCGGGAACGGGAGATCTGCCGCAGGCGGTATCGTTTCCGTATCAGATTGCGGACGGCAGTACGACACCGGGGCAGCGGGCCAGTTTTCTGGGGAAGCAGTATGATCCGCTGTTTTTTCAGGACGATCCCAATGATCCGGCGTTTCGGCTGTCGCAGCTGAGTCTGCCGCAGGGAGTGTCGCTGGATCGTTTGGGCAGTCGGCGAGGTCTGCAGCAGCTGATCAATTCGCAGTCTCGTCAGCTGGATCGATCGGCGGTGGCTGAGGGTCTGGATGCTTATTATCTGCGTTCCCTTGAGCTGCTGAATTCGGATCGGGTGCGACAGGCGTTTGATTTATCGAGTGAGCCGGGGGCATTGCGTGAGGCGTATGGTCGGACGACTTACGGTCAGAGCTGTCTGTTGGCGCGGCGGCTGGTGGAGCATGGTGTGAAATTTGTGACCGTGTATTTTGCTCCCAGCATCGGTGGTCGCAGCAAAACGGATGGTGGCTGGGACACTCACGGTTTCGATAATACTCGAATGTACGAGATTCTTCCGGAGTGGCATTTGCCGGTGACTGACCGCACGTTGCCGACATTGATTCGGGATTTGAGTGAGCGTGGTCTGCTGGAGGAGACACTGGTGGTCTGGATGGGTGAATTCGGCAGGACGCCGAAGATTAACGACAGCATCAGTCGGGACCACTGGCCGAAGTGTTACACGGTGTTGCTGGCAGGCGGTGGTGTGCGTGGTGGAGCGGTATACGGGGCATCGGATCGTCATGGGGCGGTACCTGATCGTGATCCGGTGACGGTGGGTGATCTGGCGGCCACGATGTATTATGCTTTGGGAATCGATCATACTCGGGAAGTGCATGACAATCTGAATCGGCCGTTGCCGTTGGCGCGTGGTCGTGCTGTGGCGGAGATTTTTGGCTGAGGATTGCTGGCAGAGTTGAGGGTGACACAGATGCAAGAGCGAATCCGGCAACTGGTATTGGTGTGGTGTGTGCTGAGTGCAGCGGGGTTTGCGCAGGAGCCTCCGGCAGTGTCGAATGCGGAGCCTGTGGCGGAGTGGAGTTTTGACGAGGGGTCTGGTGGTCTGGCGAGTTCGCTGGGCGGCTGGCGTCCGGCGGATGTACATGGTGCGCCGGGGCTGCAGTCTGCCGGGCCTCGTCCGCCGGAGTTCCCGGGTTTTGCGGCGGAGAATCGCAGTTTGCAGCTGGACGGTCGGTCGTGGCTGCAGTTTGCGGACGACGGCAGTGGTCGGCTGAATTTTGCGAAGGGTGAGGCGATCAGTCTGGAAGCGTGGGTGCGGACCTCGTCGCTGCGGGACGGTCAGCAGGTGTATGTGATTGGCAAGGGTCGTACGGGTCGTCCGGGCACGAAGAAAGAGAACCAGAGCTGGGCATTGCGTTTGCGTGGTATGGGTGGTACGGCGCGAGTCAGTTTTCTGTTTCGATCGGCGGATGTTCCGGCGGCGGTGAATTCGGCTGGTGAGGAGACGGCAGCGGCAGCGGGTGAGCTGCATCGCTGGAATTCGAACCTGGGCTTTTTGGCGGACGGTGAGTGGCATCATGTGGCGGTGTCATTTCGTTTTGGCAGCAGTGATGCTCCGGTGGCCTGGATCGACGGTGAGCCGACGGACGGGTCGTGGGACATGGGCGGCAAGACCAGTTCGCGTGTACCTTATGTGGACGACGATCAGGTTTGGATTGGTTCGTCGATGGGGGGCAATCCGGACAGCAGTTTTCAGGGTGAGCTGGATGGTGTGGCGGTATGGCGGCGGATGCTGACGGATGCGGATCTGGCGGTGCGGTGGCGGACGACGCGTCGTGCGGTGTCGTTGCCGGAGCTGGCGACGGAGCAGTTGCCGCGTGGTGCGGTCAGTGTGGATGTGCGGGAGTATGTGAAGCAGTCTGATCCATGGAATCGCGAGCGGACTCGGATCACGATGCGCTGGGAGCAGCCGGAGATGGCCCTGTCGCGTCTGCCGCGGAAGTACATCGAGGGTGGTTTGATTGGCGATCGCAGCAATCCTTGTGTGGTGCGACTGCGAGCGGTTGTCAGTACAGATGCAACTGAGACTCGAGTGCTGCTGCGGGCGCGGAGTGCGGCACGTTTGCTGGTAGACGGGCGGGAGGTTGCGAAGCTGAATCTGCTGCCTTATGCATCGGACGGTCATCAGGAGGTACCGGTGCCTCCTGAGCCGCTGTATGCGGGGATGCATCCGGTGCAGGCCGGGGATCAGGAGGCGACGGCAGAGATTTCTCTGGCAGCCGGGGAGCATGTGTTTGAGCTGGAGACTCTGGCGGGCGGTAAGAGCATGCGTGTGGAGCTGGGTGAGACCGTGGTGGCACTGGGATCACCGGAGCGAGGATTTGAGGTCCTGGCGACTGGTGCGGCGCGGTACGGACTGGACGAGTCGGGGTGGAATCGTCTGCTGGCTGAGCAGCGGCAGTTTTTGAGTCATCTGGAGTCTGAGGAGCGTGATCGGCTGGGTGCTGAGGAGCGGGAGTACTGGGCGGCGCGGCATGCTGTTGTGCGTGAGGTGGTGGGTGCTGATGCGGCCGAGGTTGCCCCTGCTGACGTCGATCGGCTGTTGCTGAAGGTGCTGGCCGATGAGGGTCTGCAGCCGCGGCCGCTGGTTGATGATCTGACATTTTTGCGTCGACTGTCGTTGAGTACGGTGGGTGTGATTCCGACTCCCGAGGAGCGGCAGTGGTTTTTGTCGCAGCCGCCTGGGCAGCGTCGGGAGCTGGCGGTGGATCGGTATCTGGCGGATTCGCGGTGGGCGGACCACTGGGTATCGTACTGGCAGGACGTCCTGGCGGAGAATCCAGGGATTTTGAAGCCGGAGCTGAACAACACGGGTCCGTTTCGCTGGTGGATTTACGAGTCTTTTCTGGACAATCGTCCGACCGATCGTTTTGCGACTGAGCTGGTGATGATGCGTGGCAGTCGTCTGGGCGGTGGTCCGGCGGGATTTGCGATGGCTTCGCAGAACGACGTGCCGCTGGCTGAGCGTTCGATTGTGCTGGGGGCGGCTTTTGGTGCGCGGAATTTGAAATGTGCGCGGTGTCATGATTCCCCGGTGAACGAGGTATCACAGAAGCAGTTGTTTGAGATGGCGGCCCTGCTGAATCGCGGTGCGATCAGCATTCCGGCGACCAGCAGCGTGCCGAAGGGTCCGGATGGGCAGCGGAACGGTCGTGTGACGGTCAGTATTGAGCCGGGCACGGTGGTGGCTCCGGCGTGGGCATTTGGTGAAGCGGAGGGTGCTGCTGATCCTGTGTGGCAGCGACTGCTGCGGAATTCGGCGGATTCTCGTGAGCAGCTGGCGCTGCATTTGACGCATCCGGTGACATCGGATTTTGCGAAGGTGATGGTGAATCGATTGTGGTCGCAGCTGTTTGGTCAGGGATTGCTGCGTGATCAGGACGACTGGGCGGGCAGTCGCGGTTTGCATGGTGAGTTGCTGGAGCTGCTGGGTCGACAGCACATGGCAGTGGGTTATGACCTGAAGGCCACGGCTCGACTGCTGCTGCTGACTGCTGCGTGGCAGCGTGAGTCGGCTCCCGAGGATGCACCTGTGGCTCGATTGTTTGGTGCAGTGACGCTGCGGCGAATGACGGCTGAGCAGCTGGTGGATTCGCTGTATGCTGCTGTGGGCAAGGGTTTTGATGCTGAGCTGCTGACACTGGATCCGGAAGGTCGTCGTCCGGATGATTCATTTTTGAATCTGGGGCAGCCGCAGCGGGCCTGGCAGTTGTGTTCGCTGTCGAATGAGCGTGATCGTCCGGCGCTGGCGCTGCCGGTGGCTCAGAGTCTGGTGGATCTGCTGGCGGTTTTTGGCTGGCGAGATTCGCGGCCGCACGGGTTATCTGTGCGGGACGATCAGGCGACGGTGCTGCAGCCACTGACGCTGGCGAACGGGAATGCGGGGCATCGGCTGGTGCAGTTCAGTGATAATTCAGCGGCGACGGAAGCGGCGGTGCTGGCGGAGAGTCCGGAGCAGCTTGTGACCGAGCTGTTTCGTCGTCTGCTGACACGGGAGCCGACGCTCGAAGAGCTGGAGCAACTGTCGGTTGAGCTGCGGGCGGGTTTTGCGGATCGGCTGGTGCCGGGTGCGACGAAGCGGCCGCTGCAGTCACGGCGGAATTCGGTAAGCTGGTCGAATCATTTGAATTCTGAGGCGACGAGGCAAAAGCAGCAGCAGGAAGAGGCTGCTCGTGAAGGTGACCCGCCGACGCAGCGGCTGCGAGAGGAGTGGCGGCTGGTGGCGGAGGATGTGGTGTGGGTGCTGCTGAATTCTCCGGAATTTGCGTTCGTGCAGTAGTGTTGAGTGTGTCGGACTGGGTGCGTGGTTTAGCGAGTATGAATGGCTGCTGCGATGCGGGCATTGAGTGTTTCGATGGCCGGCTGATTTTCGCTGATCCAGGGCAGGCACAGGTGTGCGTGGGCTCGACTGGGTTCGACAAAGGCTTCGTGCATGGGTCGAACCGTCAGTTCGTACTGAGTGGCGACGGACTGCAGAGAGCGACCTCGTTCGCGGGTATCGCGAAGTGTGCGTCTGAGCAGCCGCAGGTCAGCGGGTGTATCGACAAAGATGCGGAGCTGCAGTTTTTCGCAGAGAGCGGGTATGGCGAACAGCAGGATGCCTTCCAGCAGGATAACGGGGGCCGGCTGAATAATTTTCGTTTGTGACAGTCTGCGATGGGTGGCGTAGTCATAGACGGGCTGCTGGATGGAGTGGCCCAGCATGAGCTGATCGAGCTGCTGCAGGAGCAGGCTGTTTTCGAGCGAGTCCGGGTGATCCCAGTTTCCGCTGCCGTCGGGCAGTCGGGGCAGTTCCGGCAGATCGTGATACCAGGCGTCATGACTGAGTCTGCAGATCTGGTGTTTCCAGGGTCCTGAGCAGAGGTGATCTGCGACAGTGGATTTGCCGGACCCGGAACCACCGGCGATTCCGATCAGCAGTTGTGGCCTGGTCATGGTGCGGGCGGTCTTTCGGGTGAGGATTGGTGCGGGTTGACTGTTTTTTGTGTGGAGGCTATGGCGGTGGTATTCAGGTGCTACACTGTCGGTCTGACTGGATTGAATTCAGATTATTGAGGGGCGAGCAGATGGCCAAGGCGCACGGTGTGAAATTTGTGGAGATCGTGGATCGGGCTCGGCGTGAGATTCAGGAGTGTACGATCGAGGAGATGTGTTCGCGGCGTGCGGCGGGCGATCAGTTTTTGCTGCTGGATGTACGTGAAGAGAGCGAGTATGCCGCGGGTCGGATACCCGGAGCGCGGCATTTGGGCAAGGGTGTCATTGAGCGGGACATAGAGGAGCTGGTGCCGGATCCTGGGACACCTTTGGTGCTGTACTGTGGCGGCGGTTATCGGTCTGCGCTGGCGGCTTTGAATCTGCAGCTGATGGGTTATACGTCAGTGATTTCGATGGACGGTGGTTTCCGGGGGTGGAAGGATCGTGGTCTGGAGATTGAGCATTGAGGCTGTTTACAGATTGAAATCCTGGTCGCTCATGGGGCTGTAGTTTTCGAATCGCATGAATTCTTTGCGCCAGGTGAGTCGGATGATGCCTGTAGGCCCGCTGCGGTGTTTGGCGACGATGATTTCTGCTTCACCCGGTCGATCTTCGGGGTCGTAGGCATCTGGTCGATGCAGGAACATGACCATATCGGCGTCCTGTTCGATGGCCCCGCTTTCTCGCAGGTCGGCCAGTCGCGGTCGTTTGTCTTCTCGCAATTCGACGCCTCGGTTGAGCTGAGCGAGTGCGACCACGGGGACTCGCAGTTCTTTGGCGAGGAACTTGAGTCTTCGTGAGATCCCGGCGATCTGCTGTTCGCGGGGCGCATTTTTATCTTCCGGTTCAATGAGCTGCAGGTAGTCGATGATGATGATGCCGAGTTGTGATCGGCGGTGCAGTCGGCGTGCCAGAGCGGCGACCTGTGTCATGGTACGTCCGGGTTTGTCATCGATGAACAGCGGCAGTCTGGCGAGGTCGTCAGAGGCTTTGACGAGCTGCATGTGCTGGTCTTCGCTCAGGTTTCCGGCGCGGAGGTCGTGACCGTTGATTTTGGCGGTGATAGCGAGGAAGCGTTCGGCCAGTTCGAGGTTGGACTGTTCGAGGCTGAAGAGGAGGACGCCTTTACCCGATTTGCGGGCGACGGCTTCGGCGATATTGCAGACGAGCGCTGTTTTGCCCATGGAGGGTCGAGCGGCGAGGATGATGAGTTCGGTGGCCTGGAAGCCGGTGGTTTGTTCATCGAGGTCGCGGAATCCGGTGGTGATTCCGGTCACGTCACCGGTTTTGCGCAGTCGTTCATCGATGCGATTGAATGCATCCATCAGGATATCGCTGATGGCGATGCTGGCGGTACCGCCCTGTTCTTCGACGATGCTGAAGACTCGCCGTTCCGCACTTTGCAGCAGAGATTCGACGTCATCGGCTGCGTTGTAGCAGTCAGCGAGGATTTCGGTGCAGGCGTAGATCAGGCTGCGCTGCATCCATTTGTCACGGACAATATCGGCGTAGTAGCGTACGTGAGCGGCGTGCGGGACGGTTTCGAGGATTTCGGCGAGGTACGCAGGGCCTCCGACCGTATCCAGTTCATTGCGACGAATCAGTTCTTCCGCGAGGGTGATGGCGTCAATACCGCGAATACCGGCTTCGTAGAGCTTATGGATGGCGGCGTAGATTTTCTGGTGGGCATCGCTGTAGAAGTGTTCGGCTTTCAGGGATTCGCCGACTTCGTCGATGGCTTCGTTCATGAGCAGGATACTGCCCAGAACACTTTTTTCTGCATCGAGGTTCTGAGGCGGGAGCCGCAGTTTGTCTTCGGGCGGAGCCTGGCGGGATTCGGAGTTGTTATTGCGGCGGGAGCGTCTGGGACGAGATTCGCCGGGGTTGTCAGAGGACATCGGATTTGTGCCGCCGGAGTGTGAAAAATCCTCAGGCAGAAATCTGCCTGAGGATTCAGGATGCTGGTCATGAGCAGTGCAGGCTGGTTACTGCGGACTGCAGATTGAGGCGGGAGGTGATCAGCCGCTGGTGGCTGAGGGCACGACCCAGACCTTAACTTCGGACTGTACTTTTTCGTGGAACTTGAGTTTCACGGTGTACATGCCCAGCTCTTTGATTGGGCCTTCCAGACGCACGTGCTCGGCTTCGACGGCGTGGCCGGCGGCCTTGAGTGCTTCGCTGATGTCGCGGGCGACGACTGAACCGTAGAGGTGATTGTCAGAGGTTGCGTGAGCTTCGATCGTCGCGCTGTACTTGCTGACGGCTTCGGCGATTTTCTGCAGCTGCTTGATGCGGCTGACTTCGAGGGCCGCCAGCTTTTCGCGGTGCTTTTCGACCATCCGCTTATTGTGCTCGGTGGCCACAGTGGCCTTGCCCTGTGGCAGCAGGTAGTTGCGTGCGTAACCGGGCTTAACGCGGACGATGTCGCCGCGTTTGCCGAGGTTTTCGACGTCGTGAACGAGCAGTACTTCGACGTTGCGTGAGGAAGGAGCAGTAGTACCGGCCATTGCTAAGGATCCTTGGTTCAGAATGCCAGCGGCCCGAGTGGCCGAAAGGCTGTCAAGCTACGTTTTTTGTTCAGAACGGTACGTCGTCGGCACCGGACGGCATGTCGTCATAGAAAGTCTGGTCGGGGCTGCGGCCGCTGTCGGCAGGAGCGAAACCGTCAGCAGCGGGCTGCTGTCGGTAAGGCTGGCCACCGGATCGCTGAGCACCGCCGCCACCACCACCACCACCGGGAGCATCACCGCGCCCGCCGAGCAGCTGCATACCGTCAGCAACTACTTTCAGCTTCGAGCGTTTCTGTCCGGTTTCCTTGTCGTCCCACTTGTCCTGCTGCAGTCGTCCTTCAATCAGAACGGGACGTCCCTTGGCCAGATACTCGCCAGCAATCTCGGCGGTACGGCCCCACAAGGTGATGTCGATAAACGACACTTCCTCGCGGCGTTCATTGGAACGCTTGTCCGTGTAGTTGTGATTGATGGCCAGCGTGATATCGCAAACTGCTGTGCCCCCGGTGGTGTAACGCACCTCGGGGTCACGAGTCAGGTTGCCCATCAGGATCACTTTGTTGAACGAGGCCATAGCAGGACTCCGTTACCAGATCACTCGATTTCCGGGGCAGGTGCTTCCTGCTGAACCGGCACGGCGCCGGTCAGAGCAGCGACGTTGGCATCAAAAATGCTTTGCGGGTGACGAATCACCATGTGGCGAATGATGGTTTCGCTGAGCTGTGACTGGCGAACCAGCGTCTTCATGCCTGAACCTGGCATTGTGAACATCACAATGTAGTGCAGGCCCTTCTTCATGCCATTGATTTCGTAGGCCAGCTTGCCGTCGGCCCAGGGGCGATGTGCGACAACTTCGGCGCCCGCCCTTTTCAGGACGTTCATGATGTCGTTGATGACGGAGTCCTGGTCTGTCGCAAATTTGCCACTGTCGACCAGAAACATGCCTTCGTAATTATGCGGCTTCACGACTTTTTGCACTGCGACAGTCACGGAACGGCTGCTCCCTGTTAAAACACCCGCTGACGAATCAGCGGAATCGAATTGAAGCTCAGGAATCGGACGACTTGTTGTATCGATTCATGACTTCCGTCAGACCCTTGCTGACCCAGACCTGGACCGAGTCTGCAGAGCTGGCGAGCGTTTGCTGCACCTGCTGCTGCTGATCCGACCGGAACCTTGCCAGCACCCAGTTCACCGGATCCATCTGATCCGGCGGACGCCCAATACCCACTCGGAGTCTTGGCACCTGATCAGTGCCCAGCCGTTGCAGGATATCAGCCAGCCCCTTCTGCCCCCCGGAAGACCCGCCGGCACGCCAGCGAAGTTTTCCCAGAGGCAAATTCATGTCATCACACACCACCACCAGGTCCTCGGGAGGCACCTGGTAGAATCGCAGCAGAGGCTGCACGCATTCGCCGCTGCGATTCATGAAGGTCAGAGGTTTCACGAGCAGAACTTTTTGTCCGCCAGTGGTCACCTGCTGAATTTGTCCCTGAAATTTTAGTTGCGGTTTTTCTGCCAGCCACTGCCGAGCCAGAAGATCCACCACGTCAAAACCAATATTGTGCCGAGTACCCGTGTACTGGGAACCCGGATTTCCCAGACCAACGACAACCTTCATGAGAAGTTGTCAGCTGACCTTGCGAGGATCATAGAGTTCGGCAACGAGGGCATCAGCCGCCGTGACCAGCACAGCATGTTCCGGCAACTGCAGATCCCCGGCCTTCACCACGTCACCAACCTGCATGGCACCGATCTTCACCTGAATCGATTTGGGAATCCGGTAGTCAGGGCAGTTCACTGTCACGCGTTTCAGATTCTGCTTAAGAACACCACCGTCCTTCAGGCCGACTGGTTCGCCACGCAGTTCAACCACCACATCAACAGTGGTGCGACCTGCCGGATCCACGCGACGCAGGTCTACGTGCAGCACCTTTGTGCTGAATGTGTCCCACTGCAGTTCCTGTACGACGGCTTTGTCCACCGTACCGTCCAGCTCGACGTCCACGACGGAAGATCGCGTAGCGACAAGCTTTTCAACAACTTCGGAGCAGATTGATACGGAGGCACCCGGCTTGCCAAGACCGTAGACGTTGGCAGGAACGCGACCAGCAGCGCGAACCAGACCAGCACCCTTAGACCCCGGCAGTTCACGACGCTCAACCTTCAACAGCAGATCTTCCGACATTGAAACAACCCCGAAAAAACCCGGACATGACAACCGCAGGCCAGCCAGACAGCAGTTGCCAGTCAGCCGGTTGACGGCAGACAGGCAACCATAAATTCCGCTGGTGCAGAAATGTAGTTTGAAAGACAAGACCCTGAGCACACTAAAGGCGGTGTGAACCAGCGATGTTCGGCTGCAACGCAGAGAATTCCACAGCTTTTAAGGTGATTTTCGCCCAAACAGCAGCAAGCAGCCCACCAGACACCCCACCAGGCAACCCGCCAGGTAGCCGGGGAAATACCCGGAAGCCGGCAGATTTGCCCCTGAATTTCGGCCGGAATCTGTTGAGATACCGGTGCGATGCAGGCGCGCATGCAGAGCCGCGAAAGGCGAAACGGCTCAGGATAACGCGACGGAATTCAAGCTTCAACAGAAGATCGTGCAGTTTCGGGGAAATCGCAGACGTGGGCATCCGGCAGACGGCAAGGAAAAACACCAGCACTCATTTTTAGGAGTACTGTTTATATGTTCATCATGCGGCGTCGCGAAGGACGTCGTCGATCACCTGGCGACGACGCAGCCGGCGGCGAACTCGAGACATCCAGCGGTCGTCGTCTTCGGTCGCTTCCCGGAAAAAGGACCCGGCCAGCAGGCGGTAAAAGAACAGCAGAGTAAAAGCGCCGAATACCGCCGCAAAGAAGCCTCTGAAGCTGATCGGGTCGATGGCGGCGTCGCGCCAGAAGAACAGCGCGGTGCCGCAGCCGATCACGCTGCCGCCGATGCCGATCAGCATGGTCGAGACTGCTCCGCCAGGGTCGCGACCGGGCATGATCGCTTTGGCGGCGAGTCCTGTGAGGGTGCCGAAGCCGACCCATCGCAACAGCTCGTTGACGCTGGATCGCATAATTTCCATCACTTCTGCTTCGGTCATCTGCCAGCGACTCCTGCTGCCCGCAGTTCCTGCAATGCTGACGCCGAGCAATATGTGGTACCAGGCGGGCTGGTTGAAGCGTCAGTTCCGGTCACTTTCCCGGGACTTTTAGCAGATACCGGTTTGCAGTCAGCGCCAGTCGCGGCTGTTGCGGTGCAACTTTTAAGGAGTGTTCGTGGCGAGCTTCTGAGTTGCAGCAGAAAGTGCCGCTGTCAGTCCGGCTGGTGCTGAAAGCGGGGGACGGACTGACCGGCGACAACCACAGATTCCTGGAACATGCTGAGAGGTCGCACCCAGAGGGAGCGGTCGCCGTAGTCGGTGCGGTACACAACGAGAGCCTCTTCGGTCTCGGAGTGTCTGGCGACACCCAGCACGACGTAATGTTGACCTTTATAGTGTCGGTAGCGACCGGGTACGGGGTGTGCGGGGTCTGCAGGCTGATTCACTGGACTGGGTCCGGTGTGAGGGTGTACTGGTTATTCAAGGAACGGATCGAAGCCTGCGGGCGGCAAATCGACTTCACTGCTGGCCGCCGGTTCGGTTTGCTGCTGGGTGTCAGGAGCAGGGCTGCGGACAAATTCAGTGAGCGCTGCGGCGGCATTTGCGGCAACTTTTTGCAGCATTGAGGCGGAAGCTGGTGCGGGTTCCGGGGGAGCTGTCTGCTGTTCCCCGGCGACACTGGCAATTCGCATCTGGCGAGCTTCTTCGAGGAGTGAACTTGCCTGTTCTTCCAGAGAAGCCGTGACTTCTTCAAAGACGGGCAGGGTGCTGGTCTGCGGTGGCAGGCTGGACCGTGGAGCGGGAGAATCGGCGGCAGAGGAATCTCCGAAGATGCGTTTTTCGAGTTCTTCGGCCTGTTGCCGAATCAGTGCGGCGGCCGGGTTTTCCGGGCTGGCAGCGGGTTTTGCTGAGCCGGGAGCGGGGGGCTGGGCGGCTGATTTGGCGGCCGTTCCCGTGAGGCCGTTCTGGACATCAGCATCGGAAAATCTTGAGGTTTTTTCGTCGGGGCTGGCTTTGCGGAACGGGTCAGCCGGCGTTTTGCCGCCGGGCAGGGGACGCGGCGTGACGGCGTTGAACGGGATGGGTCGTTCGCCTGGACTGGGGGTTGATTCGACGACGGGTTTTTCGGTGCGTACGAAGGTGTTGACTTCTGAGCGTGCTGAACTGCGTGAGCGTGGCCGGGTGCGATCGAGGAATCCGCGCAGTTCGTCGAGGGTGGCGGTATTTTCGGTGAGTGTTTCGCGGAGCGATCCGGCAACGGAATCGGCGATCAGTTCACCGGAACCATTGGCGAGGATTGCGCGAGCCAGTTCGGGGCGATCCTGCCAGCGATCGGCGGACCAGCCGCGGATATCGGACCAGGTGAGTCCGAGTGACTGCTGTGGTGTTCTGGGGATCACTTTGAAGCCGCTGTCAGTTCGCAGCACGTGGAACTGCAGCGAGAAGAACATGGCTGACGCACCGAGTGCAGCGCCAATCAGAAAAGGCCTGGTTCTGCTCACGGGAGTTTCCTGATCTCTCGGGGAGGCAGTCTGGGGAAGTATCTGCCTTTTGCGGGGGACGCGTTTGGGCAGACGCGATCAAACCTACCACGCGTTTGGGCTGTGACTTTGGAAGAAGTCGGAGGGGGCTGTGGAAAACGGGGAAAAAGAAATCTGGTCGCCGGTTTGTTCTTCGCAGCCGGTATATCTGGCAGTTTCGGAGCCTGTTTGCTGATCGCTGCGGCCGAGCCTGGGCTGGGTGTTCTGTGTTGAGTATTTGGGTTGTGCTGTGGTTGGTTTTGTGGCTGGCGGAGTTTATGCTGGCGGGGTGAAGCTGCTGTATTGCGGTGTTTTTGTGTGATTGGTGTGTCGGGTGTTTTGGGGTGTTTTTATGACTGACGGGCGGGTTGATGGCAGTGCGACGTCTCGCGGGCAGCTGTGGGCGTGGTGGGTCAGTCTGTTGTTGCTGCTGGCGACGATGCTGAACTACATGGATCGCCAGGCGTTATCTGTGATGTCGAAGCGGATCACGGGTGAGCTGCGAATTTCGAACGAGCAGTACGGCGATCTGGAGTTTGGATTTGGGGTGGCATTTGCGGCGGGTTCGCTGGTGTTTGGAGCGATCGCGGATCGCTGTTCGGTGCGGTGGCTGTATCCTGTCGTTTTGCTGGCGTGGTCAGGGATGGGTGTGCTGACGGCGTGGTGCAGCAGTTTTCAGGCTTTGCTGGTGTGTCGAGTGCTGCTGGGTTTTTTTGAATCGGGTCACTGGCCATGTGCGCTGCGAACGACGAAGACGATTCAGACGGGCAGTCAGCGGCTGATGGGGAACAGTATTTTGCAGAGCGGTGGTGCATTGGGAGCGATTGTGACGCCGTTGCTGGTGCTGGCGATGGTGGGTGGCAGTGAGCTGGCGGGGGCGTGGCGATTTCTGTTTCAGGTGATTGGTGGTCTGGGAGTGGTTTGGGCATTGATTTGGTTATGTTCGGTGCGGGGGCGGGATTTGCCGGCTGCGGGTGTATCGGGGTCGCTGGTGGAGGAGTCTGGGCAGCACTGGCTGCTGGAGTGTCTGAGCAGTCGGAAATTTTGGGCGCTGGTACCGGTGGTGATGACACTGAATATTACGTGGCAGCTGATTCGTGCCTGGCTGCCGAAGTTTTTGCAGGAGGGTCGGGGTGCGACGGAGTCTGCAGCTTTGTACTTTAATTCGCTGTACTTTGTGGCGGCGGATGTGGGGTGTCTGGCGGCTGGTGCAGGTGCGTTGTATTTGTCGAGCCGCGGCTTTTCGACTCATCAGGCGCGTCTGCGAGTGTTTGGCGTATGTGCAGTTTGCACAGCGCTGGCTGTGGTGGCGTCGGTGCTGCCTTTGGGGCGTCCGCTGTATGGTGTGTTGCTGCTGGTGGCGGCGGGGTCGCTGGGTCTGTTTCCCTGTTATTATTCGATGTCGCAGGATTTGAGTCAGCGGAACATGGGCAAGGCGGCGGGTGTGCTGAGTGCGACAGGCTGGCTGACAGCTTCTCCGCTGCAGAAGCTGTTTGGGATTGTGGTGGACAGGACCGGTCGGTTTGACGAGGGATTGGCGCTGGCCGGTCTGGCTCCTTTGCTGGGTTTTGTGTGTTTGCTGCTGATCTGGCGGGATTCTGAGCGAGTTGTCCGGGACGGGACCGGCGGTATACTGTGAGGGGAGACCGGGGGAAGCGGCAGGCTGTGCAGCCGGCTGGTCTGGCGACGGGGATTCAGTACGGGGCGAGTTGATGAACAGCAAACGAGCGATGTCCCAGCTGCTGAAGCATCTGACGGCACTGGGCGTGACCCATTTGCCGAAGGTGGAGGTGCAGGTGCAGGTGCAGGTGCGGCGTGCGGCTGGGGAGGTTTCGCGGCCGGTATCGGCAGCAGCGGACGTCTCGAGTGCTGCTGCTGCTGCTGCGCGTCGTCCGGGGAAGCCGGCGGGTGGCAGTGGTGCGGCGGCTGTAGTGCAGCCGCTGCGTCGGATCCCGGGTCTGGAGGCGGCTGAGGGTGGCGGCGGTGTGCGTCGTCCTGAGGCATTGCCGGAGGTGCAGCGTTTGCTGGCTGGTCCGCTGGCGGGGGCAGGTGAGCGTCAGGAGGCGGCCTGTGCTCTGGCGCAGCTGGTGGCTGGCTGTCGTCGTTGTGGTGAGCTGGCGGACCGCAGGACTCAGACGGTCTTCGGTGCGGGCAGTGTGACGGCGGAGATTATGTTCATCGGGGAAGCTCCGGGGCAGGATGAGGACGAGCAGGGAGTGCCGTTTGTGGGGGCGGCAGGTCAGCTGCTGGACAAGATCATAGGAGCCTGTCGTCTGCGTCGGGAGGATCTTTACATTTGCAACGTGCTCCGCTGTCGTCCTCCGGGCAATCGCACTCCGACGCCTCAGGAGGCGGCGAACTGTCGGGAATTTCTGGACGCGCAGATTCAGATTGTCCGACCGAAGTACATTGTGTGCTGGGGTGCGGTGGCGGCGCAGAACCTGCTGGGCGTGACGACTCCGATTTCGAAGCTGCGTGGTCAGCTGTTTGAGTATCAGGGAGCCGTGGTGCTGGCGACCTATCATCCGTCTTACCTGTTGCGAACTCCGGCGGCCAAGAAGGACGTGTGGGAGGACATGAAGCTGTTGATGCGGCAGCGGGGAGTGGAGCTGTCCTGAGGTTCCGGGGCTGTGCGGGGCTGTGCGGCAATTGTCTGGCTGGACCTGGTGTTTTTTTGGGGGGGGATGTGGGGATGGACAGGTCAGGGCGACGTGACCAGGATCGCGACGGTGCGGTGACGTCGTCTGGTGAGCAGCGTTTGCTGTCGCTGGATGCGCTGCGTGGATTTGACATGTTCTGGATTATGGGCGGGGATACTCTGGCGGTTGCTGCTCTGAGTCTGTACCCGGATGCTCGGGCAGTGCGGCTGCGTGCGCAGTTTGAGCATGTGGAGTGGGCCGGTTTTCGGTTTTACGATCTGATTTTCCCGTTGTTTCTGTTTCTGGTGGGTTGTGTGATTCCGTATTCGCTGGGTCGGTATCAGTCGCAGCCGAGTACAGCGGCGCTGCGAATTCTGCGGCGGGTGGCACTGCTGGTGCTGCTGGGTCTGACAGCAAACGGTTTGTTGCGGCTGGAGCCGGCAACATTGCGGTATTGTGGTGTATTGCAGCGGATTGGTGTGTGTTACGGAATTGCGGCGACGCTGTATTTGTTGTTTCGGGTGCGAGGTCTGGCGCTGATTACGGCGGGAATTCTGCTGGGTTACTGGGCAGTGCTGGCGCTGGTGCCGGCTCCGGGCGGGGTGCCTGGGGACTATTCGAGGGCGGGGAATCTGGCTGGCTGGCTGGATCGTCGGCTGTTACCGGGGCGGATACCTCCGCAGTGGTATGGTTTTGGAGACAACGAGGGTTTGTTATCGACGATTCCGGCGGTGGCGACAGCGTTGCTGGGTGTGCTGGCGGGCTTGTGGCTGAAGAGTGGTCGGTCGGGGCTGTTGAAGGCAGCTGGTCTGGCGGTTGCTGGAGTGGTGCTGGTATTTGCTGGTTACGAGTGGGCGCGCTGGTTCCCGATCATCAAGAACATCTGGACCAGTTCTTTTGTGCTGGTGGCGGGTGGTTATAGTTTGCTGCTGCTGAGTGTGTTTTATCTGTTGATTGATGTGGCTGGTCTGCGTCGTCCGGCATTTTTCTGGTCGGTGATCGGTGTGAATGCGATCACGATCTACATGGTGCCGCGATTTGTGGATTTTGATCGGATTGCGGCGTTCTTTGTGGGTGGAGTTGCGCGGCAGCTGGGGGGTCAGTGGTCTGCGGTGTTGCTGGCGACGGGTGCGCTGGCGGCGCAGTGGCTGTTTCTGTACTGGCTGTATCGGACGAAGACGTTTTTGCGTCTTTAAGTGATGTGTGAGCGGGGCGGTGGAGTGTGATTATGTGGAGCTGAGCAGGCTGGCAGCCAGTCTGAGTGCTCCTGTGGCGGCGTTGTGGACGACGGAGACGACGGGCAGCCAGCGGTTGTTGCTGCTGAGGTGAGTGACGACGGCCTGCAGCAGAGCGGGCTGTTGTGTCAGTACAGCACCGGCGGCGGCCAGCGGCAGCTGTTGTGGCAGCAGCAGTCGATCGGCGACGGTGCGGACCATGACAGCGAGGTCCTGTCCGGCGGCGGAGATGATGGCTGTGGCAACGGGGTCGCCGGTGCGGGCGACTGAGAAGGCGAGTGGGGCGAGTTCAGCGATGAGGGCGCGGGGAATTTCTGCGGAGTAGATTCGGGCGACGAGATCGGAGGCGGTGCTGATCTGGAGCTGTTCGCAGACAGCCGGGGAGAGCTGGGTTTGTGGTCCGCGACCATCGGCGGCGCAGACGACGGCTTTGAGGACTGCAGAGCCGATGGCCCAGGCGCTGCCTTCATCACCCATGAGCCAGCCCCAGCCTCCGGCGCGAGCGGAGTCACCACGGGAGTTGCAGCCCCAGGCGAGTGAGCCGGTTCCGGCGATCAGTGCCACCCCGATGCCGGTGCCGTTACCGGCGGACAGCAGAGGAACGGCATCATTGACGACTCGGACATGTTCTGCGAGCCGTGTTTCTGAGGCCCATTGCAGGACGACACTGCGATCGGATTCGCGATCGGCTCCGGCAAGTCCGAGGCAGGCGGCAGCGACTGTGCAGCGGGGGATTCCGGCCAGTTCGAAAGCGGCGTGGACGGCCAGATCGAGATTTTGCATAGCCAGTCGTGGTCCGACGGCGCGCTGGTTGGAGGGTCCGGCGGAGCCGCTGGCGAGAATTTGATCGGGGGCATCAGTGGTGCTGAGCAGGGCCAGTGTTTTGGTACCGCCGCCGTCGATGCCCAGCAGGAGTGAGTTGTTGGCGAGCATAAGAGTGGTGTTCACAGTCCGTTGCGGGTTTTGAGGATGACATCGACGTGAGTGCGACCGAGGAACTGTGATTCGGCCAGCAGCAGCCAGCGGTACAGTCTGCCGCTGAGGCTTTGGCTGCGAACAGGCACCTGGAGAGTGATGGCGAGGGGCAGGTCGCCGCCGATGGTGTGAAGTTGTGTGAGTCCGATGGCGTGCTGATCGATCAGCTGGTTGGTTTTCAGGAGGCTGATGAACCATGCCTGGAAGTCTTCGTTGTGCAGGTGGATGGCTGATTCGATCAGCTGCATCGTGGCATCATTGCGATTTTGTCTGAGCTGGCGAGCTTTGGCGAGTGAACTGGTGGCTGCAGCGGGCAGTCCGTTGCAGATTTCTGCGAGAGCCTGAATTTGCCAGCAGTCGGCGACGTCGGGCCAGCGCTGAGTGGCCTGTTGAGAGGCTTTGAGAGCCAGCTGGTGAGCGCGGACATCCTGGGCGCGGATGAGCAGTTTTGGGGTTTGGTTTATGAAGTCCTGCAGGGAGTGACTGGCGGGCTGTGCCTGCATGAAGTTGAGTGCAAACGTCAGTTCGGCTGATTTTGTGTGCAGCAGCAGCGAGTCAGCAGCAGTCTTTGAGTCCGGGGTGCGATCCAGCAGCTGCAATGCGAGGCAGGTATTGAACTGACATGTGGCGTCGCAGTCGTCGGGCCTGTTCTGTGACTGAAGCAATTGCAGGGCCTGGGCCGGCTGGTTGTGTCGGCTCAGTATCGATGCCTGGATAGCAGTGACGCCCGCGGAAGGCGAATCGCAAAACTGCAGCCAGCGGAGGGTCAGGCTGGCGGCATCGAGGCAGCCAAGTTCAAGGGCATCACAGGAAAGGCTGGCCAGCAGTGCGCCGAAGTGCTTCCGGGCGGTCAGTTTTTTGTTAGTGAGATCCCGGAGCGAGTTGTGGAGAGCGACGGCGACTTGCAGGTGCAGCGGTTGTGTGGCTGAGGAGAATGTGAGCGAGCGGGCCGAGTTTGCCAGTTGCCTGCGACTGGTCTGCGGAGTGGCGAATGCGGGGTCAGCTGAGAACTGCAGGCTGGGGACAGGCAGTCCCAGCAAGGAATACTGCTGCAGCAGCGACACCAGGTTGATGCTGTAGAGGCGATGCGAAGTCTGGCCGACGGAGTGAATAAATAGTCGTCGATCATTGTCTGCAAAAATTGGCCAGCCACGGTTATCGGCCTCGAGGGGCAGTTTGAGCAGTGTGTCGCCATTTGAGGTCTCGATCAGCCTGATGAACTGTTCACTGACAAATCGCATTGCCAGCAGTGATCCGGATTCAGAGAAGCTTGAGTAGCAGGCACCTTGCGGGAATGAGCGGATAACCTTTCGGTCGCTGAGCCTAAAGAGATTCAGGGTTAGTTTTGTGTCATGCAGGGTGGGCGTGGGCCCACGGTAAATCAGCAGATAGCGACCATCGGGGGAAAAACTGGCGTCGCTTTGAAAGTCGAAGGTGTGGATGATTTTGTCTGAATCGCAATCGTATATTACGGCATCTGACTCGCGCCAGCAGAAGGCAAGACTTCCCGTATGGCTGGTGGCTTTCAAGATTTTAAACTCATGCGGCAGACTGCGGATGTCCAGCGGGTTATCAGCTGGGCTGTACAGCATGCGACCACCGGGGCTGGTGGAGAAGATTCGTGAACCATCCGGCGAAAGTGCTGAGGAGCGATTGGCCAGGGGCAGCTTGTTTCGCGACCGAGTTTTTAGCAGCAGATCCCCTGTCTGTGTGATGTTCGGCTGGATGTTCCAGAGTCTGCTGCAGCGTAGATCAAGCGAGGTTAATCTGTCTTTGCTCCACGCGACCGACGATACGTAGGTCAGCAGGGAATTCCATCTGCTGCTAAGCCGAGCAGTCAGCGTTGTTCCAGTCTGCAGATTCATGACCTGTCCCGGAACACCAAAGACGTTCGCGACAATCAGCGGCAGATTCTCGACCGGCGCGAGGCAGGGAGTGTCTGCGGTGCTGTAGTCCTGCACATCAAAGTGCTGGAACAGTTGCGGATCATGTATGAGGGCGCGGTAGACTCGATTCTGGTAGAACAGAGTCGCCGGTTCCAGACCATCATCCATCCACAGGTGTGATTTGCCGTCGGGAATGTACGGCCATGGGCAGGTCAGGGTGTACTGATCTTCAAGCCGAACAGTAACCAGCTGGGTTTGACTGCCTGATGACGACCAGGTGCCAATTGCCAGCCAGCGTCCATCGGGAGAGAAGCGGCAGTGCGTCAGTCCAACACCTTTGTAGATGGTCTTGTGTGGCTGCAGCGATGGCCACTGAATCAGTTCGACTTCCCGCAACTGGTCATGCAGAGCCAGCATGTGACCTTCGGGGTGCCAGTCAAACCCGGAGACATCATGTCGGCGTAAAAAAGTCGCTATTTTTCCGGAATCGATGTTTAAGAAAAGAATCTCGTGGTGAAGTCCGCCGCAGACAGCAACGATCGGCAGTTGTGGGTGAGGCCTTAGCAGGATTTCCGTGGCAGGTCCCATGCAGGGATAGAGTTGCAGCAACTGACCTGTGGCGAGGTCAATGCGGTGCAGGCTGCCATCACTGTCAGCTGTCATGCACTGTTGATTATTGGGCAAAAATGTGAGGGCATTGGGCACCAGTCCGGGGATGGTCCAGCGCAATTTCGGCTGACTGGCAGCGAGGTCCCAGCAGGCCAGTTTTGGTGTTGCCGCGGGCTGGCTGACGTCGTTGCTTTGTTCTTTAACTATCGCGAGGCTGCCGACCAGCAGGAGGGAACCGTCGGCGGAGATTTCGAAGTCTGAGATTGGTCCGTCAAGTGTGATTGGGGCCAGCAAAGCGCCTGTAACGCCGTCACGGACCTCGAGCGTACTTTTGTCGGATTTAACGATGATGCGGGAGCGATTGCGGGCAGCGACGAAGCCTTGGAGCGAATCAGTGTCTATGGAAGGCAGGGTCTCGGACAGCTTCAATTCGGGAGTGTCGAGGATAGTGGCAATGTTGTCTCGAATTGTGGTCAGGGATTCGATCGGATTACGGGATTGCTGAGCCAGCTGTACGGCGGTTCGAATTTTTTCCAGAGCGAGGGTATGTTGTCCCGGTAATTGAGATTTGGAAATTGTCCCTGCTTCGGCCACCAGTCGGGCGATTTCGCTGTCGAGGCCAGTGTGCCAAAGAAGATTGCTGTAGATGGCGATGGCGCTGGTGGCGACCAGCAGGATGGTGGCGAGTGCGGAGATGGCGGAAACCAGTTTGTGTCGTGCGATCAGGCGCCACAGTTGTTCGGGAGCGGACATGGGGCGGGCCAGGATCGGGCGTCCGTCAATGAATCGCTGCAGGTCTTCGGCCAGTGCCGCGGCGGACTGGTAGCGGTCTTGCGGCCGCAGCGCCATGGCTTTTTGAGTAATGACGGCCAGATCTCGGGGGATACCGGGATCGTGACTGTGAAGTGACGGGCAGCTGCCGGCGGTGATCTGCTGTTGCAGGCTGCGTGTGGAGTGGCTGGTGAAAGCGGGTTTCAGTGCCAGCATTTCATACAAAGTGACTCCCAGAGAATACACATCGGACAGTGTAGTGGCGTGACCGTCGCTCTGTTCGGGCGACATGTAGCGGAGAGTACCGGCAGCCTGTCCGGGGAGGGACATTGCGGTGTGCTGCGGACGTTTGGCAAGGCCGAAGTCGGTGAGCCAGATTTTCTGTTTTTCGTCGATGATGAAATTGGCAGGTTTGAGGTCGCGGTGCAGGACATTATTCTGGTGGGCGAAACTTACGGCTGCTGCTGCCTGCTGCATCCATGCGGCAATCTGACTGAAGCTGCGGGGAGGGACGCTGGTGCACTGGCCATGGCGGTATGGGAGCGTGTCGAATTCCGTTCCGGGGGTGAGTGCTGAACCGGGTTCTGCTGCCGGATCTTCCCCGTCGCGTTGTTTTTTCCAGGCGCTGATGACCTGAGACAGTGAGCAGCCGGCGATGAACTGCATGACGAAGTAGGGCCGCTTAGCTTCGGGGAAGACGCCGTGAACCGGCACGATGTGTTCGTGCGAGAGGCTGGAGGCGATGCGGGCTTCTTCGAGCAGAAGCTGGCTTGACTGTGTCCAGTCGACGTGATGGAGGACTTTAACGGCGACGAGGCGATCGAGGCTGAGCTGAGTGGCTTTCCAGACGGACCCCATGCCCCCGGTGCCGATGCGTTCGATGATCTTGAGGTCCGTAGTGAGGGCTTCAATTTCTTCGCGGGGCAGCTGTTTTTGTCGATGTGAACTGCCGGCCTGTTCGAGTTTCTGCACGGTTTCGAGGTAGGAACTGAGCTGATCAGCGACGTGCGGGTACCGCCGAGCGTACTCAGATGGATCCGGCTGTTCACCCCCGCGATGCCGTTCCAGAAATTCCTCGGCGATTTTGTCAAACAGTCTTTCATTGGACGAGGAGGAGCCTGTTGGCGGTGATGTGGCTGTCATGTTTGTGGACCTGATTGCCGAGTATCTGCCAGGGTGAGAGCATTAGCACAGCCTACGCTGCGCGGCGGGAATTACAAGTTTTGTGGGGTGGTGGTGTCAGCAGCGTTGTGTGAGCGGGACCGGACTGGGGGGATTTAGGGATTTTTCCGCTGGCTTGTGGGGCGGGATGGAGAATTGGGTGGGTGTGGGATTGTGAATTTCGGGATCTGCTGCGAGCATGGTGGGCACAGGATGTGGTGGTCAGGTCCTGCAGTTGCCGCCCGCCTGTCGTTATTTTGCTGACCGCTTTGTCGCAGCATTTTGAATATTCATCGGGGTGATAAGTGCAGAAAGTTCGTGCAGGTGCTGAAGATGAAGATGAGCAGCAAATGTTTGAGTCAGCGTTGCAGGGTGATCTGCAGGCATTTGCAAAATTGCTGCAGTTCTATCGGCCTCGGTTGAAAGTCTATCTCAGCACAAAGATTTACGGCGTGCTGCGTCAGCGTTTTGATGATTCTGACGTGATTCAGGAATTGGCGATACAGGGGCCTGGCAAGAAAGCTTCGGTCGAGTGTCTGCGGAGGCTGGGTCCGTTCAGAAGTGTGCAGCTGCTGGCAGGTCGACGACTGTACGAGATGGCTCGTACGCATTTCGATGTGGAAAAGCGGGATCCTCGTCGTGAGCAGCATCTTGAGAACGACGAATCGCGGGTGTTTGGGCTGGCTGAAATGCTGGCGGATTCTATGCTGTCACCGTCTAAGTATCTGCAGCATGCTGAGGCGGTGCTGAATTTGCACAAGGGTTTGGGTGAACTGAGTGCGGGGGATCGTCAGATTCTGGAAGGGGTGCATTTCGAGGGTCTGACTCGCGGCGAGATTGCTGAGCGGCTGGGCATTGAGGAAGGGGCGGCGCGCCAGCGTTACAGTCGGGCGCTGATGCGTCTCAGTGAGGTCGTGAAGCGGTATGACAGTGAAGACAGTGCTGGTGGTCCGAAGCAGTAATGGTGGCTGAGCGGGGGCTGGGTACAGTGGCAGAAGAACCGGTAGTGCGAATGGGCGAAACGCAGGCTGGCGTGACTCGCCCCAGTGTTTCACCAATCTATCAGACGACGGCCTTTGACGTGCCGGATCTGGATGTGCTGCAGCAGTTGTATGCGGGTCAGGTCACCGGCGACATTTATACTCGCGACAGCAACCCGGGGATGCGGGCTTTGGCGCAGTCTGTGGCAGCTTTGGAGGGAACCGAGGCGGGAGCGGTGTTTGCATCGGGAATGGGCTCGCTGGGCAGTATTTTTCTGACGCTGTTGTCTGCCGGCGATCATGTGCTGACAGCGCAGTCGTTATACGGGAAGACTTTGCAGCTGGCTTCCCGTATGCAGCGTTTTAATGTTGCGGTGTCAGCCTTTGATGTTGGTGACCCGCAGCAGCTGGCTCAGCAGCTGCGTCCGGAGACAAAATTTGTGCTGGTGGAAACGGTAGCCAATCCGCTGCTGGAGGTTGCCGACATTGAGCGGCTGGCGTCTGCGGCCGGTGCCGTACCGCTGATTGTGGACTCCACCTTTACGACTCCTGAGCTGATCCGTCCCTGCAGTCTGGGTGCTGCTGCTGTGATCCACAGTGCTTCAAAATATTTAAACGGTCATGGTGACGTGATGCTGGGTGTTGCCGCGGGCAGCCAGCAGCTGATGAGCAGGCTGAACGAGACGGCCAGTATTTTTGGGCAGAATGCGAATCCGTTTGAATGCTGGCTGACGCTGCGGGGGCTGCGGACGCTGCCGCTGCGGATGCAGCAGTTGTGTCGTACGACCTGTGAGCTGGCGCGGTTTCTGAGTGTGCACCCGGCCGTAGAGCGAGTGTATCATCCATCGCTGCAGCAGCATCCTTCGCATGAGCTGGCGTCGCGTTTGTATCCGCGGGGCACGGGCGGGATTATTGCGATTGAGCTGCGAACGGGCGGTGCGGACGGAGTGGCCACGGTCAATCGATTTCTGCGAGCTGTTCCGCAGCTGCCGTTTTCACCGACACTGGCAGATGCGCGGACGACATTGTCGCATCCGGCGCTGACGTCGCACCGGTTTCTGTCTGCGGCAGCGCGGGCTGAGGCCGGTATTTCTGATGCGCTGGTGCGGATTTCCGTGGGTCTTGAGCCCCTGGAACTGCTGCAGCAGGAATTTGATCGCGGTTTGCGGTCGTTGCTGTCCTGAGAGATCAGCGCGGGTGCAGCAGCTGTTGCAAAAGGCTGTGATAGTTTTCAATGCAGGTCTGCCAGCTGTAGTGCTGGCGAATTTGCTGCTGTGCCTCCTGTGCCATGCGAGCAGCCTTGTGGGGCTGTGTGATCTGCATCAGCAGGCCGGTTGCCAGGCGTTCGGCGTTGCCGGGTTCGAACAGTCGACCGGTCAGCTGATCATCGACCAGGTCGAGGCAGCCGTCGACGGCCGACGCGATGACGGGTGTGCCGGCGGCCTGAGCTTCAAGCAGGACGTTTGGCAGTCCTTCCCAGCGTGAGGCGAGGACCAGCACGTCCGCCATGCGGATCAGGCTGGCAGCATCCGGTCGCCAGCCGGCGAATTGCACGATGTTCTCGAGTTCATACATCTTTACGCGGTGCTGCAGCAGGCTGCGCAGCTGTCCGTCACCGACGAACAGCAGCCGGATTTGCCGGGGCAATACGGACTGCTGAGCCTGCAGAATGCGAAAGGCGTGCAGCAGGGTTTCCGGATCCTTCTGCGGTTCCAGCCGACCGACGCTGAGGATCACGTAATCGCTGTCATCGAATCCGAACTGCCGCCGATCGGCGGGTGGCTGCTGCGTGAATTGTTCCCAGTCCACTCCGTTGCGAATCACAGAGATCTTTGATTCGGCGAGGCGGCTGATGCGTCGGTGCGAGGCCGCCACCTGCTGGCTGACGGCCACGCAGTGTGTCGTCCAGCGGGCAGTCAGATACTCTGTCAGCATGACTGAAAATCGTCGATCGGCCACTCGAATTCCTGAAACGTGCAGTGGAATTCCGGCCAGTCGGCAGCCGATGCGGCTGGCCACATTGGCGTGATGCAGGAAGGAGAGCACCAGGTGCGGACGCTGTGCGCGGAGGCTGGCGGCGAGGCGAAAGGGGGCTCTGACGTCCAGAAAACCACCGCAGTTCAGATATTCCACGGGAATTTCCCGGTCCTGCAGTTCCTGACCGAGCGGTCCGGGGCCACGCAGACAGATTACGCGAACGTTCCAGCCGGCGAAGACGAGGCCCTGGGCGAGTCGGACGAATGCTTTCTCTGCACCTCCGATGTCCAGTTCGGTGATGACCATACAGAGTGCGGGATGCGGGGGATTCTGCTGATGCACGTTATCGCCGGGCCGGGTGCTGGTGATCGAAAATTTCTATGGGGGGTGACTGCGGTCTGATCGCTTTACGATTATGATATCGCCACAGGTGCCCACTGTCAGCACCGTCTGCCAATACTCGCTCAGCCTGCAGATCTTAGCATATGACCATTCCTGATCCGGACCTGTTATCGACGTGGCAGTTCGAACTGCCGGAGCACCTGATTGCCAGTCGTCCGGCGTCGTCGCGAGACGATTCGCGTCTGATGATTCTGGACCGCCGGCGGGGGACGATCGAGCATGCCGGGATTCGCGATCTGCCGGACCGGCTGAGTTCCGGAGACCTGCTGGTGTTCAATAACACTCAGGTAATTCCGGCGCGACTGTTTGGATATCGGGAACAGACGGGTGGGCGATGGGAGGGTTTGTATGTGGAGACGACCGGCAGCGGAGACTGGGTGCTGCTGTGCGAGACTCGCGGGAAACTGCAGCCTGGTGAGCGAATACTGGTCATTCCGGCAGACTGCTGGCTGCGGGAGGACCTGCGTCCCGAATCTGCCGGCAAGTTTTGTCGACTGACTCTGACGCTGCTCAGCCGTACGGCCGACGGCAGCTGGCTGGTTCGCCCTGATGACCAGCGAACTGCGGTGCAGCTGCTGGAAGAGAATGGATCTTTGCCACTGCCGCCATACATGGGGCGAAAGATCGCTGACCAGACGGATCGCGAGCGATACCAGACGACGTACGCCAGCCAGCCGGGTGCGGTGGCTGCGCCGACGGCCGGTCTGCACTTTACGCCGCAGCTGCTGCGGCAGTGCAGTGAGCGTGGTGTGGGGCGGACTGAACTGACGCTGCACGTGGGACCAGGAACATTTCGTCCGGTCACGACCGAGCGGCTGTCTGAACACCGAATGCACGAGGAATGGTGTCGGCTGCCGGAAACGGCGGCAGCTGCCATTCGTGAAAAGTCGCCGGCAGGACGCCTGGTGGCAGTGGGTACGACATCTGTTCGTACTTTGGAGGCAGCCGCGGCCGCGACCGGGGCTGAGTTTCCAGCTGCCTGGGAAGGCCGCACGGCTTTGTTTATTCGACCGGGCTACGAGTTTCGGGCGGTGCAGGGGCTGCTGACAAATTTTCACCTGCCCGGTTCCACACTGCTGGCTCTGGTGGCAGCTTTTGCCGGTTTTGAACTGGTCATGGATGGATATCTGCGGGCGATAGAGAAACAGTATCGATTTTACAGCTATGGCGATGCGATGCTGATTCTGTAAGTTTTTAGTACTTGCAGATGAGAAGCGGATATGAACAGATTTCGACAGGTTGTGGTCTGGGCGGTTTCTGCGGTGCTGGTCGCCGGCAACTCGCTGGTCGCGGCGGAACAGAATCAGCAGCAGGCTGTGGGACGTGTGCGAGACATTGTTCTGCCACAGGGCACACTGCAGGGTGTGGTGGTTGATCGTCAGGCTGTGCCTGTGGCCGGGCGCAGGATTCAGCTGTATTCCGGAACCGCGCAAGTGGCGGAAGTGGTGACGGACGCTGCCGGGCGTTTTCAGGTGCAGGGTGTGAGAAACGGGCTGCATGGTGTGCGTGTTGGAAGTTCCGATACGGCGGTGCGGTTCTGGGACAGCCAGAGGGCACCGCAGACAGCGGCGAGGCAGCTGGTGCTGGTGCTGGATCAAAGCGTGATTCGCGGTCAGTCCGGTGCAGACGGCTGCGGCGAAGTTTGTGCGGAGGGTTGTGGTGAAGGCTGTGTGACGGGTGCGGCGGCCGGTCGCCGCAATCTGGCTGTGGCAGCACTGCTGCTGGCTGCTGGCGGTACGGCTGCTGTGATCGCCATTTCGCAAAACGACGATGACTCACCAGCCAGCCCATGAACTTCTGTACAGTATTTGGCTGGCGGGGCAAGGTTTTCTCGATAACGCCGATGACTTCATCGGCGTTTTTTAATGCGCATCGGGAAAATCCCGCCTGATCGCTACAACCTGACTCAATGCTACAGCCGGAAAAGCCCGATAAACAGGAATAACTGTTGTTGTCGTTGCAGGCTGACATCAGCGACCGTCGGCGATCGGGCGCAGCTTAGCGGGATTTCCGCCGAGCAGGTGGCACTTGCGATGCAGGCAGCATGATACGGGAAGCCTGCCCACTATAAGGAATACGACGGTGAAGCGTCCGGGCATTGTTGCAGCAGGGGCAATTGGAGCCGCGACCTCGATCTGTGTGCTGTTCAGTCAGCACATGCGACTGGGTGCGTCTGAAGAGGGTCAGCGTTCCTTTCGGGAAGCTGTCCGCAAGAGTCCGGCTCAGGAGATGGTGGAGCAGGAGGACGGAGTCCGCCTGAACTACTTTGATTCGAGCTGGGAAAAGGTGTTGCAGAATCTGGCGGAAAGTCAGCAGCTGACGCTGGTGATGAAGCGAGTTCCGCCGGGCCGATTTGCTCGTCGCGACAAGACTCGCTACGACCTCAATTCGGCAATTCGCATTTTGAATGCCGAGCTGGAGCCGCAGGGTTTTCGACTGCTGCGTCAGAACGGTTTTCTGATCGTGCTGGATCTGGATGAGGCTCGCACGGAGTATTCCCGGCCGCGTCTGACCGAAGAGTCGGCACGTCGTCGCACTGCTGCGCCGGCAGTGGCTGACGAGGCGGCTGAGCTGTCTGCCGAAGACTCTGAGGAACGCCGTTCGGTTCAGCCGCAGCGGCGAGCGTCTGTGCCTGCCCCAGCGACGAAGGGTGGTCGTGTGCAGCCGGCTGTTGGTCGCCAGGCTGCCGCGGGCAATCGAATTCGGCCAGTCTCCGGGACCTCAAAGGGGCTGCTGCAGGACGCTGCTGCTGCTGCTGCGATGGAACAGGAAACGCTGGCACTGAAGGAGGGCAATGCTGCGGATGTCGCCCGTACTTTGTTCGTGGTGTTCCGCGACCGGGCTGAGCTGGAAAAGCCAGGTTTGAACGGTCTGCCGGGCTTCGTGGTTCGCAGCAATCCCGCCGATGGCAGTCCAGCTGAACCTGCAGTGATGTTTCGTGTTGGGATTAACCAGTACGAGAACGCGCTGATCGTGGAAGCTCCGGCGCAGCGAATTTCGCATCTGCGAAAACTGGTGACGGATCTGGATCGTCCGGCTGATCCGACCGGGGAGTC
>JBJTPZ010000463.1:0-9776 GCA_046075365.1 Planctomycetaceae bacterium
CGCGCCCAGGGCTCCTGAGCACTCGCTGCGATCCCAAATCCTGACCAGATCAATACCCCATACAACAGCAGCACCAGCGCACATCCGGCCAGCCCAAAACGCTCGCCAATCATCACAAAAATAAAGTCTGTACGTGATGCCGGCAACTGCCATGCCGCCGGATCATCCACCAGCGACTGCGGCTGCAGCCAGCTGCCACGCAGACCACCCAGCGCCAGCACCTGTTTCGACTGATGCAGATGAAAACCGTCTCCCGCCGGCGCTGTCCCGCCATCCCGCTGCACCACCACCGACACAATTCTGGAACGCTGCTCAGCACTCATCTGCTGCCACAGCAGCGGCAGACTCACCAGCACCAGCAAACCGGCCGCAGACAGATGTGACAGTCGAGTCCCCGCGGAATAGAGCATGCAGCCCAGCACCGGCACAAACAGCAGCGCAGTGTCGAGGTCAGGCTCGCGAATGATCAGCAACATCGGCACCAGCGCCAGAATCGCCGGTACCAGCAGGCCACGCAACGTTGTCTGAGTGCTGCGATGCATCAGCCACGCCGCCAGCGCCATAATAAACGCCAGCCGAGCCGGCTCGCTCGCCTGCAGATCAAACAAACCCAGCGGAATCCAGCGCCGTGCCCCGTTGATCGGCGGCATAAACAACGTCAGCAACAACAGCAGCAGACTCAACGCATAGGCCGGATAACTCCAAAGCCGCAGCAGTCGCCACGGCGTCCAGGCCACCAGACACATCACCGGCACCGCCAGCATCAGCCAGATCAGCTGACGCTCAACCAGCTGAGTCCTGCCGTACAGTTCGTCAGCACGCAACAGCCCCGCCAGACCCGCCAGCGTCAGCAGCAGACAGGCCAGTACCAGCAGCCACGGTATCCTCCCTGGCTCCCGAAACATGCTTCACAGTCCCCCAATCCTTACGGCACACATGATGCAACTTTTCACTTTCCCAATCATACCGTCCACCACTGCGCAGCGACCAGATCAGTTCGCCCGGCCACACACAGCCGCAGCACACTCAGCGACTCATGCGAGCACCCGGGAAGACCAGCTCATTAAACCGATCCACCGGCTCATTGGCCGTCCACGCAATGCCCCGCAGCAGCAGGGCCCGAAACAGCGGATCATCAAAAGTCCAGTTGTAATGACCCGGAATACTCACAAAGACTCGACCCGGCTGATGATCGCGTACCCACATCTGCGGAGTCGCCATGCCGTCCTCCACACTGGTTGCCAGCAGCGTCACATCACCAGGATCCCCCGTCAGTTTCCAGTAACTCTCGTCATACAGCTGCAACCGCTGGTAATTTCGAACGATCGGATGGTCGTGATTGTGAATATCCAGTGTCAGCGGGCCATGCCGAAAGGCAATCCGGCCACCCCATGACGCGATCCCAATTCGCTTCGCAAAATCCGCGACCCGATCGTTCCCATTCACAGCCCAGTGAATGTACACCGCCCCGCCACCGCGTTTCAAAAACGCATCCATTTGCTCCGGTCGAGGCGACTCAAAGCTGCCCTTCTGAAAGAACACCAAAATATCGGCCTTCGCCAGCAGCTCGTCGTCAGGAAACTCACGCACAACCTGTACGTCTGTGGCTTCAGCCGAACTCAACAGCTCGTGCCACGCCGTCCGCCATGCCGGATAATCATGCTCACCCGGTCCATGATCCTTCACACCATCCACCAGTACCAGCCGCAGAGGCCGCAAAGGACGCAGGGATTCCAGACTGCGACTGCCCTCCAGCGCCTGTGCCACTTCGGACTGGGTCCTCAGAGGCGGAGCCGTCAGCGGAGAGTCCAAAGGCATCCGCGGCGCCGCTGTCAGCAAATACGTCAGCAGATCCCGCAGGTCCTCAGCACTCAGCTTCTCGACAATGCCCTGCGGCATCACTGAAGTCGCAGCCGGCTGCATCTGCTCAATCTCTTCTGCCCGCAGTTCCGTCTGACGCCCCTGAGCATCCCCCAGCAGCAGTCGATCACCACGACTCTGCAACACACCCGTCAAAATCCGACCGTCCTTCAAGACCACAGTCTGACCCACATAGTCCGGATTGATCGCAAAGCCCGGATTCTTCAGATCACGCAGCACCGAGTCATAATCACGGTGAATCAAATTGCCGAGGTCCGGACCGATCGTCGCCCCGTGCCCCTGCATCGCATGACAGCGATAACAACCCGCAGCGTCACTGTGAAAGACACGCCGACCACGCCCCCAGCTGCCACCCTGCAGTTCGCCCGCCACCGCCACTGTCGCACCGGTCGCACCTGCAGACTGCTGCTCAGACAACCACGGCAGCACAAATCGATGCAGCGGAAACGGACGAGCTCGCGAATCTTCATTGGTGTGCCATAACCCCGTCAGCTCAGGTGCCCCCACACCCGGCCCCAGCTCAATTTCCAAATCCAGCAGCTCAGCCACATCCGCCGGTGCCGAAAATACCGCCAGCCAGTGCGTGCCAGAACTCAGACCCTGAACTTCCAGCTGCCGCCCGGACACGCCAGCAGTCAGCCGCAAAGGCCGATTCGTGCGAACCGTCACGACCGCAGTCTCTGCCGGCCATTCATAGTCCAGCGCGGTTCCCGGCTGGACTGCCGGACGCAGCATGCTGCGCAGATCCAGCTTCGTTCGCAACTGCAGACCAGTCCCGTCGTCAACCGCAGACCATAATGCATCATGTGCCTGCGAACCGGCCGTCAGCTCGCGAGAAACTGCCAGATCCAGATGGGGAACCCAGCGCGAAATCACCGGCCCCTCGGCAGTGCCCGTCAACTGCAGCTCCAGACCGTGCGGCTGCAGGTCCACGTCCACCTGCGGGTGCTGCACAGGCAGCCCGCCCGCTGCTGCAGAGGCTGGTGATCCGGACCACGGCAGAGATATCGCATACGTCCCGCGCTGCGGCAGAGGTTCCGTATTCAGCAATATCGTACGACGATCAGCCGACAAGGCCGCAGATCCCACCGGCAGACGAAATCGAGGCTTCAGCTGCTGAGCTCGCACCACCGCATATGGCGGCACCAGAGTTTCAAAACGATCGCCCGCCCGAACGTGCTCACCATACTCCACAACCACTCGCTCGGCCAGTCCCGCCAATAAAACCGGATCCACAGGGCGATCGAACGCAATTCGCAGCTCGCGAGGCCCCTCGGACCACGCCAGAGTCGGCTGCGGCAGCCCCGCGTCCGCATAGCGAATTCGAAACAGCCGCCCGGTTCCCGTCGGACCTGTACCCCAGTCCGGAGGACCGCTGTGACAAGCCACCAGCAGATCACCCCGCGGAGAAACACACACATCAACCGTCAGCAGCTGCAGACACGCAATCAAAGTCGTGGCAGCCACATAACCGGCCTCAGTGGACACAAGCTGAGTTCTCCAGATCTTGCCCCGGGATTCACCCGCCACAATCGCCTGGCCACCCCAGGCAGCAGGACCAAAGACCGGCCCGCCGTTCACCGAGTCGTTGAAGACCATACCGCACGTCGACTGATGCTGCGGCCCAAAGTCATACGTCGATGGTTCATCAATCACCGCCGGATTATGCCGCGGATGCCGCGGCGGAAAACCAAAATGCTGCCGTCCCGTGGCATTCACCCGACCAGCCGCAGCGTCCAGACGAATATGCAGCAGCTCGTCCAGAGGATTTCCGTTTGATAACCACGTCGCACCCTCCTGATCCGTGCAAAACAGATCACCCGCAGCATTGAACGCAAACGCTATCGGAAATCGAACACCCGTGCAGATCGTCTCGCGACGAGCAAAATCAGGTGACACCCGCTGCACCGTGCCACGCACACCACTGATGTCATACGAAGCTTTTCCGCTCTCATCAATCAGCCACGCATTGGCGAAGTTTGCCGTGCCCAAACCAAAATACAGACTGCCGTCCGGGCCCATCGCCAGACCCGTCGCGTCGACGTTCTGAGCAATCTCCTGCCAGCCGGATGCTGCCACGATTTCATCGTCCGCCACGTCGTCACCGTCCGTGTCGAGAATCAGCGAAACCTTCCCCTTCGCCGCCACAAATACACCGGAACCGCGAGCATAGTCGGGCGGTGTCAGCAGCATCCCGATCGGACCACGCAGGCTGCCGGCATTGCGATAAAAAACCTTCGCCTCATCCTCGATCCCGTCACCGTTCGTGTCCCGCAGCAAGTGAATATCGCCGTTGTACCCCAAAGTCACCAGGACACCATCATGCCGGTATCGCACGTTATTCACATTCGTCAGGGAAACTGGCAGCTCAGACAATGCAAACCCCGGAGCCAGCACCTGTACCGGCGGCGGATTCTCGGCCAGCACCAGCGGTTCACCGACTGTCAGCGGCTGAGGCACCGTGGCCGGCAGTGCAGCCGCCAGTTTTGCATGACGCGACTGCAGCCAGCCTCGCACTGCCAGCAGCTCCGTGGCACTTAGCACCCTGTCATACAACAGCACCTCTGCAATATCACCCGCCAGACTGCCCCGCACCTGCTGCGCACCCGGGCCGTTGGTGTAAAAACGAGCTCCCAAAGTCAGCTCGTCCAGTACCAGTGTCCCCGGGCGATAAGACCTCGTACCCTCCGCACGACCATCCAGCAGCAGGCGAACCTCGCCCGCCTCGGCGTCCACTGCCATTTCAAATACATGCAGCTGACCAAACTGCTGTTTGGAATTCAGCAGGTCCACCGCTCCGCCAAATCCCCGCCCCTCAACATTCAGCTGATCCAGTGCCCCCGTCGGCCCAGGCCCCAGATCCACCGTCAGTCCCGTTTCATAATCCCGGCTATCCGCCGCATTGGCAGCAAACAAACCCCGAAAATCACCCGCATTTGCATGTGGTGCTGCCACCAGAAACAGCGTCACCGACGATGACGACAGCCCCGTTCCAACGGCCCGCAAATTGTCATTCTCACCGTCGAATCGCAACACCCAGCCGTCGCCAGCCTGCACAGCACGCGGCCGCTGAGACTGATCCCTGGCCCGAAATGTCACAGCGTTCGACGTCCCGCCTGGCAACGTCGAAACGGCGGCATCCGGTTTCCAGCCGTCCGCCGCAGCCGTCTTGCCGGCATCCAGATGCAGCTTCAGACCGGCTGTCACCGGTGGTTCTGCTGCCGACACCACGGCCGCAAAAATGCCTCCGCAGCAGGTGAAAACCGACGAAAACCAAAGCAGCACGACAGCCGCACACCGCTGTCCCGAAACCACAGCGCGAAACATGCCACTGCCTCCCCAGTCTGCAGCCTGTCTGTTCAATACACCACAGCAAAACTATTGCTTCGGAGCAGCTGCCGGTGCAGCTTCCGCCGGCACCAGTCGCACATAGTCAATCCCCACCATATGATTCTTCACCGCTGCCGGATTGGCACCCAGAATCTCAAGACTCAGGCGATGCGGCCCCTGAGTCAGCTGCACACCGCGATACGTCAGCACACCAGTCGTAATCACTTCCGGTGTATTAAACAGATCCAGCTGCGGGTCAAGCACCGCCTGACCCAGCTGCAGACGCACCAGGGCATAATCCCGAGCCTTCGTGAGCACAATTTCCACGTCGTAAAGACCGGCTGCAGTCGCCTGCACTTCCAGCCCCAGTCGATCACCCGGTTTTGCTCCCGTCCACCACAGATGATCATTGCCACTCCAGCGATCCGCCGCGAAACCACCCATCGGCTGACTGACGGCGTTGCCGCCCGTCTTCTCCACGATCTTCAGCGTCTCACCCTCCTGAGCCCCCGGGACCTTCTTTGTCTGCGGATCAATCGGCGCCTTCGGCCCCGACAGAGCCACCTGCGTCGGACTGGCCAGATACGCAATCAAATCACGCACTTCATCTTTCGACAGAGAATCCAGCTGTCGCTCAGGCATCATCGAAGTACTGGACAGACTGCGTTCCTCAATCTCTGACTTCGCCACCACGACAGCATCATTGATGGTCTGAATTGTCAGAGCACTGTCTGTCTCTTTTCGCAACAACCCCTGCACCACGCGACCATCACTCAGTGCCAGCACCGTTACCTGATAATCACGCCCCACCACCGCACTCGGATCCAGAATGTTCTCCAGAATGTAATCCAGATTGGCACGGTTCGAACCCGTGATGTCCGGACCAATCTCGCCACCGGTACCAAACAGCTTGTGACAGTTCTGACAGGTCTTCGCGAACACTCGGCGACCATTTCCCGCACTGGCCTTCGCCAGCACTCGCGGGCCCAGCTGCTTCTTCCAGTCTGCCAGCTGAGCCTGACGATCAGCCGCAGCTTCACGGATTTCACCCCAGTTTCGCTTCAGCAAATCAGTCAGCTCGGCATTGCCGAAGGCCAGAATCTGCCGCACATGCCAGGCATGCAGATCACCGGAAGGCACCTGCCCTTCGCCAATAGACGTGAGCAGCAGCTTCGTCCATGCCGGACGAGCCACCAAAGTCCCGATGACATCAGCCTTTGCCGCCGCTGGCAGTTTCGCATAACGCTGCAGCAGTACCTGCGGAGTCCGCTCGCTGCCAATCGCTGCCAGCGCTCGAATCGCCGGCCCCTGCAGGTCCGCCTGATCCAGCACCGCAGCACTCAGAAATACGTCGGCTGATTCCCGGTCCTGCCCTCGCACCAGCACATCCAGCGCTTTGCGACGGCGAGCCGTCTCGGAACGTTCGTCCGCCAGCAGCCTGCGCATTACCGCAAATACTCGCTGGTCACCAAACAGTACGGCCACCTGATCGGCTCGATCCCGCACCTCCTGCTGCTCGCTCTGCTGTAAAACCTCGTACGCTGACTTCCACTCATCCGGCATCGCTATGCCTACTCGGCCTTCAAACGACGACAGCATTTCCTCCAGAATCAAAGACTGTTCCGCCGCTGTCTTCACTCGCCCCAGCAGACCCACCACCGCCGGCAGTGATTTGGATTCAGCCGCCGCACGCCGGATAATAAACCGCCGCAGCTTTTCAATCTTCGTCTGCTCTGCAATCCTCAGAGCCACTGCCGGATCGTCCGCCACAACAGGCTCAACACCATACCACAGCAGCAGCGGCAAATTATGATCGGACGCATCTTCTTCGTGCTGCGCCAAAGCTGCAGCAATCGGGCCGCGCGAACGCAGCGGCAGACGCTGCAGCGCCGAACACAGATACAAACGAACCACCGGCGACTGCTCTTCCGCCGCCAGCTTCGTCAGCGCATCAAGCACCGCATCACCCGCCTGCTGATCCTCCAGCTCCAGCTGAATTGCCCAGCCACGAATCCACGCTTCACTGTCACCCAGCAACTGCAGTGTCTGCTGCTGCGTCAAACCGCGAACAGCATGGACAGACCACAAAAATCTCAGCCGCTGCTCGACTGGTCGAGCACTGTCAGTGGCTGCTGACCACAAACGCGCATGCAGTGCGTCCGAACAGCCACGCTCCATCAGCTGTCGGCGAGCCATTCGAGTGTGCCACTCATTGCGATGCTCATGCGCCGCAAACAATTCAGACTCGTCCCACTTCCCGGCGTCCACATGCACCTTTGCCGGCTGACCATACACAATTCGGTAGATTCGACCGCTGCTGCGATCCCAAATCTCAGGATTCGTGCGGTGACACGCATTCTTGTCATACCAGTCCAGCAGATACACCGTGCCGTCCGGACCATAACGCAAGTTGATGCCGCGAAAATAATGATCGTTCGACAGCAGCAGATCCCGACCATGGTGACCCACCCACGCCGATGTACCCGCAACAGGCTCCAAAATGTCACTGTTCACCCGATTGCCGTGCACATTGTTAAAGAAAATCTGATTGCGATACTGGTCGGGCCAGTTGTCGCCCAGATAAATCATGGCACCGCAGTGAGCATGTCCGCCACCGGCGTCCAGAGTTCCTCCGGCTGCCTTCGGTTCCTGACCCCACCACGCATGGTCGGCAATGTCCCCGACGTAATGCGCGTGATCGGCAATCGTGCGAATGTCTTCGTACGTATAGGGATTAAAGTGCTGGCCACCCTGGCGATGATAGCGAGCCCCCTGGATGACATGCCAAAGATGCGGAATGACACACGCCGTAATGAAGGCCTGACCCCGATCATTGAAGTCCACTCCCCACGGATTGCTGGTGCCGTTCATGAAGGCTTCAAACACGTCCTTCGTCGGGTGATAACGCCAGACCGCGGCATTCAGCGGCAATCGCTGCTCATCCGTGGCACCCGGATGACCGACTTTTGAATGAGTAAACACGCCGTGACAGCCGTACAGCCAGCCATCAGGTCCCCAGATGAACGCGTTCAGCGTCTCATGAGTATCCTGCCAGCCAAAACCGTCTCGCAGCACCACAGCACCAGCCGGTACGTCACCCGGAAACTGCAAACCCTGCTGAGGAATCTTTGACATGGCACCTGACTGAGGAGCCTTGCCGTCCGGCACGTCGTCACCATCCGCGTCCGGTATGAACAGCAGATACGGAGCAGCTCCCACAAAAACACCGCCAAAACCAACCTCCAGACCGCTCACCAGATTCAGGCCTTCGATGAACGTCTTTGAACTGTCAAAGGCTCCGTCCCCGTCCTGATCCTCGAAAATCACAATCCGGTCCCGCCCGCCACCGTCTTTGGCTCGCAGCGGATACGTATAAGCTTCCGCCACCCACAAACGCCCGCGGTGGTCAAAACACATGGCGATTGGCTGATGCACCTGCGGCTCACCAGCCGCCAGCTGCACTTTGAATCCCGGCGGCACGGTCATGTGCGCCGCTGCGTCCGCCGGCTGCAGACCCTCCGCCATGGCCTTCCGCTTCTGCGGCTGAGCAGCGCGGAATTCTTCTTCAGTGACCGTTTTCGAAACATGAGTCAGCACGCTGGCACCCACCATCCCGCCAGACGCAATGTCCACCATCCCGTCAGCATTAATGTCCTGCACCACCAGTCCGCGACCAATGCCAGAATCTCCGTCCGCCAGATGCGGCACCCAGTCCACCTGCACAGAACCATCAGCCGACTTCTGTCGCTGCAGCTCAAACCAGTACACCACGGCACCGGCGTCCCACAACGGACTGGAACGGTGATGCGACCAGTACGTTTTGCCCGTAATAATGTCCTGCAGCCCGTCACCGTTGATGTCCGCCAGCTTCACCGCATGCGGCTCGGTAAACAATGTCCCCCACGCACTGTCGGCACTGGTCTTGCCCATGATCAGGTGCTGAGTAAAGATCACCTCGCCGTCAGTCGTGCCTGTGTTTTCAAACCACGCCAGACCATACTCATGAGCATGCAGCGCCGAAATCACGTCCGCGTCACCGTCGCCGTCCACATCCATGGCAAACATGTCGGCTGCAGCCGGAGCAAACGGATACTTGTGAAACTTCCACAGCGAGGCGGCCGGATCCGCCGGCTGTTCCAGCCAGCCGTCCGTCGCAATCATGTCCAGCCTTCCGTCACTGTTCACATCGCCCACACCCAGACCGTGGCCAAAAGGAGTCGGTGCGACCTTTTCAGAAATCGAGCGAAACTGCCAGGCGCCGAGCGGATCCTGAGCACTGCGAACGTAGTAACCGTAGTGTCCCTGGCGAGTACAAATCAGCTCGGGCTGACCATCACCCGTGATATCGGTGAACTGAGGAGCCTCGTTGCTGACCGAATCCGCCACCTGCAGCTTGTCCCACAGTCCCGTCAGACCATCGCGACCCGGATTGCGATAGACGAAAGCCGGAGTCCCCGGGAAGCCCACGACCAAAATGTCATTCCAGCCATCCCCGTTGAAGTCGTACACCCAGTTGAAAAAGTTGTCCGCGTAACGCTCACGCGGCTGAGGTACTGCCGGGTACA
>JBJTPZ010000464.1:0-3461 GCA_046075365.1 Planctomycetaceae bacterium
AGTGCCGGGTGCAGTGTTAGGGGTCGTGACCGGGGCGTGTTGAGCGGAGGACGATGCGAAATCGCAGTGCAGCGAGGCGCATCAGGACGACGGCGACGGTGGCAATGGCGAAGTCCAGTGAATCTGCCAGTGCGAGTTGTCTGAGTCCGATGAGGATCCAGCCGCCGGTGAAGGCACAGGTGGCGTAGAGCGGTGTGTCGGGGCGGAACAGACCGGGCACTTCATTGCAGACAATATCGGCAATGACTCCACCGAAGGATCCGGTGATCACACCCAGCAGAACGGCGACGAACGGGGCGACATTCTGATCGAGGGCGAGCTGGGTGCCGACGATGCTGAAGAGTCCGAGTCCGAGTGCGTCGGCCAGATCCAGCAGTCGCACGGCCGTCCGGGGAATGCGGGGCAGCATGGAGAGGCAGCAGGCGACAGCGAAGACGATCACGGGGTAGCGTGAGTGTTCGATCCAGAACAGTGGGTGTCGATCGAGCAGGAGGTCGCGTAGGCTGCCTCCGCCGAATGCGGTCATCATGGCGACCGAGACAACTCCAACGAGATCCAGTCCTTTGCGTCTGGCTGCGAGGACACCGAAGACAGCCCCGCTGATAACGGCCAGCAATTCGATCGTGGAGATCATTGCGAATTTCCGGGGGCCTCTGTTGCCGGTGGTTTCTGCACGGTGGCGGTGGTTCCTGTTTCGTCCATCTGTTGCCACTGAGCGTCGTCGGTCATCAGCAGCTGCCAGGCGCGTTTGCGGATCTGGTCTTCCTTGAGCAGTTTATAGACGTGGACTTCCAGCTGTTCGATGCCGGGCAGCGGCTGCAGTTCGCGAGTCATGGCTGCGATGCGTTGTCTGAGGTGCAGCATTGCCTGCTGGTCAGCGGGCTGTTCTGACGTGGGGTCTGTTTCGGACTTGATGGCCACTCGGAGGATCATCGGAGTCTGTTTGTGAATCTTCTTGCGTCCGCCGTTGACTCGCGGGGCAGATCCGGGGAATTCACGCACGATGGCTTCCTGCAGCGGCATGAACGGCGTGAGGTGCAGAGTCCAGTAGGTGTAAAGGAAGGCGGTGGCGAGGATTCCCATGACAAACATCAGCACGACAACGGTCCGACCGCTGACTGGCTGTTTGCTGGCTGGTGCGACGATGTTTGTTGTCAAAGCCGGCTGCTGAGACATGGACCGGTGCTTTCTGGGTATCGAGGGCGACAGGTAAATCAGCCGCCGAGCGGGCGACTGATGACACCCTCGGTCGGGCTGGATGCGGTCGCGTAAAGTTTGCGTGGAATCCGACCGGAGAGGAGTGCATCCCGACCGGCCTGACAAGCCATTCGCATGGCCTGAGCCATTCTAAGGGGGTCGCGAGCGCTGGCAATTGCGGTATTCAGCAGGACTCCGTCACAGCCCAGTTCCATAGCAACCGCCACGTCACTGGCCGTGCCCACTCCTGCATCAACAATTACGGGGTAATCGGGATCATTTTCTTTGAGGTATTCGAGGCAGATGCGGATGTTATTGGGGTTGAGGATTCCCTGACCACTGCCGATCGGGCTGCCGGCGGGCATTACCGAGGTGGCTCCGGCAAGTTTCAGTCGGCGGGCTGTGATGGGGTCGTCGGAGGTGTAGCAGAGGACCTGAAAGCCGTCGGCAACCAGTTGTTCGCAGGCGACGACGGTGGCGACGGGGTCGGGCAGCAGTGTGCGAGTATCAGCGAGAACTTCCAGTTTGACCCAGTCGGCGCCGGGGTTTTCGAGGCCCCGCAGGATTTCGCGTCCGAGTCTGGCGACGCGGACTGCGTCATCGACATTGAAGCAGCCGGCGGTGTTGGGAAGAATGGTGTAGCGGCTGAGATCGATGAAATCGAGGATATTTCTGCCTGAGGCATCCACCAGTCGTTCGCGGCGGACGGCCACTGTAATGACGTCTGATCCACTGGCCTCCAGGCACTGCTGCATCAGTTCGAGGGTGGCATACTTGCCGGTGCCCACGATCAGCCTTGATTTCAGGGTATGGCTTCCCAGTACGAGTGGTTTGTCAGCCAGCGGTGCGTTCATGAACGTCTGCTTTCCCACATATTCTCAGATGCTAACCACCGCCGACCAGAGTCACAATTTCGATCTGGTCCCCGTCCAGCAGCGTCACAGTGCGATGGGTTTCGCGCGGCACGACGACGCGATTGCGTTCGACGGCGCAGTACCGGCTTTCGATTTTCAGGTCCGCCAGCAGATCTGAGATTGTGGATGCTGCGGGAATGTCTCGCGGTGCACCATTCAACGTGATTTGCATCAGCCATCCTGTCCGCCGTGGTCAGCAGCGGCAGCTGTACCGAAGGCGATTGATTGAGAGGGCTCGGGCGTAATTGCCGGAGCCCCGTCTGAAACGCAGTTGCGGGCTCAGAGTTCGTAGTCTTCTTCGCCGTCGCTTTTTCCACCGAAGGATTTGCGAAGTGCTTCAGCCTGAGCCTTGACGGTGGCATCAGGGCCGGTCAGTTTCAGGAAGTAGACTTCTTCACTGGGCAGTACCACGATGACGCCGAGCATGCGATATCCGGGTGCTGGTTCTGTTTTTCGCAGAATTGGCGGACCGACGGACTTCTGGTAGGTGCCGGTGATGTCGGCCACGTAGTACTCGTTGGCGCCGGCTTTGCCTTTTTTGACTGCGGCTTTGCGTCCGGCGGCGTCAAACTGTGAGATCCAGCGCTGCAGGTTGGGAGCGATACCACCGCCGCCACCGGCGAAGGTGGAGATGGCCAGTTCACCCTTGTCCTTATCGCCGGCAGCAGCCGGGATGAAGTAGGTGGCCAGTCGCATCTGGCTTTGCTGGTCCGAGGCCGACCATGATTTGGGCAGCGTCAGGGACAGATCCCGCAGTTTGACTGTAACGGTTTCTTCGGCCTTTGCGTCGGTCTTCTTTGCTGTTTCGTCAGCGGCGTGGAGGCAGCAGGCAGAGTTCAGCAGGAGGGCCAGTGCGAGGGAACAAAACAACTTCATTGAGGTGACTCCGGTTTGGAAATTTCAGACAGCGAATGCTGGTGCAGTGAGTTACTTGCCTGCACCCTGGTTGCTGGCAGCGGGTTTTGCCTTTTCGATGCGGCCAAACATGTGGCCACCCACCTTGCCGTGCTGCCATGTGCCGGCGTAGCGATCTTCATGGAACAGGACCCGGGCAGAGAATCCTTCCCCGAGTCCGGGGATAGAGGCGTTGGTCAGAGATACCATGGGGGTTTCACCGGCCCAGAGCAGGGGAACTGTGACGGGGAGTTTGGTATCCAGTTTGCCGTATTTGATGCGGACTGTGAAGACCCAGAGATCGCCGGAGGCCTTCACGGCACTTTCGATTTCGTAACGCTCGGGTTTCAGCGGATCACCTTCGGTCTGGCCATCGACGGTAAACGTGCCGACCAGCACACAGTTTTCCATTTGTCTGGTGAATGCCTGTTCGCGGGGCGTCAATTCATCGGCAGC
>JBJTPZ010000465.1:0-6365 GCA_046075365.1 Planctomycetaceae bacterium
TGAGGCGGTGTTTTGCCACGGATTGGGGCATGGACAGGGGCGGTTTTTTTTCGCCACGGATGAACACGGATTGTCACGGATGAATCGGAAGGGGGGGGGATTTGGGGGCTCACGCGAAGCCGCGAAGCCGCGAAGGGGAAAGGCGGGGAGCGGGTGAGGCGGTGTTTTGCCACGGATTGGGGCGTGGGCAGGGGCTTTTTTTTTGCCACGGATGAACACGGATTGTCACGGATGAATCGCAAGGGGGGGAGGGGCTGGGGAGGGCGACAGGGGGTGAGGCTCACGCGAAGCCGCGAAGCCGCGAAGGAAGGCGCGAAGTGCGGTGGGCAGTGGGCGTGTTTCGAGTACGAGTACGAGTACCGTCCGCCAGGGCGGACTGAGTACGAGTACGAGGTGAGACTTTTTTTGGACGGGTGTTTTTCGTGCTCGCGCTCGTGCTCGTGCTCGTGCTTGACGACACGGGGGTTGCGGCGAGAGACTTTAGGGGTCTGGGGAATGTCGGGCTGGTGGTGCGGGAGGTTGTACAGTGGGTACGAATGCGGGTGATGTGGGGAATCCACAGGATCAGTCACGCGGTGCGGATGGCCATCGTCACAATTCGACTCGGCCAATGCGTCAGCGCGCTGGTGCCGGTGCGGGTGGCGGTGGTGTTTTAAGTGCTGGTGATTCCGGGGCTGGCGGGCATTTGCTGTTTCCGTCGCAGGGCGGTCGGTATGTGCAGCGTGGTGAGCCGAAGCAGGGCGGGATGGGGCTGGTGTTTCGGGCGGACGATACTGTTTTGCAGCGTGAGGTGGCGATCAAGCGGATCCTGCCTGAGCGTGTGGGTGATGGCGAGGCATTGTCGCGGTTTCATGTGGAGGCTCAGTCGCAGGCGAAGCTGTGGGACATTCCGGGAATTGTGCCGCTGCTGCATTACGAGCGTGACGTGAATGGTCCGTATCTGGTGCTGCAGTGGATTGATGGTCAGTCATTGGCCGAGCGTCAGTACAATCAGCAGGAGGTGCTGGACTGGCGTCTGGCTGCTGAGTATTTCCAGCAGGTTTGCGGCGCATTGTATGGTGCGCACCAGCGTCAGCTGTATCATCGGGATCTGAAGCCGGGGAATATTCTGATTGACCGGTCGAATCGGGCATGGGTGTGTGATTTTGGTCTGGTTCGTCGTATTTCGTTGGCCGGTATGCAGACTTCTCCGACGAATACGAATGCGTTTATGGGGACAGTGCAGTTTATGTCTCCTGAGCAGGAGCGTGATCCTCGTCTCGCGGATGCTCGCAGTGACATCTGGAGTTTGGGTGCAACGCTGCATTATTTGGTGACAGGTCGCAGTGCGAAGGGTTTGCGTGCGGGGCGGATACCTGCAGAGCTGCGTGATTTGATATTGCAGGCGATGGAGGAGGAGCCGGCTGATCGTTTTTCGGACATGCAGTGTTTCCAGCGTGCGCTGCAGGCTGCTCTTGCGGGCGGTGCCGGCGTGGCGACTGCCCCGGTACCGGTACCGGCCCCGACTCCGGCAGCGGCTCCGGCGGTTAAAGAGCAGCCCGTGTCGGCAGTCAAGCCGGCGGCGGCAGTCAAGCCGGCGGCGGTGGTAAAGCCAGCGGCTGCGCAGGTCAGCCCGGGACCGGCGGCAGCGGCTGCGGGTGGTGCAGCGGTGCGGGCGAAGTCGCCGTTGACCGGGCCTGGCGGGGCGGCTCCGCTGCGTGCGCCGTTTGGCGTTCGCGCAGCGAAGGCGGCTCAGACTGCCTGGGCGGCAGCGCTTGGGCGCCCGGAGGAGCTGACGGATTCCGTGGGTCAGCGTCTGCGTCTGATACCCCCGGGGACGTTTTTGCGGGGATCAGCGGACGGTGTGGGGCACACTGATGAGCATCCTCAGCATGAGGTAACGCTGACAAAACCGCTGTGGGTATCGGTGCACGCGGTGACGCAGGGTCAGTGGCAGTCGGTCATGGGAACGACTCCGTGGCAGGGGCAGGGGAATGTGAAAATTGGGGCTGAGGTGGCAGCGACGTATGTGAACTGGCAGGACGCGGTGGAGTATTGTCGGGAATTAAGTGAGCGAGAGGGGCGTCGATATCGTCTGCTGACTGAGGCGGAGTGGGAGTATGCGTGCCGAGCGGGCACGACGACGAAGTGGAGTTTTGGGGACAGCGAAAGTGCGTTGCCGGAATATGCCTGGTACGCTGGGACTAAGACCGGTCATGCTGAGTCGGTTGGCAGGAAGCGAGCGAATGGCTTTGGTTTGTATGACATGCACGGAAACGTGTGGGAGTGGTGCAGCGACTGGTATGGCAGTTATGGCAAGTCGGCTGTGGTGGATCCGGTTGGAGCAGGCTCAGGGTCTTCGCGTGTGGTTCGTGGCGGCTCCTGGAACCTCGAACCGAGCTACTGTCGTTCTGGTTGCCGCAACTACTGTGATCCCGACCTCCGTAACTACATCATCGGTTTTCGTGTGTGCAGCGATTCTTGAGTTTTCCCCAGTCATCCTCATGGGATTCGGTCTCTGTGGTCTCTGTTTTTCTGTCCTCTGGTCCTCTGTCCTCTGTGCGATTCTCTGTGCGATTTTGTGATTCTGTGATTCTGTGTTTGTGTGACTCTGTGATTCTGTGATTTTGTATTTTTGCGATTGGGGTTGTGTTGGCAGTTGTGTGGTTTTTTTGGAGAAGCGGGACTGACAGATGGAGACTCCGTTATTTGTAAAAACGCATGACTGGAATTTGTGGCTGCTGCAGCGTACGCAGCGATTTCCGAAGCATCTGCGTCATTCTTATACTCAGCGGCTGGAGACGCTGGCATTTGATTTTGAGGATTTGCTGTTGCAGGCGAACAATGTGCGGGGTGAGCGTCGTCGGGAGCTGCTGGAGGCAGCGGACGGGGTGTTGCTGCGTTTGCGGGCATTTTTACGATATGCTTTTGATTTGCAGCTGTTGGCGGCCGGTCAATTGCGGTATGCTGGGGAACAGCTGGATCAACTGGGTCGCCTTTTGGGGGCCTGGCTGAAGGGGACAGACCGATAAGCTCAGGGTCTTCGCGTGTGGTTCGTGGCGGCTCCTGGAACAACGAACCGAACAACTGTCGTTCTGGTTACCGCAACAACTGTGATCCCGACAACCGTAACAACAACATCGGTTTTCGTGTGTGCAGCGATTCTTGAGTTTTCCCCAATCATCTGTCGAAGTCCGAGAGATCAGGTCTGCGTGGCGCCTGTCGCCGTGGGCATGCCTGGTGAGTGGCAAGAGGATGACACGGTCTGGATCCTGTGTTTCGGTGGCACGTGCACTGAAGCCGAAGCCGCGTTGGCGGATCGGGGCTGGTAGCGTCTGCGAACGTCCCGGTCCGCTGTTTTTTTTGCGGGGTTGGTTGTGAAAGGCGGGTACCTGATTGGCTCGCAGCTGGTCCGGGTTATTTCCTCTGGTGTGCAGCTGGCCGAATCTGTTGCTGGCGCATCGTCGTTGTCGGCGTGGGAAGCGATATTCGCCGGATGCTGCGGCATTTGAATTTGAGTGGGAGAGTCGTCTGCTGCAGATGCAGCGTGATTTATCGTCGTTAGCGTGGTGGCCGGGTCCTTACCGTCATTTTCACATCAGTCAGCCGAAGCCGCGGCTGATCAGTGCTGCGCCATTTGCAGATCGGGTTGTGCATCACGCGATTGTGAATGTTCTGGAACCGCTGTATGAGCGGCGATTTATTTTTGACAGCTATGCCTGTCGACGTGGGAAGGGTACGCATCGTGCGATTGGTCGGGCGCAGTATTATCTGCGTCGTCATCGGTGGAGTCTGAAAACGGATATTGTGAAGTTTTTTCCGAGTGTGGATCATGAGTTGCTGCTGGAGCGGCTGCAGCGGAATCTGCGTGATGCGGCGTTGCTGGAACTGCTGGGCAGGATTTTGAATTCGGGAGTGGGTGTGTTTGCTGGTGAGCAGATTTATCAGCCGTTTCCTGGTGACGATCTGTTTTCTGTGTTGCGGCCTGTGGGTTTGCCGATTGGCAATCTGACCAGTCAGTTTTTGGCCAACGTGTACCTGGATCCTCTGGATCATTTCATCAGGGAGCAGTTGAGGGTGCCGGGGTACGTGCGGTACAGCGATGATCTGGTGTTGTTTGGGGACAGTCGACAGGAGATGTGGGAGTATCGGGACGCGATTTCGCAGTATCTGGCGGGTTTGCGACTGAGGCTGCATCCAGAGAAGACGCATGTCGCGCCTCAGGGGCGGGGCGTGAATTTTCTGGGTTTGCACATTGGTGTTGATGAGAGGCGTGTGTTGTCATCGACACTGCGGCGATTTTCCCGCCGGATTGCTCGACTGCAGTGGCTGTTTAGTCAGGGTCAGGTGAGTTTTTCTGAGATTGCCAGTTCCATTCAGGCCTGGGTGGCTCATTGCGAGCACGCGAATTCCCGTGGTCTGTTGCGCACGCTGCTGCGGCGAATCCGATTTGTGCGCGGTCGAGAAGGCTCACGGGGTGACTCGGGCGAGGCGAAAAATTCCGGAAGTTTTTTGCAGGAACCGGGGCGGCTGGATCCTGATTAGTGGCTGTCGGGAAGATTTTTCGGGCTGCATCTGTCAGGATACTGTGGTGGTACCTGGTGGTGTTGCTGCGTTGATGAAGCAGGTGTGGACATGTCACAGTTGACTCAGGATATGACTGGTGAATTTGGTCTGCGTTCGGGGCAGACAGTGGGTCGTTTTATTTTGCAGCGTCTGCTGGGTGCGGGGGGGATGGGGGAGGCGTGGTTAGCGGTGGATCCGCAGCGGCGCGATGAGCAGCGATCGGGGGAAGTGGTGTTGAAGTTTTTGTTGCCGGAGCTGCGGCGATCTGAGGAGTGGGTGGAGGATTTCAAGGGGGCTTATCGGCGGGTGCAGGGGCTGAATCACCAGCATATTTGTGCGATGTATGATCTGGGTCAGCATCCTGAGTGCGGTGTGTTTCAGGTGATGCAGTATGTGCGTGGGGTGACGCTGACAAAGCATTTGCGGCTGGTGGACCGGGAGTGTGCGGGATTGCCGCTGCAGACGGTGCTGCAGATGTTGCGTCCGGTCGCAGCTGCTCTGGATTATGCTCATCGGCAGGGTCTGGTGCATCGGGACATTAAGCCGGACAATCTGATGTTTGACGAGGCGACGGGTGAGTTGACGGTGCTGGATTTCGGTTTGGCGGCCGATCTGCGAAATTCGCTGTCGCTGAATTCGCTGGCGCTGGTTCCCGTCCGGGGGACTCGATATTACATGTCACCTGAGCAGTGGCGGGGGCGTCGTCGTGACCAGCGGGGTGCGACGGACCAGTATGCTGTTGCGGTTGTGGCGTGGCAGATGCTGGTGGGTGATCCTCCGTATGTGGGCGATACTGAGGTTGTGCGGCTGGCGGTACTGCAGGATCCGGTGCCCGATTTGCCATCGGAGTTGGGGCTGCTGCAGGCTGTGTTTCGGCGAGCGCTGGCAAAGGACTGGCAGCAGCGTTTTGGGAGTGTGCAGGAGTTCATGCAGGCGCTGGAGCAGGCGGGTGCTGCGGGTGCTGCGGGTGCTGCGGGTGCTGCGGGTGCGGCAGTGGCGGGTGCGGCAGTGGCGGGGGCGGCGGCTGGCGGGCGGCGGGTGCCGGTGGCCACGGCGGTGCAGGAGCCGGTGTCGGCTGGTTCCGACCGTGGCGGCAGTGAATCGCCGGTGGAGCGGCTGGGGCGTCTGTCCGGGCTGCTCATTGAGACTCACGAGACGGCCGATCAGCTGCGGCAGCGGGGCCGATTTATGGAGGCGGTGCGGGCTCTTGACGGGCTGCCTGAGGAGCTGCAGGGTCAGCGTGACATCAAGCTGTACGAGCGTTGTGTGGCGGGCTGTGAGCGGGTGGAGCGGCTGGCGGCCGAGTATCGGGAGTCTGCCGAGCAGCTGCGACGTTATGACGTGCGTCGGCTGCTGCAGCAGCTGCGGCAGCTGCAGCCGGACGAGTCGGAGTGGAAAACGGCGTGGGACCAGCTTGAGCGGCTGCCGCTGCCGACGCAGCCCTCGCCGCTGCGGGCTCCTTTCGACGCAGCGGCAGCCGAAGCCGCGCAGCGGGCGTGGGCGTGGTACATTGGGGCTCCTGCCGAAGTGACAGGCTCGCTGGGTCAGCGTCTGCGTCTGATACCCCCGGGGACATTTTTGCGGGGATCAGCGGACGGCGTGGGGCACAGTGATGAGCATCCTCAGCATAAGGTAACCCTGACAAAACCGCTGTGGGTATCGGTGCACGCAGTCACGCAGGGTCAGTGGCAGTCGGTCATGGGAACGACTCTGTGGCAGGGGCAGGAGTATGTGAAAGACGGGGCTGAGGTGGCAGCGACGTATGTGAACTGGCATGATGCGCTGGAGTATTGTCGGGTATTAAGTGAGCGAGAGGGGCG
>JBJTPZ010000466.1:0-1698 GCA_046075365.1 Planctomycetaceae bacterium
GGGTCTGTTTATTTTTGGTCTGTCGGCTGGCTCAGAATCCTTGCCGTCCGACGAATCATCTGGAAGTCCTGCAAAGCCCGAATCGGCTGCAAATCCGTATCTGTATCAATGATGTCGCGACCGTAACCCCCGGCAACCGCCCGCGCCAGCCAGCTGATCGCCTCCGCACCCAGCTCTGGCTGCTGCTGTGACATCAGAGCATAAACGCAGGCAATCTGGTAATTGATGTCATTACCCCGTCGCTCGGGCATCGCCAGCAGCGTCTCAACATCCTTTCGAGCCAGTTCCCAGCGGCCACCACGGGCGTGCAGCACAGCCCTGCCGGAAAGCGCCTTTTGATAACGTGGACTGTTTTCCAGCAAGCGATCCAGCACCTGAATGGATTCGTCCGAACGATTCAGCCTTTCCGACAGCACGTGGGCCATGGGCTGCAGAATGAGCGGATTTGGACCATAAATCTTTTCTGCCTGCTGCAAATCTGCCAGCCCATCTGCCGGACTACGGTCAAATTGCGCAATTGCTCGAGAAATCCAGTCCAGCGCCGTACCGGGCTGATGCTGCAAAGCATAGTTGAAGTCCGCCTCAGCCAGCTGCTCCTTTTTGAGTACAATAAGAAGTCTGCCGCGCATCAGCCGCAGGCGACTGCCCTCCGGCCTCAGTTTCAAAGATTGATCCAGGTCAGCCACCGCACCCGTGTAGTCACGCATCGACTGACGAACCATCGCGCGCTGGGCCCACGCCTCCGGCAATTGAGGATTGTGCTCAAGAATCCTGGAAAAATCCTGTTCGGCCTCTGAGTGTCGACCATCGTACATCAGCGCCAAACCGCGACTGTATCGAGCAGCTACGCTGTCTTCCGACGAACTGAGTGCTGATGAAAATGCGGCGATCGCCTCTCGGTACTGCTGCATATCAAAGTGACTTCGCCCGCGAATGACCCAGTAAACGCCCCAAAATGCCCCCGGAACCGTCGTCGCATCCAAAATTGCCATAGCAGCATCAGGGCGCCCGCGAGTCAGCATCAGGGATGCTGCAAAAAGCCGATCTACCGGCCCGGTGCCCTCCAGTGCAGCAACGATTTGAGCATGACTGCCGGCCTGCAATACCTCGGCCTTGTCACCTGGTACCTGTGCCCTCCCTGCGCCAGCACCGGCTCTCCGCCGTGCCTCCAGACTGCTCACAGTCCTGCGGAAACTTTCGACTGCCGGCTGAACAGCACGCTCTCGAGGTTCGGCAGTTTGCCGTTCCAGCTGATCAACAACAAAGCCCAGTGCCCGCAGCCGATCCTCAGCCTCACGACGATTTTCTTCATCCAGCCTGCCACTCATCCAGTCCCATGAATCGGCCAGATCGTCCGGAGTTTTAGCACCAAGTGCCTTCATACACTGCAACGCTATGCTCTCGGAAGTCATTGTCTGGAATGCATCCACCGCCAGATCAGGGACAGCCACTGTACTGAATGCGTAGTCAGAAACTGCTTTCAGCTCTTCAAACGACTCAATCGCTTTCAACTGCTCGTTCTTCTGGCGTGAACTGACAAGCCCCATCAGAAGGCCACCAATGATCAGCGCGGAAACTGTGCAGACTACGCCACTGGAAATCGCACGCGGATAACGCCGCACAAACTTCGGAACTGTGCCCCGCCAAAAAGACTCAGAAGCATGCAGCAATGGCAAACTGGATGCTTCACGCTCTAAA
>JBJTPZ010000467.1:0-29768 GCA_046075365.1 Planctomycetaceae bacterium
GCGACATCGGTGACTTTTCGAGTGGTGATGGAGGTGAGGCGAATTTTTTTCTGCTTCATGATGTCTGCTTCATCAAGAGCATCACCTTCTTCACTTGGCAGACACTCGTTGACCGCTTTGAAGAGTTCCATCCAGATGGAACGTTTTTCGAGCGGCGCAACCAATTGAGCGATGTTGTCGAGAGTTGTTTTGTGGGAGGCCAGTTCGCCGTCGAAGGCGGTCTTTTGAGTCCCAATTTCTCCCTGCACAGATTTCACGTATTTCTGTGACTCGTCCCACTTTTTCTCGCTCCATGAAGTCAGCACGCTGGCACTGCCAATCGTGCTGACACCCATCGCCAGCAGCAGTCCGGCCGCGCCGGCGACAGCCCACGGCTTTTTGGCACGGATCTTGCGGTCCATGGCAATTTCCGGAGGCAGCAGCGTGGTGCGAATGCGAGTTCTGCCGAGCGCCTGCAGGGCGAGACCATAGGGAACTGCAAAGGTCATGATGTTTTCTGAGAACAGCGGGTCAGTCAGCACCGAATCGCCGGTCACGCCGCGCAGTGTCTCGAGACGTTCAACTGTGTACTGCTGCAAATTCTGTTCAAGAAATCGCTGCAGCCCCGCAAGGCGGAATCCGTTGCCCACGCCGATGATGCGACGGATGCGAGCTGATCGGTTGACGCTGCCGAAAAATCCGATGGTTCGCTGGATTTCCGACACAAAGTCATTGAAGACCGGTCGCATCGCCTGAAAGACGGCCTTCGGGTCCGGCGCTTTGGTGGCGTTGCATTTGAGATGTTCAGCTTTGGCGAAAGTCAGCTTCATTTCGCGAGTCAGAGCGCGAGTGAAGTGGTTGCCGCCGATGGGGACATTGCGGATCCAGATGCTGCGGCCATTCGAGACCAGCATGGTGGAATTGTCCGAACCCATGTCCAGTACGATCTGGTAATCTTCCTGAGCGGCCGGTTCCGGATTTTCCGCGGTGCGACGAAATCCGAGCACGTCATAGGAGAGAAAGTTGTACAGAGCCAGCGGGGCCATCTGCACCAGTTCGACTTCGCGACCAGCCTGAGTAAAGGGCTTCATCGCGTCGTAAACCAGATCACGCTTCATCGCAAACAGGCCGACTTCAGCTTCCAGCATGAAGCCACTTTCTTCGACACCACCACCAACCGGCTGGTAGTCCCAGATCACATCATTGAGATCGAAAGGGATCTGCTGACGAGCTTCATAGCGGACAATTTCTGCCACCTTGCTGCTTTCAACAGGCGGCAGTTTGATGAATTTTGCCAGCGAGCTCTGTCCGGGAACGCTGATGGCGATCAGGTCACCGTCAACCTTGTTGCGCTCAAGGAAGGTTTTCATCGCCTCACGAATCAGTTCTTCCGGGATCGCGTCAGGCTGGCTGAGAATTTTGGGGTGCGGAATGTAGTCAAACGCAACCGCAAAGACCTTCTGTCCGTCCTCAGACGCCCGCAATTTGATCGCCTTCAGGCCCGCCTGCCCAATGTCAATGCCCCACGCACTTTTCGTTTCGGCCATGACTTGTCCCCAGTTCACCGAGTCGTTTCAGTGATGATTCGCTGTGAATGTGCCTGTGCTGATCGTTCCGGACTGCCAAAGTACAACACCTGAGCGAACCACGAAAACCGCCCCGCAGTGGTAGTGTGCGAGTGTTCAGTGGTGGCGAGGTGCAGAACTTTAGCAGTGCATTACATGGGCAGCCTATCAGCGGAAATCCCCTGCAGTCAACCAAATTGGTGCCCTGCACGGGGTGTTCGCCGATGAACTGAACATTTTTTTGACGTCAATGCCGTCCATTGTGTTCCGGAAAATCGGCAGGAAAGTGGAAAAAGGACGCGGGAAACAGGGCAACGCCTCGGAAACAACACAATCTGCAGCGATTGGTTGGGTCGCACCGATTTTTTTTCCGCCCTGAGTCGCGAGGGCGTCAGGCTGAGCCGCCGGGCAGTGATCTCAGTGCCTGCTGCACGACCTCGTCAATACAGGCGACTGCCAGGTCACAGATTTGCGCCACCAGGTCCGGGGGCATCGCCGGTGCCGGCATCAGCACAATGACGTCGCCGAGCGGTCTGAGGATCAGGCCACGGCGTCTGGCAGCGAGCGTCACCTGGTGGCCGAGTCGGAGCGGTACAGGGAAGGGTGTGAGCGAATCCCGGTCGAGAACGAGTTCGATGCCGACCATCAGTCCCCGCTGACGGACTTCGGCGACGTGGGGATGCTGCCGCAGCTTTGCCAGCCGCTGACGAATCACCGTTTCTGCTGCTGCGACATTCTGCAGCACGTGGTTGTCTTCAAATAATTTCAGCGAAGCCAGGCCGGCGGCGCAGGCGAGCGCATTTCCCGTGTACGTGTGTCCGTGGTAGAACGTGCGACCCTGCCAGGGATCGCCGAGAAATGCTGAGTACACCTGTTCGGTCGTCAAGGTGGCTCCCAGTGGCAGATAGCCGCCAGAGATCCCTTTGGCGAGGCACAGAAAATCGGGCTGCACCTGCTCTTGCTGACACGCAAACAGAGTCCCGGTGCGTCCGAACCCGGTAGCCACTTCGTCGGCGATCAGGAGGACGTCATAGCGATCGCAGAGCTGTCGAATGTGACGCAGGTAACCGGGCGGGTGTACGAGAATTCCGGCAGCTCCCTGAACGAGGGGTTCCATGACGACCGCTGCGATTTGCTGGTGCTGGTCCCGCAGCAGTCGCTCGACTTCATCGAAACAGTACTGCAGCCAGGATTCTCGGGTGTGGCCGGCAGGAACTCGCAGCGCCACCGGCGACGGTGCGGTGAGCGTTCCAAACAGCAGATGTTTGTAGCAGCGGTGAAACAGGTCGATACCGCCGACGCTGACGGTTCCGAGGGTATCTCCGTGGTAGGCATTGCCGACGCACAGGAACAGGCTGCGATCTTCACCGGCAGGCGATTTCTGTCGGTGATACTGGTAGGCCATTTTGAGTGCTACTTCAACAGTGGTGGCACCGCTGTCCGAGTAGAACACGCGGGTCAGTCCAGCCGGTGCTCGATCAGTCAGGGCCCGGGCGAGTCGAATTGAGGGTTCTGAAGCAAGTCCCAGCAGAGTGGAGTGTGCGACACGGTCGAGCTGTTCGCGGACAGCGGCATCAATGGCGGGGACTCGGTGCCCATGCACGCTGCACCAGAGCGATGAAATGCCGTCGATGTAGCGGTGCCCGTTCACATCCTGCAGGAAGAAGCCTTCGCTGTCGGTGATGATGGGGGCCTGCTCGGTGATCCAGGCGGACATTGGAGTGAAGGGGTGCCACAGGCAGTCATTGTCCCAGTCTCGCAAAGGAGCATCCGGGGCCAAAAAATCAGCGTTCATTGTCTGCCGCCTGCCCATTCCGGAGCCCACTCAGGGATACCACCGCTGTTAAGTTGCCGGAAATACAATTCATGGAAGGGACGGGTTTTGGACATGGGGGCCGATTCGTTGACGAGCATTGGTCTGGTCTGTTCCCACCACTGGTCCCAGGCCTGTCGCATCTGCCGCACCACTTCCGGATGCTGTTCAATCACATTGGTTTTCTGACCGGGGTCTGCTTCCATATCAAACAGCATCTCGTTGTTGACCAGTCGGAATCGCTGGGTGCGCAGGCTGAAATTCTTCATTTTGAAGTCATCGGGACTGGCCCCTGTGGGCCAGCGTCCCACGTGTGTGAACAGGCAGCGATCGCTCCAGGTGGCTGAGGGGTCCTGCAGCAATGGCAGCAGGCTGCGGCCTTCAACCTGACCTTGAGGCATCTCTGCTGCGGCCAGTTCCGCCAGTGTCGGGAAGATATCGATGTCGCCGGCGATTCTGTCGACATCGCGACCTGCCGGCCAGCGACCGTCTCCTCGCACGAAAAACGGCACGCGGAGACCGCCTTCGTCGGGCGATCCTTTCAGGCCCTTCATGCCGGCGTTGAAGAATGGCATGCTGCCCCCTGCGGGCGTATTTCCGAGAGACTGCCCTGCTCTGCCCGAACCACCACCTGTCATGCCATTGTCTGACATGAAGATGACGACCGTATTGCTCATCAGTTCGTCGCCATGCAGATGCAGCATCAGTCGGCCCACGTTGTGGTCAATATTTTCGATCATGCCGTAGAAAGCCGCCTGATCTTCACCGAAACCGGCTGTGAGGAACCGCTGCTTCCAGTCATCCGGCGCGAGGTATGGGCCGTGGGGAGCGTTGGGAGCGACGTATGCGAAGAAAGGCTGTTCCTGCTGGGCTGTGCGATGAATCCAGTCGATGGCTGCTGAGAAGAACACATCCGTACAGAAGCCTCGAGTCTTTTTGAAGGTGGTGTTGTGTCTGATGACCGGATCGAAGTAGGAGTTGTCGGGAACATCCGCGCAGCTGCAGTCATAGGCCTGGCCGATACCACCGGCTCCATGAATAAACACCTCATCGAAGCCGCGACGATGTGGCTGGTAAGGTTCTTCGTCTCCCAGGTGCCACTTTCCGAAGATGCCGGTTTTGTAGCCGACGGACTGCAGGGTCTGAGCGAGCGTGACGGCGTTCAGTGTCATTCGTTCTCGTTCGAGAATGGTGTGAGTGACTCCATTTCTCATTGAGTGACGGCCGGTCATCAGTGCCGAGCGAGTCGGGCTGCAGGTTGGTGAAACGAGGAATCTGGTGAAGCGTGTACTGTGGTCGTACAGGTCGTCGAGGTTGGGGGTGCGGATCCATGGGTGACCGTGTCGAGCCAGTGGCGGATAGCCCTGATCATCTGTGATTATCAGGACTATGTTGGGGCGGCGGGGCGCGACGGTTTCCGCAGCCAGGCAGAACTGGGTGGTGCTGCAGAGAATCAGTGCCAGAACAGCCGTGCAGGTTTTCATTGTGTTCATGCCCTGGGTCAGCGAGCGGTCCAGCCGCCGTCAACAGTGAGCAGGCTGCCGGTCATGTAGCTGGCGGCCGGGCTGCAGGCCAGCAGAGCGGCGCCCTGCAGTTCGTGCAGTTCTCCCCAGCGGTTCATGGCCGTAGCGCCGATGATGTGGATTCGAGCTTCTTCTGTGTCAGCGATTGGAATGTTCATGGGGGTCAGGAATGGTCCGGGGCAAATGGCGTTACAGACGACTCCGGTCTGCGCCAGTTCGAGTCCCAGAGCGCGGGTCATTTGCACGACAGCGCCCTTGCTGGAAGTGTAGGGAGTGCGGTTGGCCAGTCCGACCACTCCGAGGGCACTGGCGATGTTGCAAATTCGGCCGTATTTGCGGGAGATCATGTGTGGGATAACGGCGCGACAGGCGAGCCAGGTGCCTTCTGTATTTGTGCGCTGCACTTCTCGGAACTGTTCAAGTGTCAGCTGGTGGATGGGGCCTCGGATATTGATGCCGGCACTATTCACCAGAATATCAATCCGACCGGTTTGGTCCAGCACCTGCTGAACCATGGAGCTGACAGCGGCTTCACTGCCGACGTCACAAGCCACAGCGAAGCTGCGTGTGTTCCAGGCTGTCTGGATCTGCGCGGCGGTTTCAGAGGCTTCTGTGAGATTGCGACTGACGATTACGGTTGTTGCGCCTGCTGAGGCGAGGCCGGCGGCAATCACTGCTCCGAGGCCTCGGGCACCACCGGTGATGACAGCCACCTGATCGCGAAGGTCAAAAAGTTGAATACCGGGGAGCGTTTGCGGGTTAAGCTGAGGGCTGGTCATCAAAAAGTTCCGTAATCAGTCGTTTTTATACTTCGAATGACAGTTTTGGCATGAGGTTGCAACTTTGGACATGGCGGCTTCGAAGCCTGCGAAGTCACCGCCTTCGGCAGCCGTGCGAATGCCCTGGGCTGCTTCGACAACTCCGCCGCCGTAGCCGCGGAACTCATCTTCGTCATACCCGTAGCCGGGATCTGTTGCGATTTTCGCGAGTACGGCGAGGATCGCTGCTTCGTGCTGGACCATTGTTTTTTTGCTGCCAAGAGCATCAGCCGAACTGATTTCTGTCTTCAGGTTTTTCTCGGCGTCTTCCATGCGTTTCATAAGTGACCGCAGTTCAGCCGTTTCTGCGAACGAATCGGCTTCGGGTGGATCTTCGAGACCAGCGGGTTTCGAGCGGTTGAAGATGTCAGAGACTCCTTCGAAAAGTTCCTGCAGTCGTTTTTGATCTTTTGGGCCTCGCTGCAGCGGGCTTTCATTCATTTTTTTGGCCAGATCGCGTACCCAGGCAGCGTCGTCCTTCCAGGAGACAGATTCCTGGCGTTTGCGTGCGACTTCGGCGAGCGCCGCGAGCGTGGCAACTTTGGGTGGAATCATCATCATCGAGGAGTTGTAGTTACCAACTGAGCTGACAGTTTCCTGAAGGAAGTTGCGAATGCTTTTGATTTCTTCGTCGAGGTCGGCGAGCGGCAGCAGCTGGTCCCACGAATCGGCTGCACCTGCAGCCGCCGGTGCCTCAGGTGCTGGGGCTGCTGTTGGCGCGGGTTCGGCGGGCGGGGTTGTGGCTGCCACAGTCTCTGCCGTCTTTTCACCGGGCTGCTCTGTGGCCATCTCTGTGGCGGCTGTAGAGGCACTGGGTGCCCCGGTGGCTGTGGAGTTACTGGCTACTTCCCAGGGCTGGTCGAAGAAGGCGTCCATGGGTACGTTGCCGAACCATTTTTGTCCTTTTTCGTCGGTCCAGACTTCGTTGCGGCCTCGCTGTTTGGCGGGCGGCTGAGTACTGGCTGCTGTGTCAGCGGTATTTTCGGCGGAAGGGGACTGGGAGGCTGTTTGCGCTGCAGCCGGGGCATCTGACTGACTGCCGCCGGTACAGCCGGAGACTGTCAGAACGAGTGTGAGCAGCAGGCCGCGTGCGGCGGCGAGGCGGCGAATTCCGGCGAACGACGAATTTCGAATGCGGCTGTAAGCCGGGTTTGGCGAAATCCGAGCAGTGATGATCTGCATTTGGGCGGGTTCCGGAAGGAGTGCAAGTTGGCCAGCGCAGCCTGTCAACGAGGTTGGGGCTGGCTGTTAACTTCTGCAGTGTAAGCTCAGATCCGGCTGCGGGAAAGACAGCGGGCTGTCTGGCGGGTAATTTTGGCGAAGTGTCGTTGCGGCGCGACTGCTTGACGGTTTTCGTCGAATTCGCGAAAATCGGGGACTGCAGCGACACTGAGGCTCGCTGAGTCAGGACAGGAATTCATGAACGCTGATCCGAATGCTGCGAACGTCAACGTGGCTCACCCGGACTCGCCCGGGGTGATCTGTTTCAACGGGACACGGATTGCCAACAAACGAGTCGCCATGTTTTTGGAATGTCTGCAGCGCGACGGCTACACGGTTCGTCTGCTGGCGTTTCCGCGCCACCGCTGGGTGCTGGACAAATCAGAGCAGCCGCTGGATGTGCGTGGCACCGGACGCTGGTCGGCTCGAATTGGAACTCCGCATCGACGCGGTATTTGTGCCGTGTTTTGCTTTCACTGGCTGGTGCTGCCAGCGGCACTGCTGTGGAGCGTTTGGTATCGGGTGCCGCTGATTTATGACGAGCATGATTTCTATGAAATGAACTCGCTGGAGGGAACCGGGGGACGCTGGAAGACGCGACTGAGCAGTCTGGCGGTACACTGGACGCACCGTTTTTGCCTGCCGTGGGTCACGCTGACAACCTGTATTCACATGGCGGGCGGAGTCTTGCAGGAGCACCTGCGGCGGATGACTAAGAATGTGCTGGAGATGCATAATTATCCGTCTGTGGTCTGGCGTGATTCGGCTCAGCCGCAGCCTGCTGATCAACCGCTCAGTTTTGTCTACATCGGCGGTGTCTGGCGGGAGAAGGGAGTGGGGGCCTCAGCAGAAGCCTTTCTGGCTCTGCCGGCGGCGCTGCGGGAAAAATCTGAACTGCACATTTTCGGAACCGGTGATGCTGAACTGATCCGCTGGCTGCGTGCCCAGTCGGGCATCGTGGTTCACAACGAAATAGTGCCGCAGGATTTTCGAAAGTTTGTGCAGGGGCGTCGCTGCGTGGGACTGGCGGTGCTGGCCGGAACTCCGCGTTTTCTGCTCTACGGGACGAATTGCACCAAACTTTACGAGTACTTTGCACTGGGGATGCCAGTGATCGGGACTCGCGTCGGCGAATTCCCTCAGCATATCGAAGCCGCCGGGCTGGGGTTACTGATTGATGAAAAGCTAAGCTCGGCGCAGTTGCGTGACGCGATGGCAACGCTGGTGAATGCACCTGAGCTTTGTGCGGAAATGTCGATGCGGGCACTGACTCTGATGAGGCAGCCTGACATGACCTGGGAAGCGGAATGGGCAAAGGTGAAAGCGACAGGGCTTTTGCCGAAGCAGGCTGCTTCGCTGCCAGCAGGCAGCGACGGCAGTTATCCGTGTTGACTGCGTTTACCTGGCCTCCGCAGCGGGGCTGTCTTGTCGCCGCTGGCGGAACATCCATGGCAGGAGGCCGTCTTCATCCTGCCATGCCGGATTCCATGAATTGTGTCCGACTCCGGGAAGTTCAACGTAGACAGGGTGACCGCCGGCTTTCTGCAGTGCGGCTGCTGCACTGCGACTGCGTTCCACAGGTACGGCCTGATCCTGATCACCATGCACGATCCAGACGGGGTGGTCCTTCAGGATGGTGACTCGTGCGGGGTCAGCGGCGCCGCAGATGGGGGCAACAGCGGCAAACAGCTGCGGCTGTCGGATGGCCAGATCGAAGGATCCGAATCCGCCCATGGACAGTCCGGTCAGGTAGATTCGGCTGCGATCAATATTTTCTTCAGCGATGGTCTTTTCAAGCATTTGCAGCACTGCCTGCAGTTGTTCGCTGGGTTCTGCGGGCATCTGCGGATCTCCCGGAGCGCTCCAGTCGACGTTCATCCATTTGCGATCCGGGCGACACTGCGGTGCGAGGACATAGCAGGGGAACCGAGTTCTCCAGCGAGTTTGCGCCAGTTGCTCGGGCAGATACAGCAGCTGCAGGCGATTATCTGTTCCTCGCTCGCCAGCGCCGTGCAGAAACACGACCAGCGGCAGTGGGTCAGTAGTGTTTTGTGGTTTCAGCAGCCGATATTGGAATGTTTCTTCACGATATTCGCCGCCTGTGAATACGATCGACTTTTCTTCGTATGCTTCTGCCGCCTCCACTTTGGTCTGCTCCTGTTGAGTTTGTCCAACGACATGATCCCGCCACAGCCATCGCAGGCTGTCGGGCAGAACGGCTCCGCCATGTCGACCATTATGACCACCCTGCCCTCCGACGAATCGGTGATCATAGCTGCGGAACTGCAGTGCCCGCTGCATCTGCTGGTTGGCCAGCCACCAGTTGCCGTGTTCATTGTCGAGATCATTTTCACCGGCCTGCAGAAAGACTCGCAGCGGACGTTTTTCAGTTTTTCTGATCAGCGCCTCGTAGTTATGTCCGCCGCGAATATTGGTGAAGCTGCCGACATGGCTGAGTACTTTGCGGAACCATTCAGGATGCTCCCATGCGGCCGTAAATGCGCAGATACCTCCGGATGAAATTCCGCACAGCGCCCGATCTTCAGGATCTGTCGACAGTTTCAGCTGCAGCTCCTGCTGCACATGCGGGATGAGCTCAAGCTGCAGGAATCGTGCGTACTGATCGCTGAGCGTATCGTATTCGAAACTGCGGTTTGAGGCGGACCAGCGGTTTGCAGGGAAGGGTTCTCCCGAGTGTCCGGGATTGACAAAGATGGCCACTGTTACCGGCATTTCCCGACGATGTATCAGATTGTCAAAGACCGTGGGGACTCGGAACTGACCATTCGGATCAGCGTAGGCGTGTCCATCCTGAAAGACCATCAGGCAGGCTGGCTGGGTACCGTCATAACCGGCGGGGACATAAACGCTGTATTCCCTCACCGTGTCGGGAAAAACGGTGCTGCGAAATTGACCGCTGGTCAGCTTGCCTGTGGGAATTCCTGGCTGTGGTGAGGAATCGGGGCCGAGCTGTTCGAACTCCGGAATTGCCGGATCCTGAACGGGTAATGCTTCACAGACGGGCGTAAAAAGTACGGCCAGTGCGGCAGTGAAGAGTGTTGTCAGGCAATTCTGCATGAGAAGTCTTTCCGGGGACGAGTTGATTTAGTTCTGCCGGCGGGCTCGGACGGGGGGCTGGCCGAATGTGAGCCCGAAGGCATTGGGGATGACCAGTGCCGGGGCCGGGGCCCCGGGACGCGGCTCGAAGCCTGCGAGAAACTGCCGCAGCTGTTCGTTGATTTGCGGGCGATTACTGACGGTGGTCTGAGGTCGATTGATGGTTCCGCGAACCTGCACTGTGACCCATTGCGTGGCGCTGGTGGTCAGGATATCGCTGATTGGATTTCTGAGGCCTGGCCCGCGATTGGGGCGTGAGAAGAAGTCAAGTACAACATCACCTTCGAAGCCGATGCGGCCCCGTCCGCGCAGCGAGATGGATTCACCGACGAGGTCGATGGGGTCGAACCAGAAGGCGGAGTCAGCGATCTCGAAAGTCATCAGTGCGTGGTTGAAGGCTGTTCTGTCATTGACGGCGAAGTTGAGCTGTGGCAGGGCTCGCAGCAGTTCCAGTACGACAGGACTTTCATAGAGGGCTGCGGGGCTGATTTGTACCTGACCGCGGCCTCTGAGGCTGCTGGTTTGATCGCTGTCTCCGGAGACGAAGATCCATGAGTTCAGTACCCCGCGCAGGTTTCTCTGGGCCGGAGCCTGCTGGCGGGCGTACTGTTCAAGGAGCGCATTTCTCAGCTCGCCGAAGAATCGCCATGACGAGCCGGCTCGCAGGTTGACCATTCCGTCCATTTCCAGTCTGCCGCCGAAGGCCTGGCCCTGAATGCGATCCGACAGAGGCACGTCCTGGGGTTTTGACTTGCCGAGAATCACTTCGCGATGCCCCAGTACCAGTTCATCGTTGGTGACCTTCCACGGGCCGCTGATCTGGCCGAGCCGCATATCAAGCACTTCCAGGCTGGTGAGCTGCAGATCTCCCTGGCTGCTCAGGTCAACACCATCCCAGCTTCCGCCCGCACGAACTCGACCGTTGACGTCCGTAAGTCCCAGCCCGGCATTGATCTCGCAGCCCTCCAGCAGGCAGTTCACTCGCCATGCTGCAGTGGGTGCAACCGACTGATCGATCATGCCGCGAAAATCAATTTCGGATGATTCAATGGAAATGAGGCCTGTCTGTCCCAGCCGCGACAGGAACTGCCGCCAGCTGTCCGGGAGTGCAGCACGCAACTGATCGTCAGGCTGCAGTCGGCTGGCATTCACGTCATTCAGGTGCAGTTGCCACTCACCGGCGGAGCTGACTTCAGCCCAGCCTGATGCTGAAATCTCGGATCCCTCGTGCTTTGCATTCAGCGAATGAATTTCGCAGTGCTGCCGTCCGGGAAATTCGGGTGAATCGGGAACGAAGCTGAGTTTTGCGGAGGAGATGGCCATGGGGTAGGGAAAAGGCTGCGGGCAGATGCGAGCATCGTAAATGTGCACGTCCTGCAGGCTGACGCTGGGCTTTGATCCGGGGGCCGCGGTCCATGAAATCAGAGTTGTCAGGTCTGCCTGACCTGCGGGGTTGATGATGGACCAGACTGTGCGACTGGCTGGTGGCAGAGCATTGAACAGTTCGGCATCCAGTGTGGCATTCCGAGTCTGAACGAGCAGTTCAAGTTTTCCGGGGGCGGGCAGTCCGACAAAGGTCCCCTGCCCTGAAAGTTCGGCTGCCCCGTGCCGACCGGACAGGTTCTCAAATCTCCAAAGTTTTTCCTTTGACTGGAACTTTACCAGGCCGGACAGATTTTCGATGTCGTACGGGAAGCCGCGAAATTTGAGTTTTGAGTTGCGTACATTTCCAGTGAGTCGAATATCTGTCGGTCGATCGAGGCCTGGCTCACGGTAGCATTCGACATCTGCCGTGGCTTCCCCTGTGAGATTGAGGGCTTCGATGACCTTGCGGGCGGGTTCGTCGAGCGCATCGCGGAATGCAGTGTCCAGCGGCAGCTGTTCGGCATGCACATCAAATCGCAGTTCCAGCTCGGGACCCGGATTGCGAATCCAGCCGACTGCCGTGACCGGATTGCTGCCCGCGCTGCCTTCCGCCCGAATATCAAAGACGACGTCCTGCATGGTGGCATCTGCTGCGGGCAGGGGGCGCTGAGACAGCTGTGCCCGGACAGCCGTGACCTGCTGGCGGAATCGATGGAAGCGGATGGCGCCATCCTGTGTTGCGGCCTTGACTGAGACCGGGACCCAGCGTCCCGAAGGCATACGTTTTACAACAGCATCTCCCGAAATTGATCCACCCGGCTGAAAGTGGTCGAAAAACCGCTGTGACTTGAGGGGGACTAAAGACTTCAGCTGCATTGTGACCGGAAAGTTTTCCAGATGCAGTGACGCTTCCGGGATCATGTCGGATGCGCCCAGGGGAAGCAGGCAGCGCCCGCTGACAAAAGCATTGCCGTCGCGAGCGGACTGCAATTCGATATTGCAGGTGGTGTTGCTGACGGAGAGTGATGCGGCAATACCGGCAAATCGCCAGGGGAGCACGGGGCAGGCGAGGGACCCTTCGCGTACCGCAACCTTCAGCTGCAAGTCCGGGATTTCAGTCGCCGGTGCACGTTTAGCCTCGAAATCTACATCGATCAGGCCTACGAAGCGCATGGACGTGTCACCCTGACCAACGCTGAGTGCTCCGGAAACTCCCGGTGAACCTGGTGCCACTGTCATATCAGACTGTCTGGCTTGAGCAGCAGGCTGCAGTGCCTGAGTCAGAGCCTGTTCAAGCTGGTCCAGCCTGTCTGACAACTGTGGCATGGTGGACTGTGCAATTGTCAGCAGATTCTGATCAGCAGCGACGTCACGAACTCGCCCCGCCAATTTCCAGCTGCGGGATTTCAGGTCGAGGTCACCATCGAGTGCGAGGGTCCCGGCGCCCGGCAGAACCACCTTTCCGGTTACGTCGTAGCCGTCGCCCGAAGCCGGGATGGCCTGAAAGTCAGGTACCGACAGCAACAGTTCAGCGGGTGGTACAGAGCCTGCGTGTTCCAGAATCAGCTGCATTCGCAGGTCCTGCACCCGTATCTGCGGCGGTACGAAAACCTGGTCAGCGGGTTGAGGAAAACGGTACTGCTGCCAGTTCCAGCGACCCTCGGCCGTTCGTTTCAGCAGCAGGTCAACACCCGACAATCGCAGGCTGCGGAGCAGCACAAGCTGGCGTTCAAGCAACTGAGCATCGTCGATCTCAGCTTCAATTTCGCTGATCCGCACGAGTGGCTGGCCGGTAGCCCGATCTCTGATTTCCACACCACCGAGCTGCATCGTTGCTGTGCCAGGAAGGCGAATTTCATCGACGTGCAGCGTCAGCTGCGGGGCCCGGGCTTCGAACGTTTGAACCAGTTTTTTCTGCAGCCACTGATCCTTCTGCAGCCACAATACGCCACCGCCTGCGAAGACGATCAGGCAGACCGTCACCACAATCAGCATCATCCAGCGAATGACCGAAAAGAACCGCATGCGTCCGTGCCCGTTGCCCGTCATTTGTCAGTCTGGCAATGTCCAGCCGCGACGCTGCCAAATCCCGACTATTCCGCAGGCTGCCACCGCTGCCAGTGGCATTTCCACAGGTAAACGATATCGGACCGAGCCGACAAAGACCATATGAACCAGCAGGAACTGCAGAAACGGCAGGAATAACAGCAGTTTGGCAGTCCGGGTCAGGCGGCTGCCGAACAGGCCCTGCATCATCGGGATCAGCAGAAGCAGGTGCCAGGCCAGCAGGGATGCGTTGATTGCGGGGTTTGCGATGCCTGGCGCACTGAGTGTCGGGCTAAGGAATCGGGCGGCCTTGGAAACTGCAAGTTCAGCAGTTCGCCGGGGATTTTTCAGCACAAAGTCGAGTGCTCGACGTTTGTACTGGTCGTTGACTTCTGCTTCGGTGTAGCGATTGTACAGCAGTTCTGCGTCAAGAAAACGCATGTCACTGGCTCCGGTCGCCTGCGGGTTGAGTCCATCGTAGAGGCTGGGGCCGGACCACAGTGAAGTATGTACCCACAGCCCGCTGACCTGAAAATTGCGGATGGCCCATGGCAGCAGGACCAGCCATGAACCGAGGCAGAGGGTGGTGGCGAGCAGGAGTCGCCGTCTGAGCGGGCTGCGGTGGAACAATATCAGCATACCAGTGGCCAGCGCGGGCCAGAGAATCCAGCCGGGGCGCACCAGAATTCCGCAGCCAGCAGCCAGTCCGGCAGTCAGTGCCTGCCAGACAGATGCTGACGATGCACCTTCGTGCCCGGATCTCAGCAGTGGCTCTAGCGCCAGCAGGCTGGCGAGGACCCAGCAGGTGAACCAGCCCTCTGACAGGATCTGCACACAGGAGGCAATCTGGAGTGGAGAAACGGCCGCAATGGCGAGTGCGGCGAGGGCGGGAGCAGTTCCTGCCAGCCGTTTTGTGAGGAGAAAGACCTGCAGGCAAACGAGTGTTCCCAGGGCTGCCTGCAGCAGCGAGGCTGCGAGGATGCTGGGGCCGAAGACGCGAATACTGGCTGCCAGCAGCAGTGGATAGCCAGGGGTTCGCAGAACCCTGCGCGGCGGACTGTGAATGGCATAATCTGCGCCGGCCGCGAGTGCCTGCCCCAGTTGCCAGTAGCCGTTGGCGTCACCTTCCACGAGGAACTGGCGTCCGGCCTGCCGCACGTGGTGATCGATGGAAACAGCCGCGATGATTCTCAGAATGGCCGCCAGCAGCAGCAGGCTGCAGACCCATCGCCAGTGCGAGCGATCTGCAGAGTGCTGGCAGTGGCCCTGGGAGTGGGGGCTGGTCTCAGTCTTGCTGTCCGACATGTTCGTCCTGCTGGGTGGGGCGGATCAGGAGTACGACGACAATGGAGACGGCTGCAACCAGCGCGAAGGCCGCAAAAATTGCATTTACCGGGACACCGCGATCTCGCAGCCAGCCAAAGCCCCAGTCGCCGAAGCCACCGCAACTGATGCTGACGAGGTTCATGATTCCATAGCCTGTGGCTCGCAGTTCAGGCCGGGTAATCTGGCAGAGAATCGGCATATTGTTACAGTCGAAGAAGCCCCAGCCGATGCCGAATAACACAAGTCCGGCCATTGCTGTTAACTGTGTGGGAGCAAAGCCAACGGCGCAGAGTGACGGGAGAAACAGAGTCATTCCTATGGCGCTGATATAAATCCGTCCACGATTACTGCGCTGCATCCAGCGGTCTGCCAGCAGGCCTCCCAGAGCCGCCCCCAGAATGCAGGCGGGATGCACGAATGTGGAAACGAGTCCGGCTTTGCCCTGACTGAGCGAGAATTTTTCTTTGAGGATGTCGGGCATCCAGTCACGCACCACCCAGCCCGCGATGGCTGGCAGGGTGAAATAGAGTACCAGCAGCAGAAAGTTGGCGTTCGTGAGCAGTGCCAGCAGCGTTTGGGCCGGATTAAAGGCCCGTCGTGATGCTGCCTGCGGAGGATTTCTGAGGAGCAGCAGGAGCGGCAGTGCATACAGAATTCCGGCAAGCCCACAGCCGGAGAAGACAGCTCGCCAGCCAATTTGCGGGTCTTCGGCGGCGTAACCTGCCATGCCTCCAAGGATCAGTCCGGCGTAAATTCCGGTTTGATGAACACCGACGGCCAGTGAGCGATCTCGTCCTGTGTGGTAGTCGGTAATCAGGGCCAGTGCGGCCGGGATGTAAAAGGCCTCGCTGATCCCCATCAGGGCGCGCATGACCAGCAGCTGCTGAAAAGTTGAAACATCGGCCGTCAGCCATGTCACGAGGGACCAGATCAGCAGGCTAAGACAAATCACGTGGCGACGACTGACGCGGTCGGCCACGTATCCTCCGAAGGGACTGAGCCCCGCGTAGACCCACTTGAACACAGCCAGAACAAGTCCCCAGTTTTCCTTGTTGTCGATGCCCGGGATATCGCTGATCATCGAGGTTTTCATGGCCGCCAGCATCTGCCGGTCCAGATAATTCAGGAGCGCCACGGGGAACAGCAGTGCGACAACCAGCCAGGCGGTGGAGCCGCTGTGAATTTGACGGTTACCGAAGTTTGTTGCGGACATCAGGGTTTCCTTGGGCAGACAGGCAACATGCAGGTACCTGCCTGCCAGACATTCTGTGTCAAATGAGTTTCAGGGAGTCATCAGCAAAGCTGCTGTGGCTCTCCGCAGTGACTCCCAGTCGGCCGGTTTCACCTGGGACACCTGGAGAGTTCCGGCGTCATCCTCGTTTCGCTGTCTGACCTCGGTTTTTATGCTGACATGGTCCGCCACGAACTGCTGCATCTGTGTCGTGCTCAGGCCGCGGCGGGCTTTCAGCAGAGTCAGATACTCGATCAACTGCTGAGTATCGCGCCAGGCTTTTAGTCTGAGTGTTTGTCGAACCGCCGGGCGCTCGCCGGCACTGCTGTCCATGATGAACACTCCCAGTGTGTCTGCTTCTTTGAGTGCACTTCCCGACTTGTTCACGGTTTGCCAGGGGACAAGCCCGGCAGCGCCTGCCAGCCATGAATCCACGGCCCAGGCGTGCAGGCTGCGACTGGACTGGTCCACATCGGGTGTTGTGCCGTAGATCCAGATTTTCAGTCCATGCTGTCGCTGCTGTTCCTGAACCAGTGAACGATAAGCGGCGAATGCTCCTGCCGATACGACCCAGTGGTCGGCACGTCCGGCCAGTTCTCCGCGAGTATACTCAGGGCGTGAAATGTCGATGCGATAGTCAATCTGCAGATCCTGGTGTCCGGCGCGGCCGGCGTCGGCCAGTTCCCCGTAGTACCGCAGCGCGCGGTAGTCCCAGAACCCGGCCGGTTCATCCAGCACCCACGGCGATTTTTCCTGTTCGTTCAACGACCCTTTATTATTCAGGTACACCTGGAATCCAGTTTTTGTCCAGCCTTTGCTGTTTGCAAGTCTTCCAAAATCCTGCAGGATGGCCGTCCAGGTTGCGGCATACTCGGGATGTTCGGCGAAGCCTTGCCACGCATCAGGATTACCGTTGAAGAACTGGCGGCAGTTCAGCGGCCAGCTCTCGTGAAAGGTCAGATAGAATCCGGGTACCGGCACTGCGCCGCGATGCTGATCTGCAAACAGGCTGCCATCGAGAATCGGGCCGAAGGCCTCAGCAAAGTCGTCCCAGTAAGCCTGCTGATCGCCCGGTTTAACGGAATCGTAGCGTCGATTGTCCATGCGTCTGCCGGAACGCAGACGCATATCCAGATTGCTTTTACGAGACCCGGGAGCGGCCGTGTTGTGCGAGTAGTGCAAAATATTCAAGTGCACGCGATTGTCGTATGCCGCCCGCTGCAAAGCGTAATAGTCGTCGACATGGTCGGGCAGGCCATAGCTGTTCATCTCACAAACAAACGATGCGGTCCGGGGCAACTGAAAGGGGTATACTTCAAGTGAAATCGGGACGGATCGACCATCTGATATTCGCAGTTGTCCGGACCACATTCCCGCTGCTGCATCAAAGGGTATGCTGATGTCGGCAAGAATGACGGCATCGCGATCCGACTGCAGCGACACCGGGCCGGTCAGGGGAATCAAAGGGTCCGGAATCTGCCGTTCACCGGCTTTTACAAAGATCGCCTGAAACAGGTCGACAGCAGGGCTCTGGCCGGCAAAATTGATGTCGATCTGCTGTTGCCCCTGACCTCGCAGCAGCAGTTGCAGCGATACAACCTCGCCCGCAGCTCCCGCCAGGTTGACACGCTGCCCGTCAAAGATCGGGTTGCTGCGACGATACTCCGACGGCAAATCACCGACAGCCATTCCGGACTGGTCGCAGCGATCACACACGGGAATAACAGCCAATCCCTGCGGGCCGCTGGCTGCGGGGCCGGGAACGGTCCTTTGTGGTGGAATTTGCAGGCGAGCAGGCGGGCGAACACGGACTGTTTCCAGCACAGTCCATGTCGCTGACGCACCATTTCGGTTGAGCGCTCGCAGGGCAACCCTGGCTGCAGCTGGACGCTGATCCCCCGCCTGCAGTTCCGGCAGGACGATGACCTGCCGCGTGTCTGGCTGCAGCAGAGGGATTCGCACACGCGGCAGCGGGACTCCGTCCACCGTCAGTTCCCATGCAAATCCGTCTTTGGGTGCAGTAAATGAGAGTTCTGGCAGCCCTTCGGTGTTGATGTTCACCTGCAGGTTCTGCGGAGAACCGGGAGCCGTTTCTGCCGTCGCCTCCAGCTCAAGTTCCAGTCTGGGCGCCTTGCCCGACTGCTCACGCGAGTAGATTGTGGGATTTCGCGAATAGTCGGCAGAATGCTCGTGCACAGCCAGTCCGTAAGCAATTCCCAGAATGTTGGCGTGAATCAGGTCAGGGGCGATGTCCCACGTGTAAACCCCATTCCGGGCGCTCTGGTTGCTTTGGTGCACCAGAGTAAATGCATTTCCGCCACAGACGGCCGGGAATCGCACACCTGCAGTTCCCCAGCCGTTCTGGTTTTGTGTGCCGGAGGTCAGAGCCGAGCTTTTCTGCTCATTCCAGGGCACAGCAATTGTGGAAATCGTGACTCCCTCGATTGTTTCTGATGCCTGAGTGCAGATGAGTCTGGCGCTCTTGACGCGTCGGCCTTTCAGGGGTGTAAAGTCGAAGTCGAAGGCTACGATATGCTGATTTCCTTTGATGCGAATACGCCCGTTCGAGCCGGCATTTTCGGACCACTCGCGATCCACCATCACGATGGAATTGTCCTGGACGGGCGTGAGCGAAACAGTCTCGTCTGTCGTAACGGCAAACGCAACCGCCGTCGCAAAAGCCATGAATGAAGCGACCAGCGTAGTAACCAGCATAACGGGCTCCGTCGAACAAAGCGTTCTCCCGCAGTACTGCGGAATCGCCAAATCAGGGTTGCGGTGGGGCTGCCTGCAGCAGTTTTTCAACTGCCGTTTGGATATCAGTACTGGACTGTGAAGTTGCAGTTGTCAGATGGTCAGCGATTATTTGGTTGCGGCGGGCGGTGATATCGGCAGTCTGCTGTGTCATCGACAGTTGTTCGGCGAGCAGCAGTGCTTCATTGAAGACAGCAATCTGTACAAAGCGATGGAGTCGCGAGTTCGATTTGGGGAGAGCAGTTGTAAGCAGCTGCTCGGCCTGTTGTCGGTCACCTGCAACAGTAAGTCTGCGGGCCAGCAGTAATGCCGCAAGTTCCGGACTGTTTCGAAGAGAAACGGGAATCTCGAGCCGATCGGTCACCTGCACAGGGACTGCATCAGTTTCTTTGGCCGCCATGCTGGCGATCAGTCGTTTGTGCAACGGTGACTCAAACTCGGACAGGCCGGCACTGCGGGCTGCGGCAGCAGCGACGATCAGTTGTCGGCTGTTTGTGTCAGTGTTTTCGCTGATCCGCAGCAGCGTTTGACGCAGACGCTGCTGTACTTCGACCGTGGACCAGTCGCATTGCCATACGGCTGTCAGCAGCTGACTTTGAAGTTTAAGTTCGTGCAGTTGCTGCAGGTCACCGCAACCGGGGTCGGTAGTGCCGACAAGTTCCAGCAGCAGGCTGCTGGCTGCCGCTGCTGGCTGATCAAGCCAGGTAAGAATTCGCTCAGCCGTCATCTGCTGGAGATTCCAGCGGCGGGCTGCATTCCAGCGAGATCGAAACGCGATCGCCTTGTCTTCGCCGAGGTCCCGAGTGAAACGCTCAAGATCAAACGGAGTGACCTGCAGCAGCAGTTCGGCTGCTTCAATCGGACTGCCGGAATGCTGGATCTGCTCGGAAGCCTGCAGCAGGCTGCGAATGTTTGGCGGGCCGGAGTTTCCGGAACCGCTGAGTGTCTGAATTCGCTTGAGCACCAGTTCTCGAGCCAGGTCATTTCTGGCAGTGTTGCGATACAGGTCGAGCAGAGCGAGTTCAGCACGCTCCTGCTGGCCCGTTGCTCCCCATTCGCCGGCAGCCAGTCCCTGCAGCAATCGCAGGCGGAAGTTGAGTACTGGTTCTGGTGGTTCTTCAAAATTTGATTTTTCCAGCATGACCATCAGTGCGGCTGCGGCTGCAGGTGCTCGAGCATCTTCGCTGCTGAATGCCTCTGCCAGATCTGCGGCGATGCGGGATGCCAGTTGCGGCAACTGCTCATAACGTTCCTGCAGCATGTTGATAAATGCCAGCACGGCAAGCTGGGGGGCTGCCCTGACGGCCTCTGTGGAAAGCTGCACTAAGGCGGATTCCAGCAGGCTAACGCGGTTGGGGCCCTGACAGATCTGCAGAATTTCTGCCATGGCGGCTTCTGTTTTGGCAACACTGTCACCATCGCCGCCGGCGAGTGCTGTAAGTTCTGCCGTCAAGGCTGTTGCCACCAGAGGATGGGTGACCAAAGTCGGTCGCGAAACTGCCGCGGCGAGCGTCAGGCGACGAATCTCCGGGATGTTCAGCAGTGCCGACATCGTCTGCTCAACCTCCGGCACCAGACCATCCCGGTCGATAACCGCCATAGCTGCAGTGGTCAGCAGTCGAGCGTGTTCGATTCGCTGATCGTTGTCGATGCCGGTGACGGCCGCCAGAAAATCTCGCTGTCGCTGGCAGCGTTCGAAGGTCTGGTAAAAAGTTTCCAGCTCAGAATAGAAGGCTGCTGAGTCTGATTTCTGCAACTGCAGATACAGGTCGCATGCCGCTGCCAACTGACCGGATTTCTCCAGTTCTGAAGCCTGCCTGCGCAATCCGGGAGGAACCCGTCGTGAGAGCACGGCCATGCGGTCCTGCAGTTCAGTGACTCGATCCCAGTGCTCCGCTGCTTCGTGAAACTCTGCCAGCACCTCCATCAATGGGAGGGCATCGGGAGCGTTTTCGAGCATGGCTTCGTGTCGGTCGATCACTGGCTGAAGTCGGCCCATGCGGGCCAGCGCTTTGATGGCCTGCAGCCTGTCGCCGCCGTCATCACGATCATCATTGGGACGGAAACCGGAAAACAAACTGCCGCCGGAGGAAATTCGGAGCAGTTCCCAGGCGACCTCAGCGGCATAGTCCGTTTTGCCGGCCGCCAGAAACTGCTGCAACTGACGGCCCAGAACAGAGGTGCGACTTTCTGACGAGCGTCCGAGACGGGCTTCAAGAGCTGCGGCTTCCTGCCTGAGCCCCAGTCTGCCGAGGGCCGGAATCAGTGCGGCCTGCTGCTGCTGGGAGAGAGGCAATTCTCCCAGCCGTTTGGCGGCTCCGACGGCTGCCTCCATCAGCCCGGCAGACTGAGCCGTGCTGAGAATCAGCTGCTGTGCTGCGATCAGAACCTGGGGATCCTCAGAGCGGACTGACGCCGCCAGGGAAATCGCCTGATCAGGGCTGGGAAGCATCGACAGCAGTTCAGCCAGCCAGAGTCTCAGATGTGCGTCAGCGGGCCACTCGGCAGCCAGGGCCAGCAGCCCCTGCAACAGTTGTCGGCGATCACCCCGCCGTCGAGAAGACTCGCATTGCAGCAGGCGGATTTCACCGGCAGTGAGGTTCCTGATCTGCGCAAGTTCAGACCAGAACGCTGAGAGCGTCCCCGGCTGCAGTTCTGTCAGATGCCCCAGCAGACGCGAAATCAGAGCTTCTGCGTCACTGGCGGCCGGGCCTCGGTGGCGAAATGGAGTGAATCCAGGGATCTCGACTGCCAGCAGGCTGGAAGTCAGGGGCTGATTCGGCTGTCGGCAGCAGGCAATCGTTAGTGTTAAAGCAGACTGCACGGCAGCGACGTCCAGCTGCAAATCGAGCAACGGGCCGCCAAGAGTTTCCAGCAGGGCGTCCGCGTCTGCCGGGGCGGACTGAAGCCTGGCCTCTGAGGCCAGCGTTTGCAGCATGATTCCACAGAAACTGGAGTCCTGTAAAGTGACAGCCAGCCGCAGCAGCGAATTGCGGGTGGCGGCACGATGTTCCTGAGCTGACGCCAGAGATTTTCGCCATGAATTCCGTACCTGATCCGAAAAGGCATTTCGGCTGAACCAGCGATCAGCGGCGATCCATTCGGTATGTTCCGTAATCAGCAGTGCACCGGCGGCGGTCAACTCTGCTTTCAGCCGAGCGGGGCTGAATCCGATGTCCTGCCAGGCAGTTTTGAGCCCTGGTGCCGCCAGTAAACGCAGACGCAGAGCGACTGCTGCGGCCGAATTCTGCTGCAGCAAAAGATCGTAAAGCCGTTTTAGCAGCGGGGGGGAGGGAGCGTCCTGGTTCAGGATCGCGCCAGTGGTTGTCGCCAGCAGATCAGAGTTGTGTGATACAAGCAGTTCGGAACCAAACAGATCATCGGCTGCCGCCATATCCAGCATGTTTTGCAGGCAGATTTTGACGGCATCTGCATACACACTGGGCTCTTCGGGAGCCGGTTGCAGCAGGTCGTCCAGTTCCTGAGGCGTGAGTTGATTCGTTGTGTTTTCGGCTGGGACATTCTGTGCCAGCGGACCAGTGCTTGCTGGGAACCTAAATGCAAGTATCTGCAGGCATTCCTGCAGTGAGGCCTCGTGGTTATCAGCGCGCCGCGCCAGAATGGCCAGCCATGTGCGGCACCACCAGTCTCCCGGCTCTCTCTGAATCTGCTCTGCGGCAAGCTGTGCTGCAACATCGAGCTGCTGGACGGAAAGAGCAAGTCTGACAGCATCATGCACGAGGGCTCGCTGTGGTCGTCGGCTGACAATCTCGCGAAGCAGCTCGGCGGCGGAGAACTGGCGGAAATCCACATTCGGCATCGTCAGCAGACGACGCACTTCATCCAGCGTTCCCAGTCTGCGAACCAGTTGCAGTTGCCAGCGAGCAGCGGCAGCCGTGTTTCTTTCGCGTTCAGCCAGAGTGACGGCCCGGCGCAGCAGAAGCTCGTTTTCGGCTTCGACAGCGAGAGCCGCCTCAATGACCTCGCGAGCTTGCCGGAAATCGCCGGATTCCTGGAGTACTTGAGATAATTCGAGGGCAGGAGCGAGCGGTTCATCAGGATTTCGCGGCAGCCGCTGCAGTCGTTCCTGAAACTCGGGGAATCGCTGGCTGCGGAGTGCCAAAGCGGTCATGCGAGTCAGCAGTTCGAGGCGAGCGTCCTGGTCTGCTGCGATTTCGTATGCCTGCCATAACAGATCAACAGCCTCCGCCGTTTCGAACTGGTCCGCCAGTACCGTTGCCAGATTCTGCAGCGCGGCAGTGTCGCGGGGGCTGACTCGAACAGCATTTCGGAGCGCGACGAGTGCATCTGCCGGTCGACCGACCTCGAAAGCAATCTCGGCGAGAAACTGCCAGGAGGCTGGATTGTCCGGCCATGATTCGGTAAGTCGCGATGCTGCCGCAAGGGCACCCGCTGATCGGCCAAGTCGCAGTTCCAGTCTTGCGAGGTGCTGCAGGGTGGCTGATGCCTGTCGGGGCGCGGCATGAACAAGTGATTCGAGGGCCGAGGCGGCTTCGGAAAGTCGACCGGATTTTTCGAGCAGTGTTGCCAGCCGCGCAATGGCTCCAGCTGAAGCGGGCTGCAGCTGCACTGCCTGACGCGCTGCTGCGACGGCGGCGGGCAGATCTCCAGTTGCCTCATAGCCCAGTGCACGTCGACGGCTGTTGAGAAACTTTTCCGAGGGCATTTCTGCGGCCCAGGATTGCTCCAGTTCTGCCAGTTCCGGGTTCAGTCGCCCGGCAAGCAGCAGCAGTCGAGTTCGCTGCTCGAGCACCGTATCCTGCTGTTCCTCTGATTCACAGGCTGCAAGAGCCAGATCAAGCTGCTGCAAAGCCTCTGTGAGGCAGGCATCAGGAGCGGGCTGTGGCATGCCGTTATACCGTGAGGCGGCATCTTCTCCGAATCCGCCGGCTTCGCGAAGCAGATCCGCAAACTGCAGGTGTTCGGACAGCGCGGGCTGCAGTTGACAGGCCTGACGCATCGCCTGTACTGCATCGAAAATGAAACCCGCACGCCGCAGGATCCCGGCGGCAAGGATCAGGTTCTGGGCGTTTTGCAGTGGCGGGCGAGTCAGTTGCAGCCAGACTTCCCGCGCCTGCTCCGGCAGCTGTCGTTTGAGGAGTCGGTCTCCCAGCTGTTCCACATACTGGGATTCTGTCGGCGCCAGGCTGACGGCTGCACGAGCCATTTGCAGGGCTCGATCCGGCAAGCCTGCCTGTTCCAGCAGGTCTGCAGCGCGACTGGCTGCGGCTGCATCAGAATCTGCCAGTGTCAGCAGCGGTGACCACGCCAGCAATGCCAGCTGCTGTCGCTGTTCCGGGGAGATGTCTGTTCGCTGCAGCTGCAGCAGCCCGAATCGGCGACGCTGGTCTTCAGTACCTCCGTCGGGCGGGCACAGCAGTTCATATTGTTGTAGTGCGTCAGCCAGTTTGCCGGAACGGACGAGCAGTTCGATCAGGCTTTCCCGCAGCGATGCCTGTGATGGTGCGAGCTCGACGGCCCGGCGCAGCCAGCGTTCTGCATCAGCCGGTCGATTGTCCATCTGGAATGCTGCGGCGATACGATCCATCGCAGCCAGGTCGTCAGGGTGCTGCACCAGCCACTGCTGGTAAAATTCAGCCAGCTGGGCCGGGCCACGCTGCTTCAGATAGTGTGCTTCAAGGCGACGACGAATGTCCCGCGCCAGCCAGCCAGCGGGTTCCACGTCGGCCAGCAGTTCGGTCAGTGTCTGCAGGGCTTCGGCGTCCCGTTTTAGCTGCTGCAGCATGTCGACGGCAGACAACAGCAGTTGCACTCGCTGCTCTGCATCAGTGCTGGTTTCGGCGAGCTTTTGGAAGCGCGGCAGGGCTTCGCTCCAGCGACCTTCGCGTGACAGCGTTTCCGCCACTGTCTGAGCGACTCGGCGGTCTGCCGGAAATGCGGCTTCCAGCCGCTGCCAGACGGCCATGCCCTGCTCTGGCTGTTGATTACGAGTCAGCGCGGTGGCGTATTCACGGTATAATTCCAGCAGGTCATTTCGACCAGGGCGAAGCTGCAGAGCCCGCTCCCAGGCAGCAGCAGCTGCTGGAGTGTTCCCCTGCTGCACTCGAGCTCGAGCCAGATACCACGCACATAACGGGTCAGCCGGTCGCAGCGAGGACGCCCGTTCCAGCAGTGACACGGCAGTTTCAGTATCCGCCCGGTGCAGTGCAATCATGCCAGCCAGCAGGATCGCGGCGTCACCGGTACACTGACGGGGCACAGGCAGAACCGCAGGATTGTTTGCAGGAGGCTGCGAATTGCTGTCGCGAACAGAGATTTCGTACTGGATGAGGTCAGCCTGAAACTGAGCGAGGCTGCCTTGCTGGTTATGCCACCGAATGACTCGATCGAACGAAGCCCCGAATCGCGGATTTCGCACTAACGCAACAAACAGACGTTCGACGTTCTGTCGTGATTCCTGCTGCTCGTCAGCCTGCCGAAGAAACAGGCTGGCGCTCGCTGATTGCGGCACGGCCACAGACATCGCCACAGACACAGCCGCGATCAGCAGGCTAAGCAGACGGTGCGACACAACGGATCGAAACGACCAAATCGTCAGATTCATTTGTCGCACCTGCTTTCACATCCGGCCGGGGACCGAATGGATCACTTGCCCCCAGGCTGTCCGCCAGGAATCTTGCCTTTGTATTTGGCGCCGGCTTTCTTCATTGACTCTTCCATCTGCTTCTGGATTTCATCCTGACTGGCTGTTGACTGTCCGGCGCCTCCAGCCGGAATCTCTGGTGTTCCGCCACCGCATCCCGCAACAGCAAAGGTCACAACAGAAAGCAGCAGTGCTGACACAATGTTTTTCAGTGATTTCATAATAGATTTCCTGGGTGGACCGGAGGAAAGGAACTGGACAGAGCATACCGAGAAAATGGCGTCAGAACAATCGTTCACGGTGCTTCTTCCATTCGTTCGCTTCCCGGTCTCGCTCAATTTTTCGATAAAAATCTTCCAGCTTCAACAGGTTTTCCGGACGTCGTAAATCCAGCAGCGCCTGGCGCAGCTCGCGGTGGACGTCCAGTTCCATCAGCAGTTCAATCTCCCTGGCCCGTGCGCGAGCCGCCTCTGAATCGGCACGCTGCCCCAGCTTAGCAAGTGACTGGGCTTTGAAATGCAGCAGCGACCAGTCAATCGGACCCGGCCAGATCGGCTGAGCTTTTTCAAACAGCTGCACCGCTTCAGCATCCTGCTGGTAAACAATCTGCTGCATCCTGCCAGCAGTTCGCAGCCACTGAAAGCTCTGGCTGGGTGTCCAGCGTTCAAAGATCACCTGAGCCTCATCCAGCCGTCCCGTTTCCAGCAGCACGTCTACCAAGGTTGACATCAGGAAATCCTGAGTGATCGCGCCGGGACGCTGCCATTGTTTCAGCAGCAGCTCGATGGCAGGATCACGGTCTCGCAGATGGATCATAAAATGAGCCTCTGCTGCTGTTGTCAGAAAAGAGTCCGGTTCATTCCTGCGAAATGCTGCCAGACGAGCCAGGGTGACGGAATCATCACTAAAGCGCTCAGGCTCCAGAAACCCCATCAGGCGATCGAGTTCCGCATTGGCAGCCTGAGGACTGAACTGACTGGTGTACCACTCCCGCAGACGTTCGGGCTGCTGTTCGACGGGCGTCAGTTCATAGGCAGCCCAGAACCACGGCTCGCTGTCCGGGAAACGCTCGGTCAGGTCACAGGCTTTCCAGAGCAGATAATTGGCGTCCAGTGTTGGTGGTCCGAGCTGCAGCGATTTTCGCAGACGGGATTCGGCGAAATCGGGTTTGAGCAGCACCAGCAGGCCCAGTCGGCCCTCACGCATCCGCGCTTCAGCCGCGAATGGTGACGAGTCGGGGATCTGCTGCAGCCGCGTCAGGGCCAGCTCGGCGGCCTGCTGCGGACTGCGATTGCGACCGCTGATCACGGCCTGGGCCCACAACAAAATCAGCTCAGCATCCAGTGGTGTGTACTGCAAACAACGGTCAAATGCTGACTCCGCCAGCTCGTCACGGCGTTCCCGCAGGTACTGTCGCCCCTGCTCCTGCAGCGTCGCTGCAGTTCGAGATTCATAACGAGCCCACAGGAACCATGCTGCGGCGGCAATGGCGGGCAGCAGCAGTAACAGTCGTTTGGTTTTGCCGGGTATAGGTGTCATTGGACAGCCCCGACCGGGTCGCGCCCCTGCAAAACGTCGTAGTGGCCATTCAGCGGCAGTCTGGCAGAGCTGACGCTGCCATCGGGCCACGTGATTTCCACAGCTGCCTGCTGCGCCTCTGCCGGTCCATAAAACAGCAGACGATCATCATTCGTGGATAAATAACTGCCACCGGCGGAAACAGACTGTTCCGTCGTACGTTCGCCGATCACGACTCGCACGCGGGCCCCGCAGCAGGAACGGCGATCCGTCCGAGCCAGTCGGATGCCCAGCCATGCAGTCTCAGTCGCAGTGCGATTTTCCAGAATGGAAACAGGTCGATCAATATGGCTGACGGCGATATCAGCCGAGCCATTGTTGTCAAAATCGCCGGCGGATACACCACGACCGATCCAGGCGTCTACAAAATAGGGCCCGGCAGTGGTTGAAACATCACGGAATCGGCGACCATTGTTCTGCAGCAGCTGCGGTGTCATAGCGTTAGGCTCAATGGCCGGTCCCAGCACATGTCCGTTTGCAATGAAGATGTCCTGCCAGCCATCGCGGTTAAAATCCAGAGCCACCGTGCCGAAGCCCAGAAACGGCAGACTGGTGGCTGCGGCGCCGCTGCGCAAACTGTTGTCCTCAAACAACAGACTGCCCAGATTACGGTAGAGCGTATTTTTCATCTGATAGTAATGCGTCAGATACAGGTCAGTCAGGCCGTCATTGTCGTAGTCAGCCGCCGCGATCCCCATGCTGGCTTCGTTCAGCCCGTCGCCGCTGACTGCGGCACCCGCTGTCCCCGCCAGCTCCCGCCATGTTGCTGTAGTACCGGCCGAACTGCCCGGCGGGGGTGTGCGGGTAAACAACAGATTTGCCTCCATGTCATTGGCCACGTAAATCTCAGCCCGCAGATCGCGATCCAGATCCGCCGCACAGATCGCCAGTCCTTTGGACGGAGGGGCGGTCAGACCCAGTTCGGCGACTCCGTCGCGAAATCCACCGGCTCCGTCACTGACCCACACGGAGTCCCGCAGCCCGTTAAACTTGCCCGGTCCGCAGTAGCCCGGCCGACCCTCGTAAAGACAAGGTTCACTGTTGGCGATTGTCACATCCATGTAGTTGGTACAGTAAAGATCGGTAAAGCCGTCATCGTTCAGATCGAGCCAGACCGCACTGGTGCTCCATAAGGGATCACCTGCGCCGGCTGAATCTGTGACGTTGGTCCAGGTGCCGTCCCCGTTGTTCCGGTAAAGCACGTCGCTTCCATAGTTGGAAATGAACAGATCGACGAAGCCATCGGCATCATAGTCTGCCGCTGCCACACCCTGTCCGTAACTGGTGTCGTCCGCCGCAGAGAGTACTGAAACATCAGAGAATTGCTGCCCCCGTCGATTACGGAATACTCGGTTCCCAGCGACAGCCAGGTCAGCTTTGGGCGACGCCGGATCGAGCGCAGCTCCGTTGGGAAAGTAGAGATCCTGCCAGCCGTCGTGGTCCAGATCCAGCCAGGCCACTCCGCCCCCCATCACTTCCGGCAGCAGGAACCTGCCGGGAACGCGATCTTCGAAATAACGAAATTCGACACCGAGTGATGGTGCAACGTCGAGAAAGGATGCAGTCGCTGCCCTGGAATCTTCTTCCGCACTGAGGACTGGTGGTGGCGGGGCGGAAGTTCGCCTGCTGGCCGCTGAACTGCCGTTTGCCGAGTCGTCAGCAGAGGCCATGCCCGGGGCGTTCTGGCTGGTTGCATCAGAGCTGTCGCCAGCACAGCCACCCAGAAAGAGTGATACTCCGCCGTAAAGTGCAATCAGACACTTTTGGAAAGACTTCATGCGAACACACCGCCAGGGCCAGGACGCTTATGGAATTCAAAAAAAAAGCCGGAATGTCCTGCGACACTCCGGCCTGATTTTCGAGCAGGTCGCTGGCGAATCTTAGTACTCGCCGATCACCTGTCCATCATTGCGAGCTCCGAGGCGGACCCAGGTGGCGTAATCGATAGTTTCGCTGATGAACTTCACTGAGCCGTCAGCCAGACAGATCTGCGCACCACCGGTGTGCCAGCTGGAGGCACTCATCATCGTTGAGCCGTACCAGTCACCTTCATTCGAGTGGCAGGATGTTTCGTTGGGATTCATATTGTGCGAGTAGACGCTGCCGGTACCCACGAAAGACCAGGACCAGCCAGCACCACGCATGACGTGGCGACCACCGCCGTTGTCAGAGGAGGACGTGATTGCCAGGCAGTTCTGGCGCAGCTGGATGTGAGTATTGCCGCTGGCCCATGTTTTGATCTGCTTCGTTCGCGGACCGTAAGGCTCGGGTACAAACAGGTCCATCGCGAATTCAGCATAGGCAGCTGTGTTGCTGGAACCGTCCGGCATGTTGTGGAAACCGACCGGGGCATCCTGGTTGGTGCCGTTGCCAAGATAGGAGGCAACCCCGTTGTGGTTGCGTTCCCAGCCACTGATGGCCGATGCGCCGTTATTTGTGGAAAGCCGCTGAACCCCGTTGTTGATGGCATAGGTGAAGTTGCCGTCTGCACCGTTCTGATTAGGGCCGTTCTGCGACGGGCAGTTGAAGACCGGCAAACGACCGCTGAGAGCGGTGTTGCTGCCACGGTACCAGTGTGCGTAAGGGTACTGATCATAGCGGACACGCTGAAATTCGTTGGACCGTTCAATGTACGGCAGCATGAAAACTTTGTCAGAGAACGCAGCGTGGATATCGTTGGCGTACGTGGGACCTGGGTTCCAGCCAATGCTGGGAGGGAACTGGTTGTGCACGTCATGGTAGTTGTGCATCGCCAGACCGATTTGCTTCAGGTTGTTTTTGCATTGAGTGCGGCGAGCAGCTTCGCG
>JBJTPZ010000468.1:0-7414 GCA_046075365.1 Planctomycetaceae bacterium
AACACGCTGAACCGCCTGCCTTGACAAGCTGTTCAACAGGTACCCCATGCTGCCGATTAGCCAGCACCGACACGCGGCTCCAGCTTTCCGGCAAGCCCTTTGCCCCTCAAAACAGGGTTTCCAGCGGGGACACACGACTTCAAGGTTTCCAGCGCACTCCGGCGGGGACACACCACTCCGGCGGGGACACACCACTTTGGCGGTGACACTCCACTTTGGCGGGGACACACCACTTCGGCGGTGACACTCCACTTTGGCGGGGACACTCCACTTTGGCGGGGACACACACACTAAACCCCGGGGACACACCACTTCGCGAGGTAGGGATTTCCCGCAGGCATAGACGGGGACACACAGACCTCCAAAATCCTCAAGTCCGGCCTGACACACTCGGACCGCTCAATCTCAAATCTCGATCTGGTACACCCGCCGACAAACAGCCAACCTGTGCCCCACCCCCGACAGCCCCTCCACACGCCCCAAACGCTTCGTCGCAATCCGCACCGATTTCCGTTGATTTCTCGCCTCAATTCGTCAAATCTGCGGTATTCAGCGAATTCCCCACAATTCCGCTGCGATTTTTCACCAGCTGTGTCGCTCAGCAGCCCGCCTCGCAATCTCCCCTGCCCCATCCCACTCCCGGAATGCAATTTTCCGCACCACCTGCTAATCTCTGGCATCGAAAACTCTCAGCACCTGCCCCCCAGCCCCGCACCAGCCTGCTCACCGCATTTCAACGGCCCCACCCCTCAAGGCTCCTTCCGCATGTCTCCCCGCAGTTCCACCGAAAGTCCATTCACCAGCGGTGCCCGCGCCCTGCAGTCGGCCTGTCATGCCGTTCTGCTGCTCACGCTGCTGGCCACACCTCAGCGCGCATCCGCGGACGACGTTGCCGCCTTCAACACCACCATTCAACCCTGGCTGCAGCAATACTGTGTCGAATGCCACAACCAGCAGCAGGCGAAGGGGGAATTGAACCTTGCCGGCATTCAGCACCCGGGCGAAATCGTCACCAGCTTTCGCCGCTGGCAGGCCGTCATCGAATTTGTCGAGGGCGGCGAGATGCCCCCCGCTGAAGCTCGCCAGCCAACACTCGAAGAAAGCCAGGCATTCGTCAAAGCCGTCCGCAGCGTGCTGATCACCGCCGCACGCAAACAGGCCGGTGACCCCGGAGTCGTCCTGCCCCGCAGACTTACCAACACCGAATATGACCTCGCCGTTCGCGACCTCACCGGCATCAACATTCACCCGACTCACGACTTTCCGCCGGATCCGGCCGCCGGCGAAGGCTTCAATAACACCGGCGAAGCACTCAGCATGTCGCCCAGCCTCGTTAAAAAATACCTGACCGCGGCACAGCGAGTCTCCGATCATCTGGTGCTCCGCACCACGGGCCTGAGCTTTGCTCCGTTTCCCGTCACTTCCTGGAATGATCGTCGCACGCTGGCCGAAGATGCCGTCATTCGCTTCTATCAGCAGCACGATGTGCACCTGCCCGACTACATCGCTGCGGCCTGGCGTTTCCCCGGCCACGCCACTGGCCAAAACCCGCGCACTGCCGAACAGTTTGCCCTCGAACACAAACTCAGCCCCGGCTACTTCCAGCAGGTTCACTTGTTTCTGTCCACCCTGCCGCAGCAGCCAGGATGTCCGCCCGAATTTGCCCAGGCCTGGGCCCGACTTCCCGCCCCGCAGCCGAACGCTCAAAATCCGCCCGAGCTGCAGACCTTCATCCGCATGCTGCAAAACTATCAGCAGCAGCTGCATGCACCGGAAGGTCAGCTGATCAAACCGAACGCCGGCAACTGGCCCATCGGACACCTCGCCGACCGCGCTCGAATTGCAGCTGCTCGCACGCAGTACACCGGCCAGCATTTTCAGGCCAGCGTTTTGCTGCGAACCACGCCCGTTCCCCCCGCAGATCGGCCCGCCGCCACTGAACCGTCACTCTGGATTCGCATTCAGCCGGCCTTCAGCACTCCCGGCAGCCCCGTCATCATCCGTAACCCCCTGTTTTCAAAACATGATCAGCCGCCGCGAAATCCTGAAGAAGCGGCCAAACACGAAGTCATCACACTGCGCAGCGCACTGCAGTCGGTCGCTGCCCCCGCTCTGGCCGACCTGCAGTTCGGCAGCAACACCGCAGACGCAGCGGCAGCCGACAGTTTCGTAGTCACCAGTCCGACAACACTGCAAATCCCGCTGACCCCGGAACTGCGGCAAACACTGGCCGGCAAACGCCTGCTGCTGACAGCCGAACTGACCGGACCTGAGACGGAACGCAATCCCGTGCTTGTGCAGGTCGAACTTGCCGGCACAGCCCCCGCCGCTGACGGCGGCACACTGCTCGCCAGCACGGCCGCCCCGGCCGTGCAGCAGCTGCAGCCATTCGCCAGCCAGTTCTGCCGCGTCTTTCCTGATCGCTTCTGCTATGTGGACAGCGGTCGCGGCCTGAGTGCCGGTTTCCACCTCGTCGAAGGCTTCTTCCGTGACGATCAGCCGCTGGTCAGCATGGTGCTGACAGATGCCGAACAGCGGGAACTGGACGCACTCTGGTCGGAACTGGACTTCATTACGGAAAGTGCCGAAACGCTGCTGCGAGGCTTCGTCTGGTTCGAACGATCGGAACGCGAAGTCCTGCACGATCCGCGATTCGACTTTCTGCGCAGCGAAGACCCCGAGCTGACTCAGTCCGACATGCTCGAACGTTTCGAAAAACTGTATCTCGATAAACTGGGTGTCAAACGCCGCGACGACACGCTGGAAGCCGAACAGCCGGATGAACGTTATCGTATCGTGCATGGTTTCTTCACCGATGTGCGTCAGGGTTTGCTGCGACAGTCATCGCTGATGGATACCGCGGCACAGCGGGGCCTGCAGGATCTGCTGCAGCTGGCTGCGAAAGCGTGGCGGCATCCGCTGACACAGCCTCAGCATGAGGCACTCACAGGTCTGTATCAGCGACTGCGCACGGAAGGTCAGAAACCCGAACAGGCTCTGCGCGGCGTGCTGACGGGAATTCTGATGTCCCCCGAATTCAGCTATCTGTATTTTCCTGCCAATGCCGGTCAGCAGCCGGAGCCGCTGTCGGGCTGGAGCCTTGCCAGTCGGCTGAGTTTCTTTTTGTGGTCTTCGCTGCCGGACGAGCCACTGTTGCAGGCAGCCAGTGATGGTTCGCTGACAACCGACGCCCAGTTGCGGCAACAGCTGCAGCGAATGCTGGCCGATCCCCGAACGCAGTCGTTTGCTCGCGAATTCTTCGGACAGTGGCTGCGTTTCCGGGACTTTCCGGAACGCGACCCAATCGATGCGGCGGCGTTCAAATGGTATGACGCCGAGCTGAGACTGGCCATGGCGGAGGAGCCCGTGCAGGTCTTCACCCGACTGCTGCAGCAGGATCGTCCGCTGACGGAACTGCTGAATGGCGACACCACAATGCTGAACGAGCGTCTGGCGCGACATTATGGCGGGCTTCTGGAACAGCGCTATCAGCAGGCGCGAACCGCTCTTGCCGCCCGGCAGGCAGTCGTCGACAGCAGGGTTTCCCGGCAGACGGATTCACAGCACTGGCTGCCGGTCGAGGGACTGCGGGCAGCCGGGCGCGGGGGGATCTTCGGGATGGCCGTGGTGCTCGCCAAAAATTCCGCCGGAGATCGCACCAGTCCGGTGAAGCGTGGTTTTTGGAGCGTCCACCATTTGCTTGGCCAGCACTTTCCGCCTCCGCCCGCCGACGTCCCCGAGCTGCCCAAATCGGAAGCCGGCAGTGACCGCACGATCCGCGAGCTGCTGGTGGCCCACGTCGCCGCGCCGCAGTGCGCGATGTGTCACCGACACTTCGACAGCCTGGGACTGGCACTGGAAGGCTTTGACGCGACCGGACGAGCCCGCACGCACGATCTTGCAGGTCGCCCGATCGACAACACAGCCGTACTGCCAGACGGCAGCACCGCCGCCGGCATTCCAGGCCTTGCCGACTACGTCGCAGCAAAACGTCGCGACGACTTCCTTGAAACCCTCTGCCGCCGTTTCCTTGGCTACGCCCTCGGCCGCTCCGTACTGCTTTCCGACCAGCCACTGCTGGATGACATGAAAACGGCACTTGAGCAGAACAACTGCCGTCCGACCGTACTGTTTGAAACCGTCATCCTCAGCCCCCAGTTTCGCCTCCGCGGCCGAGATTAGGAGTTTTCAGGTTTTCGGTTTTCGGTTTTCGGTTGGGAGAGCCGCGGACGGGAGTTAGCGGGTGTGAGAGCTGTGGGCATTCGGCGGCATCCGTGCCGCACACCCAGGCACTTCCGTGCCCGGCTCGCCTGAACGTCCGCCTGAACGTCCCTTCCCCGTAGCTCGGGCTTTCCAGCCCGAGCACTGCTCTGCACCGCACAGCACTTGCGTGTTTGATTGCCCGAATGCCCTTTCTCCAGGGAGTTTTGCCCCCTCACCCCCGACCCCTCTCCCCCGTTGCACGGAGGCGAGGGGAGGATTATGTGTCTTTCTGTGATCTGAAAAAATGCAATCGCACCCCTCGCCCCTGGAAACGGAGATTGGACGGGGGTGAGGGGTATAGTACCACTTCCCTCACTCAGAAGGACTCAGCAGACAGTTGGCCTCACGCGAAGACGCAAAGGCGCGAAGTGAGTCGCAATTAGTGGTCAGTGATCAGTGGCCTCACAGCAGCGCTGGCGTTCCTCGTTCCTCGTTCCTCGTTCCTTGTTCCTTGTTCCTTGTTCCTTGTTCCTTGTTCCTCGCTTCTCGCTTCTCCGCCCAGCCCCGCAACGAAAAGGCAAACAAAAATGTTGCAAAACAAAAATGTCTTGCATCAGTCAAAACAGCCATTTTGCCGTCCAGCAAGGTAAGTTACCACCCTTTGACCTGGTCCATCCGGGAAACTTGTGGGTCGAGGCGTTGAGGAGTGGGCAAATGAGGCTCAGCATTCGAGTGAGAAAGACGCCTGGACCGACCATCGTGTTCCACGAATTTGGGTGATGTGAATTTGTTCAAAGACCCAGGCGTTCTGCCTTCGTCGGAGTCAGCCATCGGTCGCTCGCAAGAGCTGGCGACCGATGGCTGGTGCAGGCGAACGGCAGAACTGCCTTTGTTGGTGGAGCTGGAGAAAGCGGCCTGCCCACACAAACACCTGAAGGACCTTTTTCCACTTCTTTGCTTGCGGACGGCTGTTTTGCCGAACTCGCTCCTGGCAGACTTTCCAACGCTGCCGAATCCCGGCGGCGATCGCTCAAAGCCTCTCTGCAGAAGGATCCCCCGCTATCCTGTCCTCTCCGCTGCAACACCTTCGTTTTTCGCGGTTTTACGAATTCTGGCCAATTCTTTGCAGTTCGCCACTCGCTTGCAACTCGAACCATATCGCCAGCAGTGTCGTATCTCGCGTCGCGCAGCCAAAATCGAGTCGTTTTTCAAGTTGCACCGGGTCCCCAAAAACACTGAGGCTTTGCGTGTTTCTGGTTTGGTACCGATCCACGCCAAAAGAGTCGCGTGGATTCGAACTATCTGATTGATGTTCTGAGATGCGGGTGTGGTGAGGCTGGACCGAAACAGCCTGGCACTGCACAAGATTCTTGATCCGCTCGCAAGTGCCCGTTATCATTCAACTGACGATCGAGGTTAGCCTGCGTTACAGGCTGCATGAGTGCGGTCTGCAAAGTTTAAGCTGATCCGTCTAAAAACAAGTTCGGCGGCGGAAGGTGGAGGAGCCTCATGAGCATAGCTGACGAGCTACAGAAGCTGGAAGATCTCCGCCGCGGCGGCACCCTCAGCGACGTGGAGTTCCAGCAGGCGAAAGCGGCGCTGTTGGCCGGCGGGACTGCTGCGGCCGAACAGCCACTCGGCCAGCACCTGTCCGAGCAGTTGGCCGAGTTCCGACACGAGACCGAACTCGCCCGTCTCGCCCGGGAGTGGGAGATCGAGCGGCAGCAGTACCTCATCGCCAACCGCTACGGCCTCCGCCATGTCCCGACGGCCGGCATGGGCATCGGGACTGCGGTCGTCGGGGGGGTGTTCGGGGCGATCTGGTTGGCGATGGCGGTGTCGATCACCAGTGGGGCGCCAGATTTCGGCCCTTTCGCCATCGCCCGGTTGGTTTTCCCATTGTTCGGGGTGGTGTTCATCATGGCCGCGGTCGGGCGGGGTATTTATTGCTACTCCCGCGCCCAGAAGTACGATGAAGCGTTTCGGACGTACCAAACCCGCCGCAGTCAAGTGGCCTCCGAAAAGTTCAGGATGTCAAAATGGCACGCCGAACCAGACGATGCAGCAGACTCGCGATAGAGTCAGTTTGCATGGACAATCTCGTCGTCGCGAGCTGCTGAGCTTTTTCGTCAGGCGACGAGAACGGGACTTCTATTGAAGTGGTACACGCAGGATCGATGCCAGCAGAACCGGTCATCCATAGCCTCCTCGAATCGTGAACGGAGGTGTGTGATGGCTCAAACTGTGACCACTCCGTAGGCCGCTGACTGGATCCCGCCGCAGACTCTGACGGGTTGAGCTGTGTCGCTGGATGCGTCGTTTTCGGACGACCATGCGGGACCCTGCACAGCGTCTGGGAATTACTCAGCGGCGAATCCGTGAATGCCATCGCGGGGGCCTCGGAAACCCGCACACGGTACGTGACTGGCTGGCAGCGACGACGGAACACGATCCTGGACCGCGACCGGACGTTGTCAACCTGCAGCGCTGGGAACTGCCATTGACCTGTCGCTGCGGCCGTCGCCTGTTTCTCGGGTCATGCCGCCGTAAGTCTATCGGCATACCTGGTGCAGCACGGATTGCTTCCTGATCGACCGACCGAAGCTGCTTCGGCAGTCCCGCTGAATTCGGATCGATCAACAAAGGTTCCTCTATTCCAAACTGAACGCCACCGGGACCTCCTGGCTGGGTGTGGGGGGAAAGAGTGAGCCATAGGGTGGCGTTGAGTTTTGGTCGCCGAGCGGACGGAGGGTGGGACGTTTCGCGGAGCGAAACGCGACAAACTGGCTGCGGATAGTCGCCTTTCGCTCCGCGAAAGGAACGGCCCTGACAGCTGTATCGCACGTTCCGGGGTGATGTCCCACAGAAGCCACGTTTCGCGGAGCGAAACGCGACACTGCCGTGGACGGCGACTCCGATCTGCCTCTCACGCACACTCGCGACGCCACCACTCTGCTGTGCAGCACAGCCCACGACCACAACTGAGCAGAATCAGAACTCCACACGCACAAACAGGCTGCGTCGAGCCCGTGGGAACGGCGTCAACACCCTGACGCCGCCGCTCTGGTGACCTGGAACCTGCTGATTCCATCGGCAGGAATGTGCTGTTGCCACCATACGCTGTAATCCACACAGACCGATCAGAACAGCCGCTGCTGAAGGGTCACAGATCTGTTCGCAGGAATTCCTCGGTGGCTGCTCGGAAGCGTTT
>JBJTPZ010000469.1:0-1784 GCA_046075365.1 Planctomycetaceae bacterium
GTCCCGCAGGGCACTGCGGGATCTGCCGGGGACTGCCCCTGCTGACATTGCGCAACAGTTCCAGCGGCGTGACCTTGTCGCCCGCACCACCGGCAACTCAGCCGTCGCAGACCAGCGTCTGGAACGCATCCTCGCCGGCAATGACCTCACCGACATCAGCTATCTCGCACTCGGACTGATACGCGCTCGTGCCGTCGGTCGCATCACAATTCGCAGCGCCGGTCGCCTGACCGGTTACGGCACCGGATTCCTGGTAGCCCCCGGCGTACTGCTCACAAATCAGCACGTTTTTCCCTCAGCCCAGACTGCCGCCGAAAGCCTGCTGCAGCTGAATTACCAGCGTTCAGTCACCGGTCGCGAACTGACACCAGCCACATTTAGCTTTCGCACCGATCCGGCACCAGTGATTCACCCGGCCCTCGACTTCGCCCTTGTCGCTGTCGACTCCCGCTCAGCAGAAGGCACTGACCTCACCGACTTCGGCTGGCTGACCCTGAACCCCGAACCCGGCAAAGCCTTCATCGGCGAATACCTGACCATCATTCAGCATCCTCGCGGTGAACCTCAGCAGATCTGCGTTCGCGAAAATCGATTGCTGAAATATGCCGCCGGCGAACCATGGGTCTGGTACCAGACGGACACCGTCGGCGGTTCGTCAGGTTCTCCCGTTTTCAACACCAGCTGGGATGTCGTGGCCCTGCACCACCAGGCGGTGCCCCGCGTTTCCAAAAACAATGTGCCGCTCGCCAAAAACGGCCGCCCGTGGACAGCCGCCATGGGCGACGCTGCCATCGACTGGATCGCCAACGAAGGCATACGAATCAGCAGCATCCTGCAGTGGCTGACCACCCGGCACGGCAGCCACCCGCTGGTGCAGGCGGTCAACACTGCGGGCCAGGCCCCCCTCACCGAAACACAATCCCCAAACATGCTCCGCCCGGCCACAGACCACACCACCACAGTTACCCGGCAGGCTGATGGTCAGGCCACCATCGTCGTGCCGCTGACATTCGACCTGCGACTTCAGACCCCGCACCCCGCCGTTCCAGCCACACCCGCTCCGCAGACACCACCGGCGGCAAACGATCGGCCTGATGTCGCCGAATCCGTCCGCATCGACCGCACCAGCTACCACCTTCGCAACGGCTACCAGCCGGATTTTCCGGGCCAGGGCTGCCGACTGCAGCTCCCCGAAATCGCCGGAAACCGCTTTGGGCGTCCCCTGACACTGCAGGATGGCACCACGGAACTGAAATACTGGAACTACAGCGTGATCATGAACCAGGACCGCTCGCTCGCGTTCTTCTCTGCCGCCAATATCCGACCGCGCGAACAAAAAACAACAGCGCAGGGCACCGACTTCATTCGTGATCTGCGAGTTGACGAAGTGCTGCCGCAGGCACAGCTGGATCACCCGTTCTACGCCGGCGGCATTCCGGGGCGACCGCAGGACCGCACCGGCAATCCCTTCGACCGCGGCCACCTGACCCGCCGTGAAGACCTGCAGTGGGGTACCACCCCCGCTGAAGCCCGCCGCAACGGCGACGATTCCTTCCACTTCACCAACTGCGTACCCCAGCACCATCTGTTCAATCAAAACTCACAAGCCAACGGACTCTGGAATCGCCTCGAGACCATGGCCGTCAGACACCTGACGGACGCTGACAACCTGTGCATCATCAACGGCCCGGTTTTCAATGCCCCTGCCAGTCGCATCGACCGCCGCAATCCCGCGCTCCCCAAAATCCTCAAACTGCAGCTGACAGCCCGCCGTCGCCTCGATC
>JBJTPZ010000470.1:0-3389 GCA_046075365.1 Planctomycetaceae bacterium
CCCGCCTGGGGCACGTCACGCGTGCTCGAGTGACGCAGATCATGAATCTGACCAACCTCGCCCCCGAAATTCAGGAAGAGATTTTGTTCCTGCCAAAAGTTGCGGAAGGCCGCGAGCATTTGGTTCTGCGGCAATTCCAGAGAATGGCGGGGTTGACTTGCTGGAGACGACAGCGGCGTGCCTGCCGAGAGTTGCTCTCCTCGGAGTCGTGATGCACACTGACCGTGATGCGATTCGTCCACGTTCCCTGATTCGCGCGCACCCAGTTCAACTCAGCTATTCTTACCGGGCGGGCGACGTTATCATCGCCGTGAGTGTCTGCGAACTCAGGAAGAGGCGATAAGGATTGCCCGGCAGTTCAGAAAAATCCCATCGCTCGTAGAACGCCCTGGCCCGATCGTCAACGCAGTCAAGGAGGACTGCCACGAACGCAAACGTCTGGCCCGCTTCATAGCAATCACGCAGAGCCTGTGCCAGCAGCAGATCACCCAGCTTCTGGCCCTGTCTGGTTATGCTCACTCCCAGCCATGCGAGGATTGCAACAGGCAGCGCTCGTCGCGGTAGTTTTCGCGCGAGATCGGAGGGCAGGTCACCAAAATCAACCTGCCCAGTCGCCAGCGTGTAGAAGCCAGCGATTGCGTGGTCTGGGTCGAGAAGAACTTTCGTGGCGGAGAGTCGCTTGTCCTGATGCTGCAGTGCCTTCGTGTGCAGCCAGTCATTGACCTCGCCCTGGCCACAATCAAATGGACGCCGCTGATGACTTCGCTGCAGCGGTTCGAGCGAGAACCCCGGAGGCAACGCGACCCCGGTCATTTCGCGCCCCGCATGATGGCTCCCAGCCGTTTTTGGGCGGGTGTAAGTTTCGGTGGGGCTTGCAGAGCCCGCCAGAAAGCCAGTTGCTCGTCTGGACTTAGCAGAACCGTCTGCTCACGGGCACTGGCAACCTCCCGACGAGCTTGAGCAACGGTCACCGTTCGGACGTAATCACTGACGCTGATCCGGCGCAATTCTGCAGCGTCAGTCAGTGCCTGTTTACTCTCCGAATCCAGGCGAACCATCAAAGGGCTGGCCTTTTCGCTGGTTGTCGGGCTTGTACGTTTGGACATCGTCGTTTCTCCTTGCCGATATTGTATTGCAAATTGCAATACAGTCAAGGCGTCAAGAATCGCACACGTCGTGAAGAACGGAAAGCCGTTTTTCACGACCATCTGCACCTGCCCGTTTGACAGTTATCCGTCGATACCGCTACTCACCGAGCGAAAGGTTGTTAACACGGAGAACGTTATTGATCAGAGAGTCAGAGAGTTTTGGCCCACATTTTCGCGAGACGCATGCGACCTCCGGGGGGATCTGTCGGGGATCCGGAATTGAACAGAGAACCAGAGACATCGGGGGAGTTCGCGGTTGTGTCAGAAATCCTGCGAAAAACTGGCGTCCAAAGAAAAACGCCGAGAGGGACACTCTCGGCGTTTTCTGTTAACCTGGCTGTCGGCGAAAGTTCGCTGACAGAATTTAGCTCCCCGGAAGGAACCCTCTTCATAACTCCTCGAAAAATGTCGCGCCTTTTTAGAAGACGCAAAGTCCTGCTGGTCAATGGGTTATGCGTTTTGCCAGTTTGGCAGGCCAAGGGAAGGTGTGGACGCGAACGGTGAGAACCTGCCTATTTGTTGGCTCGCCATCCAACCGAAGAGACGGACATTGTGAGCACTCCTGCATCCGATCATGCCGGAACCTGCGTCTTTTCCAGCCACCGTTCCTCCTTAAGTTCATACGACGTCGCTGCACTATCGTAATTATAGAGATAAAATCTCACACCGTTCAGTTTGACTGTTCACCATAGGGATTGTAGCCTACGCCACGGATGGCGAGGCACCTCTACGTTGCGGCGATTCCGGACTTGACTATGTCATATTTGCAGGATGAGGGCCTATGTCGTCGAGCGGATGGGACAGCAGTTCAAGTTCTTCCGGAACGAGTGGATCATCCAGTTCGAGCAGTAGCTCCTTCAGCTCCAGTTCATCAAGCGGTGGATCGAGTTCTTCCTCCAGCAGCAGTTCTTCCAGTTCGAGTGTCCCCTCTTCGTCTTCGAGTTCCTCTTCCTGGGGCTCCAGTTCATCAAGTTCTTCAGGAGCCTGGTGGCCTTCACGGGTACGCTGATCCAACAGATCGACGATATGGATACGTCTGTCGTTTCTGGTGCTCCGTCTGGCTGGAATACTCCGTCCGGCGGCGGTCTGAACCTTTCACGGATTACGAATGTGATCCGCAGGGCCGTATCACTCAACAGCTTGGACCACAACACACCATTGACGTGGAAGGTGTGGCGACAAGTGTGAGATCAGCCGTCTGGACCGTTTACGATGATGCCCATCAAACCGTCCGAACGGCAACGGGATACGCTACAGGCTCCGCCCCCAGCTATACCTTTACACTGATCAATCCTGTCGAAATCCGTGAGTTCGACAAATCCGGCAAGCCGATCGCCGTCATCCGGGCTGTGCGAGCATCGGCTTCTGGGAAGCTGCAGCCAACGGACACTTTTGCTCAGTCCAGTTATGTGCGCTGGATGACGTTCCAGTACACCGACTGCTGCCTGCTGGCGTCACAGCGAGTCTACCACACAATTCCTGCATCGGGTCCCGGTTCGTCTGGCACAAACTACGATGAGACCTTGCTGGGCTATGATGTGATGAAGCGGCGAAATCGCACACAATCACCCGGAGGAACAATCTCGTTTTCCGTGGCAGACGTCCGAAATCTGCCGATCGGTCAGTATGTTGGCACTGACGATATTGGCGCGTCGTGGACAGACCCGACCGGAGGCGGTGCTCTCGGTAACAACATGGTCCAGGTCTCCGCGGGCGAGTACGACAATGGTGATCCCGGCGGTGACGGCAACCTGACTCTGTCTACAGCCTATGTCGACGCCAGCACAACTCGTGTCACCTCGCAAACGTATGACTGGCGAAATCGCCTGTTGACAGTCACCGCTCCGGAAAGTGTGTTCACGGAATCGACCTACGATAATTTTGATCGCGTCGTGACCCAGCAGTCTCGTGATACCAACGCATCGGGAACGATCCTGTCTCGAATTGAAACCTTCTTTGATCAACGTGGCCGAGTGTATCAGACAAAGTCGTATGGGATGAATGTTACGACCGCCTTGACCAGTAACGCATGGTTTGATGCGGCTGGGAACACCCTCAAGTCTCTGCCGGCCGGATCCCATCTGTTCACGAAAGTCGCCTATGATAGCCTGAACCGCGTCGTGACGCAGTCTCTGGGCTATGACCTGACAGAATCGTCTTATTCTGAAGCAGGATCTGTTTCGGATGATGTCCTCCTGGAGCAGACCATTCTGACTTACGATGAGACCAGCACCGTCATTC
>JBJTPZ010000471.1:0-10709 GCA_046075365.1 Planctomycetaceae bacterium
GGCATCACGTACAGACTTTATTTTTGTGATGATTGGCGAGCGTTTTGGGCTGGCCGGATGTGCGCTGGTGCTGCTGTTGTATGGGGTATTGATCTGGTCAGGATTTGGGATCGCAGCGAGTGCTCAGGAGCCCTGGGCGCGTCTGACGGCCGTCGGCATTACGACATTGATCGGAGTTCAGGTGGTGCTAAATACGGCCATGACCGTGGGCCTGCTGCCCATCACGGGGACTCCGCTGCCACTTTGCAGTTATGGCGGCAGCAGTCTGCTGTCGACCTACGCGGCGATCGGGCTGCTGGTGAATATTCGCGTGCATGGCACATGGGAAGCCACGGCGATTCGTTTTCATTAACCCTGGATTCAGTCGGCGTTTTCGGCTTCAAGATCCTGCAGGAACTGGAGGGCGTCTTCGGGAGTGCAGACGTTGCGCCCGGGCAGCCGGCCTTCGCGATCGCAGGCGGCCAGCAGATCGAGTGCTTCGGCGTCGTCAGCAGTGCCCAGTCGACGTCTGGCGCGGGCTCCGGCGGTACCATCAAGAACTCGCTGAGCCAACCCGTGATTCTCAATCAGCCACAGGACTCGATCGGAGACTCGCCCGCGCAGGACCGCCAGCCCGGCATTGACGTGATCGCGGGGATCGATGCCTTTTCCGACATCGTGCAGGAGTGCAGCAAGGAGCAGGTCTTCGTCCCAGGGGCAGCGTTCGCGAGCCAGCTCGAAGACCTGCAGGCTGTGATAGAGCACATCACCTTCGGGGTGCGACTCACGATCCTGTACAACTTTTTCAAGCGGCAGCAGCAGCGACAGGAAGTACTGCCAGCGCTGATCTGTGCGGGACGGATCAGCAGCATGCAGGCGACTGTCGGCGGCGACCTGCTGTTCGAGTGCCATGCGGATTTCGAGGTCTGTGGGGAGCGATTCGGGTGGCAGATAGCTGCGAGTGATCGAGCGGGCTGCGGCCCAGCGAGCCTGAGTGTAGGAGTTGCACTGTCGGCAGGCCATCAGTCGGGCTGCGGCGAAAGCGATCTCTTGTCTCAGTTTTTCGTATTCCATAGGGGAGGGTTGTCAGCGGAAGATCCGCTGCTGGGATTCTGCATCATTGCGGCAGTCGGTACCGGATTTCCCGCACTGCTGCAGGGCCTTCTGGTAGAGAGACTCACCGGCGACAGTGGGATAGACGCCATTGACGCAGGCGCGACAGAGCGATTCAGCGGGCAATCCGACGCAGGCAGAGAGTGCCTCGACGGGCAGGTAATGCAGACTGTCTGCTCCGATGAATCGGGCCATGGCCTGTTCTTCGGCGGCCGTAATGACGGTTCCCTGCATGAAGCCGGGCGCGAACAATTCGCTGACCGTGGACATGTCGATGCCGTAGAAGCAGGGTGCAATGATCGGCGGGCAGGCAATTCGAACGTGGATTTCGCTGGCCTTGCCGCGAGCTTTCAGCAGGGCCAGCAGTTCACGCAGCGTCGTTGCTCGTACGATGGAATCATCCACCAGCAGGACTCGCTTGCCTTCCATGATCTCTGGCAGCGGAGTGTACTTCATGCGAACTTTGTCAGCGCGGTTGTTGCCTTCAATAAAGGTACGTCCGATGTAGCGGTTGCGGATCAGCCCTTCGAGCGATGGGACTTTGAGCTGAAAGGCCATGCTGTCCGCGGCTGCTTTGGCGGTATCGGGCACAGGCACCACAATGACGTCGTCGCCAACTGGCAAAGTTTCCCGTTTGGCCAGCTCTTCCCCGAGACGTTTGCGAGACAGGTAGACGCCGGCATTGTCAAAGGTGCTGCCGGCATTGGCAAAGTAGATCCATTCAAAGAAACAGTGAGCCTTGCGCGGGCTTTCAGCGTATTTGTGAACGCGAACAGACTGTCCATCAACCACGACGACATGTCCAGGTTCAACATTTTGAATGCTGCTTTCCGCGAACCCGAGATGCGTCAGGGCCACACTTTCACTGGCTGCCGCGAACAGGGCGCCCTCGTGAGCGTAGCAGAGAGGCCGCATGCCCAGCGGATCCCGTGAAATAAACATCTGTCCGCGAGCATTCAGGAACACGATGTTCCAGGACCCGTCCACTTTCCTGTGCAGAGTCTGGAGCAGTTGTACGGGAGTAATTTCGGGATTGCCGGAAAGTTCGTGTGAGATCAGGTGATGCAGGACTTCGGTATCGGTCTGGCGAGTCAGATGAAAGTCTGTCGTCTGCAGAATTTCATCGCGCAGCTCCATGTAGTTTGCCAGCTGACCGTTGAAGGCAAAGCTGAACCATTTTGAGCGTGCGATGTGCTGCCGTTCGAAGGGCTGTGCGTAGCTGGGGTCATCCTTGCCGCAGGTGGCATACCGCACATGTCCGATGGCAGCCTGGCCGGCGTGTTCAGCCATTAACTGTCGGTAGCGGTCTTCATGATTCAGCCTGAAGACTTCCGGGACACCACCCACATCCTTGTGTGTGTGCAGTAATTGCAGTCGTGAGGAATTGAAGCTGGTGATGCCGGCAGCCAGCTGTCCGCGATTCTGCATGTCCAGCAGCATGCCGGGCACAAGTCTGGAGGCGCGATTGCGGACAGTCTGCGGGTCTTCGGTGGCCGGGTCAACGACTGAGCGATCCGGAAGTTTCAGCCGCGGAATGAGCGGACTGAGCCCGGCATTGTTCAGGTGATAGACGGCAGCTACGCCGCACTCGTGCATCAATTCGTCCATAGCGACGAAATCACTTGCTGAGAAAGAGGTTGGTTTTCACGTTCGCGAGGGAGCGAGGCCTGTGAAGATTCCGCGAATGATACAGGCTGGAGTGCGGGGCACCAAACGTCCAGGGCTGCTCAATCGCCCAATCCTGCAGGATGGGTCCGGGAAAGTCGTCACGGTCCCGTCTGCAGGAAAAGTCGGGAACGTCCGGGGCTGCAGTGAGAAACCGCAGACAGCAGTGTGGCCGGGGATCCAAAGCTGAGATTTCGTACGAGAATCCCGTTATGTCGAGCCTGGCAGGCGGCCTGAGCCTGGCAGTCATCAGCGTTCAACCGTACTATTCACCGGCGTGGCTCACGGGAAACTCCAAACCTGAAAACTCAGACATTCAGCTGCTCGATAAAGGTTTCGATTTATGGCGGACAGGATAATTCTGCGCACTGGCGAGGCTCTGGTTGAGGACGAGGCGGGCTGGTCAGCCGCAGAGCCAGAGGTTGTGATTGGGGAACTGGATGGTCCTGTGGGTGCCGCGATTGCTCAGCTGATGGGCGATCAGACTCGCGGACATTCACGCGTCTTTGCCCTGCTGAACTGTGATGTGCAGGTGCGTCCGGTCACGGTAATGGTCAGCAAAGTCACCGTGAACAAAGAGAAGTACACCAACATTCTGATGGGCACGGTGCAGGCGGCCGTGGCAAACGGCGTACTGGACGCTGTGCGTGCGGGAGTGATTCCGAAGGAGAAAGTGAACGATCTGGGTATCATCATTTCCATCTGGCTGGATCCGGCGGTGCTGACTGCAGAGGACGTGAACTACGAAATTCTCTTCAGGACTCACAGAGAAGCCACGGCCAGGGCAATTGGCAAGGCGCTGCGAAACGAACCTTCGATTGACTGGCTGCTGGAGAATCAGGACCAGATTGTGCATTGTTTCCACCAAATGGCACTGGACGGACAGATCTGATGTCAGGCAACCCCGTCAATACTGTCAGGATTGGCAGTTATCAGTGTGGCACAGGGCAGCCTTTGCTGTTCATTCTGGGTCCCTGTGTCATGGAATCCGAGCAGCTGGTTTTGGGTATCGCCGAGCGTCTGGCGCAGCTGCGTGACCGATTTGGTTACCAGATTGTGTTCAAGTCCAGTTTCGACAAGGCGAATCGAACCAGTGTTGACAGTTATCGGGGCCCGGGCCTTGAGGACGGTCTGCGGATGCTGGATCTGGTGCGGCAGCGAACCGGCCTGCCGACAACCACTGACATTCACGAGAGTGGGCAGGCTGCGGCGTGTGCGGAAGTCTGTTCGATTTTGCAGATTCCTGCATTTTTAGCACGTCAGACGGATTTGATCGTCGCGGCAGCAGATGCCGCGGTCGCTCGAAATATCTGCGTGAATGTCAAAAAACCCCAGTTTGTCGCCCCCGAAGATACGGTTCATGCCGTAAAGAAGTGTCGGGCTCGCGGTCTGCACAACATTCTGTTGTCTGAGCGTGGTTCGACATTCGGGTATGGCCGGCTGGTGAACGACTTTCGCTGTGTGCCGATTATGCAGTCTTTCGGGGTTCCGGTAGTCTATGATGCGACTCACAGTGTGCAGCTGCCTGGCGGAGCGACCACTGGGGGTCAGCGTCAAATGGTTCCAACCTTATCGCGGGCTGCTGTCGCAGCAGGCTGTGATGCGGTCTTCCTGGAGACTCATCCGGCCCCTGACACCGCGCTGAGCGACGGTCCCAACATGGTGGTCCTGGATCAGCTGGAACAGCTGCTGGCCGAATTGACTCGATTTCGAGATGTGGTGTTGTCACTGAACTGAAATTCTCAGGGGCCTGGCGATGACTGCCTGGAAAACTGGTACAGTTGCTGTTCAATTCCTGCAGGGCCTGCTGGTGTCATGTGTACTGGCAGGCTGCGGAACATCGCAAAAGCAGGCGGCAGAGGATTCTCAGCAGGCAGCAGACGCTGCTGCGGCCGCCGAGGCCGAGGCGAAGGATGAGTGTCGTGACCGGCTGAATGCTGCGGTGCGGCGCGTTGCCCCTGAGTCTCTTGCCACTCAGACTCGCCGAGATTCCGTCGTCAACGCGATGAATTCGTGGCTGGCATCCTGCGGTGAAGCTGACGTGAAGGCTCTGGCTGTCAGTGACGCCAATGCCGCGCTGTTGTCCGAAGGCGCTTTGCGGACTGCTCGAGCCGTGAGGTTTTCCGAAAATGACGTGATCTACATTCGTGACAGCATGCTGCTGAAGGGACTGACGGAATCCATCTGGAAACAAATTCCGGCGGATGCTGACCAGGGGTCAGCCGAAGCCCGGCGTGTGACGGCCCTGTTTCGTTATGTGATTCGCAACATGGCACTGACCGCGGACTCAGAAAATCGCCTGCCGGTGGGCCTTTACGAGTCGCTGCTGACGGGTCGTGGCACTGTGGACGATCGTATTTGGGCTTTTACTGAGGCATTGCGGCAGCGGCAGGTTGATTCCCTGATCCTGCAGCCTCAAACACCCGCTGCGGCGACCGGTTCGTTTGTGGAAACGGCAGAGCGACTGGTGGCTGTGATTGTCGGTTCTGAGGTGCTGCTGTTTGATCCGCTCCGAGGTGTTCCGGTCCCGCGAGCTGACGACAGTGCGGTGCTGCCGAAATCTCCTGCCGGGTTAAGTGAGATCAGCGGTCTGGAACGCTGGAAGACGGCCGCTGTGCTGGTGCCGTCACATCCCTCCGCTGCTGCTCCTCGCATGCTGGTTCTGCAGCAGCGACTGGACGCAGCGGACTCGCTGGTGCTTTACGACGAGCTGGCGGGCGGGACCAGTGAGATTCGGCCGCTGCTGCAGCGAGTGGCGGGTGCGATCGAATCTGTCTGGCCGGTGGCCGGAATTCGGATCTGGCCAATTCCTGAGCAGCGGATTGCGGCTGCTGCCACTCTGGATGAAACGCAGCGACAGGCTCTGACGCAGCTGCTGCGTCCGTTCGACAGTCCTTTTGAGCGTGAATCGATTGACCTGGACAAGATGATGACGGACCCAAATGTGGATGAGAGCAAACTGACTAAAGAACAGCTCGCCCAGATGAAAGCAGAAGCGGCTGCGAAGCTGCTGGAAAAGTCTGACGCTTTGTTTGGCAAGCCGTCGCGACGGCTGCTGCTGGCTCGCATCCGGCAGATTGGCGGCAATTTTGAGTTGTCGATGATTCAGGAACTGCAGCAGATTCGCGTCGCCTGTCTGCAGGAGGTGGTTGAACTGTCGTTTTCGATTGATGGCAAGGAGGCGGTTGGGCGGCTGCCGTTGCCTGAATCGATTTTGAGTGTGCAGCGCAGCGCCGTCGGGGATACTCTTTACTGGACGGCACTGAGCCAGTTTTCACGAGGCGAATATGGCACGGCCGTGCAGACGCTGAGGAATCATCGGCGTCAGTATCCGGAGGATCGAAATCGGTTTTCCGCAATGATGAATGAAGCGGAGTGTCTGCTGGAGTTCGGCGATCCGGAGGGTGCGGCGCTGGTGCTGGCCGAGGCCGATGTGGCCGAGAATCCTGAGCTGGCTCGAGTGCAGTGGCTGCGTTCGCGATTCCCTGCGGCGAAGTGAATGAGTTTTCTCCTTGCGGCTGGCGGGACGCGGCGATGAAGATTGGCATTATGGCGGACATCCACGACAACGTGGATAATTTGCGGCACGCGATCGGGCTGTTCAATGCCGTAGGGTGTCGAGCGGTTTTACTGGCGGGTGATTTTGTTTCACCGCTGGTTGTGCCTTCGATGCGCAAGCTGCATGGACAGGTGGTTGCCTGCTATGGTGACAACGATGGCAATCGCACAGGGATTGCGGGCGGGATGAAGATTGTGGGAGTGCTGGGAGATCCGCCGCTCTGCTGGAAGTCCTCGGACGGCGTCCGGTTTCTGATGTGTCATCAGCTGCAGGACGTGCGGGACTGTCTGGGTGAGTCACATGTGGTGATTTTTGGCCACACGCATCGCCCCAGCATTGCGCGGGATCGGCATGGTCGTCTGTTTGTGAATCCGGGGGAAGTGTCGGGCTGGATGTTTCGTCGTCCGACGGTTGCGGTGTATGATACAGAGACTGGTGAAGCGGAAATTGTGAATCTTCCGGCGATGCCGCCGGCGGTGGAAATTGAGCAGTGGGGTTAAGTGTCAAACGGGAGGCGACCCATGGTCAGTCAAATGGGGGCTCAGGCGGCGCAGCGGGCGATTGAGATGCTGCGACGACGCTGGTTTTTGCGGGATTGCGGGGTCGGTCTGGGGGCGATGGCGGCCGCGTCGCTGATGGCCGGCGAAAGTCAGGCCGGCCAGTCCGCGCCGGACGTTCAGGCAACCGGGCCGCTGGCACCGCGACAGCCCCATTTTGCTCCTAAAGCCAAACGTGTGATCTACATGTTTCAGGCGGGAGCGCCCAGCCATCTGGAACTGTTTGACCCCAAACCTGAACTGACTCGCCGCAACGGCCAGTTGCCTCCTGCTGAACTGCTGCAGGGGTACAGGGCTGCATTCATCAACCCGAAATCCGCGCTGCTGGGTCCGAAGTTTCCGTACGTGAAGCACGGGCAGTGCGGGATGGAGCTGAGCGAAGTTCTTCCGCATACGGGTGCGATTGCGGACGACATCTGTCTGATCCGTTCGATGCATACCGAGGCCGTGAATCATGCTCCTGCGCAAATCATGATGAACACGGGATCTCAGCAGTTCGGTCGACCCAGCTTTGGGTCGTGGACACTGTACGGACTGGGCAGTGAGTCGCAGGATTTGCCGGGCTTTGTTGTGCTGACCAGTGCGAAGGGCACCAGCGGCGGGGCCAGCAATTACGGTTGTGGATTTCTGCCGACGATGTATGGGGGGATTCCGTTTCGCAGCAAGGGCGATCCGGTGCTGTATCTTTCGAATCCGTCCGGGGTTGACTCCGAGACTCAGCGGGCTTCACTCGATGCCCTGCAGCGGCTGAATCAGCTGGCCCTGCAGTCCGAGGGTGATCCCGAGATTGCGGCGCGAGTGCAGAGTTACGAGATGGCATTCCGTCTGCAGTCCAGTGCTCCTGAGCTGATGGACATCGGCAGTGAATCGAAGGAGACTCTTGAACGGTACGGGATCAAGGACCCGAATGAAGCCAATTTTGCTCGCAACTGCCTGCTGGCGCGACGCCTTGCGGAGCGTGGCGTAAGATTTGTGCAGTTGTTTCATGAGGTTTGGGACCAGCACGGTAATCTGACGGCGGCGGTTCGCAAGAACGCCGAGGATACAGACAGAGCCAGTGCGGCGCTGGTGCAGGATTTGAAAGAGCGGGGTCTGCTGCAGGACACGCTGGTCATCTGGGGTGGTGAATTCGGCAGGACTCCGATGGTCCAGGGCGGCAGTGACGGCCGTGATCATCACAACCGCTGTTACAGTCTGTGGCTGGCGGGTGGCGGAATTCGAGGTGGCACGGTGTGGGGAACCACGGACGAACTGGGTTTCAACGTGGCAGAGAATCCGGTGCATGTTCACGACCTGAACGCGACCCTGCTGCACCTGCTGGGGCTGGACCATACTCGCCTGACATGGCGTTTTCAGGGACGGGACTACCGTCTGACGGATGTACATGGGCAAATTGTGAACGGAATTCTGGCCTGACAGACTCTCGGTGGAGACGTGGTAATGGCTGAGCGGTGCTTTGCATGTCGCGGGGCTGCCCTCGCCATGCTGCGATCGGGATTGATGCTGGCGATCCTGCTGACGTGGCTGTTTCCAGCCGCGACTGTTTCTGGGCAGGACGCTGTGTTCCAGCCATCAGCACAGCAGCTGGCGGATGCAGAGCTGCTGCTGCTGCAGCTGCGATCTGAGCTGCTGCGGCTGCGCGAGCGTGCGGAGCTGCAGACAGCTCAGGGGCATCAGCTGCTGGCCGACGTGCAGGTTTATGAGAAGGCAGCCACGTGGATGCTGCGATTTGGCGAGTTCCCGAAGGCCGCCTGGGTGGGACAGCTCCAGCGAGTTCTGGCCGAGGGACTTCGGCGAGCCGGGCGACTGTCTGAGGGGGCTCCGGACTGGAACCTGCGAGTCGGCACGACGATCCGGGGTTATGTCAGTGTGGTGGATGGATCTGTGCAGCCGTATGCATTGACACTTCCCGAGGGGGTGGATCCGGTCTCGGCAAAACGCTGGCCGGTGCATGTCGTTCTGCATGGTCGCGCTGACCAGATGAATGAAGTGAACTTCATCGACCGGATGGACGGCAAGGGGCCGGCGACCTCGAAGAATGAGCGCCCGGGCCAGTGGCTGCAACTGGATGTTTATGGTCGTGGCAACAATGCGTACCGCTGGTCGGGTGAGACGGACGTGTTTGAGGCTCTTGCGGATCTGCGCAGCCGATTTCGTGTTGACGAAAATCGAATTGTACTGCATGGGTTTTCGATGGGTGGTGCGGGTGCCTGGCATCTGGGACTGCATCATCCTGATCAGTGGTGCTCGGTTGGCGCCGGTGCCGGCTTTGTTGATTTCTATCGGTACCAGAAGAAGGACTCGCAGCAGAATCGACTGCCCTGGGCGCAGCATCAGACGCTGGGTATTTATGACGCAGTGGACTATGCGCTTAATGCGGCCAATGTGCCTGTGGTCACCTATGGCGGTGAGAAAGATCCGCAGCTGCTGGCCAGCACGACGATGCAGCAGCTGACGGATTCACTGAAGGTGCCACTGCAGGTGCTGATTGGCGCAGGCATGGGGCATGAATTTGACGCCGACAGTCGGCGAAAATTTATGGAGTTTCATCTGGAGAAGTCACTGGTCGGTCGACCGCAGTATGGACAGCGAAAGCAGATCCGCTTCACCACCAGAACTCTGCGTTACAATCGCTGTGACTGGCTGCGGATTGAAGAGCAGCAGCGAGTCTATCAGCCGTCGACAGTGGAGGGTGAGATCGGTGAGACTGATGTCCTGCGACTGAAGACGGAAAATGTTTCGCTGCTGCGGCTGTCTCGAGAAACAGCGGGCACCGTCGTGATTGACGGAAGCGAGCTGGAGCTGCGTGGTGCGGCTGAGGGGCTGTTGCCGGATGTCTGGTTCCAGCAGCAGCCAGACGGGGCGTGGACGGTCCTGGGGTATCAGGAGTCACGCGCTCTGGCGCGCAATCCGGATGTGCGCAAGCGTCCTGGGCTGCAGGGGCCGATTGACGATGCCTTTATGGGTTCCTTTTTGTGTGTACGCGGAACAGGGGTGCCGCTGAATTCCGCTGCTGGTGTCTGGTCTGAGCGTGCACTGAAGACGTTTCAAAACGACTTTGCGAAGTGGTTTCGGGGAGATGTGCGAGTGGTCAGTGATCGGGATCTGACGGACCAGATGATTGAGGATCATCATCTGATTTTGTTCGGAGATCCCGGTTCGAATTCTGTGCTGGCAAAGGTGCTGCCTGAGCTGCATGGGCAGCCAGTCGTCTGGAATTCTGAGCGAATCCGGATCGGGCAGAAGGAATGGAATTCGGCCGAGCATGGTCTGGTGCTGATTCATCCAAATCCATTGAACCGTGCGAAGTATGTGGTGCTGAATTCCGGTCATTCGTTTCATGAACGCGACTTCCGGTCATCAAATGCGTGGCTGTTTCCGCGGCTGGGGGACATTGCTGTACTGCAGCTGCAGGAGGGCTCAGGTGAGTCCGACACTACTGTACAGTGGTCAGGTGTTTTTGGCAGCGGTTGGGAATTGATGACTAAGTAATCCTGTATTTTCAGGAGCTGTGCCTCAGAGCGGTATGCCGTTAATTCCGAATCTTTCGGCAGTGACAACCCGAATTGTGCATATTCATCGAGGAAAGGGGACTTTGCCCCGCCGAAGGGCCTGATATCGGTAAGATTATGGCCTTATGGGTTGATCCGATTTAGATGCCCGTGGTTTTTGGTGTTGTGCAAAGGGTATTTCTGATGAGTCAGCATCAGTCGGCGGCAGCGGAGCATTCGGGGGGGATAGCTCCGGCCTCAGATTCAGTGTCGGTGCTGGGCGGGGCCACGATCCCGATACTGCTGCTCGTGGCTGCTCACCTGCCCTATGCTGCACTGCACTAT
>JBJTPZ010000472.1:0-18025 GCA_046075365.1 Planctomycetaceae bacterium
GTTTTTACGGGATGAACTTTGATCACATGCCTGAGCTGCACTGGCAGTGGGGTTATCCCGGCGCCATTGCTCTGATGCTGTGCGTCTCCGGGGGGCTCGGCTGGCTGTTTCGTCGCAAACGCTGGTTCTGAGCCGGCCGGGCATTGCGCGGGTGTTTTGCACTACGAATGAACACGAATCAGCTGTGGTTTTTTTGCACCGCTGATGAACGCTGATGAACGCTGATGGACGCTGGTGGACACGAATGTGCGACCACAAAGGCGAGCCGCGGACGGTAGTCCGCGGGTGTGCGTTTCGTTGCACTGCGGCCGGTGGCGGCATCCATGCCGGACACCCGGGCACTGCCGCACCCGGCTCGCCCCTGGGCGGTCCAGTGCAGGCGGTTCAAAGTGCTGTGTCCCCGTTCCCCCGTGCCTCCCAAAGTGGTGTGTCCCCGTCAATAAAGTGGTATGTCCCCGTCACCCGTCACCCCCCTCAGCCGCACGCGGCTCGCCCGTTCTTCCTTCGCGTCTTCGCGTCTTCGCGTGAGAAAAAACACGCCCCTGCTGCTTCACGCGAAGCCGCGAAGGGAACCGCACGGGGACTTTTGAATCTCTATCCATGCCGGACACCCGGGCCTGCCGCAGCCGGCTCGCCCCCGGGGCGGTCCAGTGCAGGCGGCTCAAAGTGGTGTGTCCCCGTCATCCCCCTGTTTGGGGCCGGTTTAAGGCTCAAAACCGGTCGATTGTCGGTGCCAGGGTGATTCCACGTTCGCTCTGTACCAGACTTTGGTTATACTCAGGCCGCGGCGTGCACTGGTGCTCACGGCTGGAATCCGTTCACTATGAATGCTCCTTCGGACAATCTGAAGCCCAATTCGGTACCTCGGCAGGCCCCGGCTGCCCCGGCTGCCCCGGCTGCGCCGGTGGCAGAGGATGTCGCGGACGTGACCAGCGTCGCGATTCAGACCGCATCTGCCGAGCCATCTGCGGATGACCAGCAGTCCGGGCCGCTGGTGGTTTTGCTGTCATCGGCTGCTGCCGTCAGCCTGTATTCCTCGATGACTTTCCATCTGGCGATGTGGGCGACGGCGCTGGTGCTGCTGCCGCTGTTTGGTTTTGACGTGCTGGAGATGCTGACTTTTGAAGACCGTCCGCTGCAGGCGGCTCTGGGTGACGAAGAAGTGCTGGACGATGCAGCGTTTGTCGAAACAGCCGATGATCTGAATTCCACCAGCCTGCAGTCGCCTTCCACGCTTGAACAGATGGCCAAACAACTGCAGCAGGCAGAGAATGCGTGGCTGCGTTCCACGGCTGAAGATGCGTTCGCGGCGATGACCGGGCAGCAGGATCCGGCTGAAGATGCGTCGGATCTGGGCGGGCTGCTGAAGATTCCGGTGGATGGCCTCGCGGTGACCAAAGGCAGTTTCACGGCCTTTACCATTCCCGCAGCGCCGCAGCCCAGACAGTCCTATTCGATCGTGATCGAAGTTAAACTGCCGGATGACGTCAAAAAGTACCGCGTCAGCGATCTGTCGGGCAAGGTGCGAGGCACTGATGGTTACGAACAGAAGCTGCCCTATGACACCAGGACTCCGGGGGCCGCCGGTTACCCGGTACCAGGTGGCAGCATCAGGCGGCTTGAGTCCAGCACCATCCTGGACGTGGTGAAGAACAAGGTGCAGATTGTGATTCGAGTCCCGGGTGGTGGCCGGCTGGTCAAGGACGTGATTACAATTCGTTCGCGGCGCCTGAAGGAAGATCAGGAACTGGAACTGATTTTCGGTCAGGCTCGCGAGTAGCCCCGCCTGACCTGCGGCCGTGGTGCATTGTTCCTGCACCACGAACGGACACATAGACGCGGTGCTTTGCGCGTGCTTTTGGGGACGGCCTTTGTAGCTCGGGCTTTCCAGCCCGAGCTCTCCGTACTTCGCAAAACACGGCATTCCTGCCCGCCGATCGTGTTGCGTTGCGGCCGTGGCGGACTTTCAGTCAGTATTCGTCGCGAGTCTGGATGAAGAGGGCTTTCTTTTCGCCGGGCAGTGTGAAGTCAAACCCGCAGGCTTTGAAGAAACCGTCGCTGGAGGTGATAGCCATGACTTCGAGGACATTGCGGCTGACTGCCAGCTGTACGCAGCGGCTGACGAGCCCACGTCCGATGCCGCGTCCGTGAAATTCCGGATCAACCGCCAGGCTGCGGATTTCGGCCAGTTTGGGGGAATAGATTTCCAGAGCAGCGAAGCCGACGACACGCTGGCCTGCGACAGCCACGAACCCCGAAGGCACCAGTTCGTACAGTTCGTCGGCGGTGCGTGGCAACAGGCGATTGGCCTGCACAAAACGATCGACCAGTTCCTGCAGCTGCGGCAGATCAGCGACCTGAGCCGGGCGGATTTCGTAGCCGGCCTGGTCCGGGCTGCCGTCTTCTGAATGTGACATTGCGATGCGAGCTGCTGTGGAAATGGTTTCTGGCATTGAAGGCAGGGGCTTTCACACTGAATACCGTGTCTGTGGGGACGACGGCGAACACCGTGACTGTTCACCGTCGGGAAATCATAAACGCAATCAGATCGGGACAGGGGGAAATTTCGCGGCTGTGTCGAGAATTCGGGGAAATTCCAGGCGACGTCCTGCAATGATTGCCGGAAGCACAGCCCGAGTTTTGCACCACTCATCGGCACGAATCGGCCGCGTTTCCGCAGCTCGGGCTTTCCAGCCCGAGCACTGTTCCTGGCGTTTGTGGCGTTTTGTGCGTCTGGGGATTGCGGCACTGGGGCGGGTGAGTAGCAGACGGCTGGTCTCACGCGAAGCCGCGAAGCTGCGAAGGGAAACGCAGGGGGGAAGTGTTCGGTGTTCGGTGTTCGGTCAGGCGAGCCGCGGACGGGAGTCCGCGGGTGTGCGATTTCCGTAGCTCGGGCTTTCCAGCCCGAGCACATCACTGTGCGATTTTGATTGCCCGGGTGGTTGTTTTTTAGGGTGACTGGCCCCCTCACCCCCGACCCCTCTCCCCCGTTTCACGGGGGCGAGGGGAGGAAGAGTGGTCGGTGTTCGGTCAGGCGAGCCGCGGACGGGAGTCCGCGGGTGTGCGATTTTTGTAGCTTGGGCTTTCCAGCCCGAGCACATCACTGGCCGCGTCACGCGAGCTGGTTTCGTGTTGTTTCGTGTGTTTCGTGGACAAAAAAAGCCGGCCGACAGTCACGCGGGCTGCTGTGGTTCAGGGCGACGCAGCAGGGCGACTATCGCTTCAAACAGCATCGCGGCGGCAAGGGCCAGCAGCAGCATGGCGATCCAGACGACCGGATCAGATTGCCGCTTGTTCCAGCCGGCCTGAATCATTGTGAACAGTGCCCAGGAACTCATGACGTACATCAGCACGGCGCCGATGCCCGTGACAAGGAATGTCCAGACTGCTCGCCGGGTTCGCCACAGCCACACTGTGACGGACAGCAGTGTCAAAGCGGCCAGCAGCTGGTTGCTGGCGCCGAACAGTCCCCAGAACTGTTTCCACAAAGGTACTCCCGGTGCCGACTGACGAGTCACAAAGAAGACGGGTGCGCCGGCTGTAATCAGGGTGCCCAGCCAGCGACCGGCAGTGCCCGGCATCCGGAACAGTTCCTGCAGAATAAACCGGCCCAGTCGAGTGCAGACGTCGAGTGTGTCGTACACAAAGGTGTTGAAGGCCATCAGTGCAAAGGTCAGACCCAGCTGGCGGGGCAGTCCCACAAACCCCAGAAATTCGCTGATGCCGTTGGCATAGATGAAATTCGGGCTGGCTTTGGTCAGCGGTGAATCCGGAGCCAGCAGCATCAGGCAGCACAGCGACACGATGGCCACCATGGCTTCCAGCAGCATCGCGCCGTAGCCGATGGGTTTGGCACTGGCTTCACGACTGAGCTGTTTGGAGGTGGTGCCGGAGGCGATCAGGGCGTGGAAGCCCGAGCAGGCACCGCAGGCCACTGTGATGAACAGAAATGGTGCGAGGGTATTGCCGGCCGAGTCTGTCCAGCCCTTGAAGGCCGGCTGGCGAATTTCCTGAGCACCGGTCAGGCCGCCGGTCATCAGCCCGAGTGCTCCGGCGCCCAGCGCAGCGTACAGGAAGATGCCGCCCAGCTGTCCGCGCGGCTGCAGCAGCAGCCACATGGGTGTGACCGAGGCAATCGCGCAGTACAGCAGCAAAAAGACGTCCCAGCAGCGCACTGCCAGTCCGGCCGCTTCCTGCGGCGTCAGCTTAGGGCGAAACGAACGCACCACGTCGTCGAGATTCAAAGGCAGCAGCGGACCGGCAAGGATCGCCAGAATCACCAGCGGCACAAACACCAGGGTCGCCTGAGACATTGTCAGCCGCCCGGATTTGACCAGCAGTCCCATCACGACTGGCAGCATCAGATACAGCAGCGAGGAGGTGGCGACGCTGCCGGCCTGTACCAGAATGGCGCCTTCACCCGCTTCGCGTGCCTGAGCCACCGATGCATAGGTCTGGCCGGACTGCAGGTCCAGTGCGCCGACAAACATGTTGGCGGTGATGTCCGTGAAGGCCACTACGATGTAGACCAGTGCCATCCAGACGAACACCAGAAACAGCAGGTACGCACGCTGGCTGATGTGGACGCGGACAACGTCGATGATGGAGTTGGCGCGGTGTCGGACGGAGGCCACCAGAGCGGCAAAGTCGTGGACGCCGCCGATGAAGATGGATCCGCCGAGGATCCACAGCAGTGCCGGCAGCCAGCCGAACATATTTCCGGCCAGAATCGGCCCGACGATCGGCCCGGCGGCGGCAATTGCGGAAAAATGCTGGCTCAGCAGCGGGCCGGTATCGCAGGGTTCGTAATCAACGCCGTCACGCCGGGAAACGGCCGGGGTTGGTGTGCGGTCATTCAGCAGGAACAGACGGGCCAGCAGGCGTCCGTAGGTGGCGTAAGCAATCGCCAGCAGAACGGCGGACGTCAGGACAATTGCGAGCATTTCCATGGAGGGAGAACCCCGGGGGCGAGGAGGTACAGGTCAGGACACCGGAACGTCACAGTGCAGCGGTCGGGCGTACCGTAAGACACCATTCTGAACGCCGCAGCGCGGGATTTCCAGTCGATTTGCGGATTCAGGCGGGTGACGGCGGGAACCTGCCGGGAAATGGCGTGCATCTTGCCAAAAAAGCCGATAAACTCCCGCCCTCCGAGTTTAATCCCGCGCCAGGGACAAACGACCGCCTGGGCCGCAACACGGTCCAGGCGGATCACAAAACGCCGTGTTTTTGCAGGGTGGGCTCGGGCTGGGAAGCTCGAGCTGCGATTTTTTCCCTGGTGTCCAGGCCGTCCGTGAATACGACAAAGAACTGCCATGAAGACTGACGAACTGCGTGAAAAATATCTGGCTTTTTTCGAAGGCAAGGGCTGTGTCCGCCGTCCCAGCGACGTGCTGATTCCGAAGGATGACCCGACGGTCCTGTTTACGCCGGCCGGCATGAATCAGTTCAAAAACCAGTTCCTCGGAATCGGGCCTCTGGAATTCACCCGGGCCACCACCAGTCAGAAGTGCCTGCGAACGGGTGACATCGGCAACGTGGGTGTGACGGCTTACCATCACACGTTCTTTGAGATGCTGGGCAACTTTTCCTTCGGGGACTACTTCAAGCGTGAAGCGATTCACTGGGCCTGGGAATTCCTGACATCTCGCAGCTGGCTGGGTCTGGACCCGACTCGACTGACGGTCACGGTGTATCTGGATGACGACGAAGCGTTCGGCATCTGGAACAATGAAATTGGTCTGCCGGCCGATCGTATCAGCCGCTGTGACGAATCTGAAAACTTCTGGCCGGCGTCATCACCTTCGCAGGGTCCGGACGGTGTTTGCGGACCGTGCTCGGAAATCTACTATCTGGCTCCGGGGGCCACCAAACCCGTTGAGATCTGGAATCTCGTGTTTACTCAGTTCAATCGAGTGGGCAATCCGCCGAACAATCTGGAACCGCTGCCGAAGAAGAACATTGATACGGGGATGGGTCTGGAGCGCTGTGCCTCGTGTCTGCAGGGTGTACTGAGCAACTTTGAGATCGACATTTTGCGACCGATGTGTGTGGCGGCTGGCGATGCGCTGCGTCTGAAGTATTCGTATGACGCGCCGCATGGTCGTGCCTGTCGCCGCATTGCTGACCACGTGCGGGCCTGCACATTTGCCATTCACGAGGGTGCGGTTCCGGGTCCTGACAAGGCCAGTTACATTGTCCGTCTGCTGCTGCGTCGGGCGGCGATGGAAGGTTACCTGCTGGGTCAGAAGTCGCCCTTCCTGCATACTTTGGTGCCGGCCATCATCGAGGGCATGCGGTTTCCGTATCCGGAGATTGCCGAGACGGCAGCGACAGTTTCCAGCGTGATTCGTGCTGAGGAAGAGCAGTTTCTGGATGTGGTGGATCGGGGCCTGCCGCGTTTTGAAAAGCTGGCAGCGCGAGCGAAATCCAGCGGCGTTATTTCCGGCGCCGATGCGTTTGACCTGCATCAGACCTATGGGTTCCTGATTGAACTCACAGAGACTCTGGCCAGCCAGAACGGCCTGAAGGTGGATCGATCCGCTTACGAGCAGGCGCGGCGGCGTCATGAAGCGACCAGCGGCAGCGGTGCGTTTGCGGATTCGGTGATGAGTGCCGGACCGATTGATTCGCTGAAGAAGCAGGGCGGGACTCGCTTTCTGGGCTACGACAGTCTGAAGGTGGAATCACGCATTGTCGGGATTATCTCGGGTGGTGAGCTGGTTGAGACGTTTACAGAGGCCGGGCATGAGCAGCCGATTGGGATTGCACTGGACCGCACGCCATTTTACGGCGAATCGGGTGGTCAGGTGGGTGATGCCGGTCGTCTGGTGGCTGATGACGTGGAATTCAGCGTCATGGATACTCAGAAGGACGGCGACCTGTGGATTCACGTCGGTCATCTGCTCAACGGCAGCCTGAAGACCGGTCTGGTGGTGCAGGCGGAGGTGGACGGCGAGCGTCGTGCGGGAATTCGTCGTGCGCATTCGGCGACGCATCTGCTGCATTATGCACTGCATCTGACGGTGGGCCGCGATGCGACTCAGCGTGGTTCGCGAGTGCAGGATGACGAGCTGCGTTTCGACTTTGCTCATAATCAGGCGCTGACGGCTGAAGAAGTGATGCTGGTGGAGGACCGGATTAACGAGAGCATAGCGCAGGGTGCGACGGTGACGACCGAACTGTTGCCGATTGAGGAAGCGCGGAAGAAGGGTGCGATGGCTTTGTTCGGCGAGAAGTATCCGGACGAAGTGCGAGTGGTCAGCATGGGCGACATCAGTATTGAGCTGTGCGGGGGGACTCATTTGTCCAGCACCGGTCAGGTCGGTCTGTGTCGGATTGTCTCGGAAGAACCGGTGGCTCGCGGGGTGCGTCGCATCACGGCGGTGACTGGTCCGAAGGCGCTGCAGCGGTGTCGTGACACGGACGAACTGGTGGCTCGACTGCAGCGGCAGCTGAAGGCTCCGCAGGCCGCCGAGCTGCCGACGAAGGTGGAAGCATTGCAGAATGAAATTCGCAGTCTGACGAAGCAGCTGGCGGATCTGACATCGGCCAGTGTGGCTGGTGCACTGGACGGGCTGCTGGCATCGGCTGAGACGGTCTTTGGGATTCGGATTGTGGCGGTGGCGCTGCAGAATGTGACTCGTGAAGCACTGCGTGACTATGCGGATCAGCTGCGTGAGAAGCACAGTCCGATTGCGGTGGTGCTGGGTGCTGAGATTGAGGGCAAGCTGGCATTGATCGCGGCGGTGAGCAAGCCGCTGGTGAAGGAACGCGGTCTGCATGCCGGCAACGCGGTGAAAGCGGCGGCAGCAGCGGCTGGCGGTGGTGGCGGCGGTCGGCCGGACATGGCCGAAGCTGGTGCTCGGGAACTGGACAAGCTGGACGCCGCGGTAGCGGCCGGTGCTGCCGAGCTGAAGCGTCAGCTGGGTGGCTGAGCGGAGCAGCGTCAGCTGAGTTGCGGGCGTGGCGGGTCTGATGGGACTTGTAAGTACCGTCAGACCTGCGGGGGCCTGTTGGTCAGTACGTTCTGCGGGGCCTTGTGACGCTGCTGATGTTGTGTGCCTGCAGGTTTTCGGGCTGTGGTCGGGTAAGCTGCAGAAGGCTGGCAGTCTGTACCGCGTGACTGTCGAAAAAGCGTTTCCCCGTGCGCTTTTTTCGTGGCATTTGCTGAAGTTTTGATTCTGACGACCTAGGCTGTTCTGCAGGGGGAAACATCGTCATGATCAGAACAAATGTGCTGTTGCTGGTACTGGTGTTCAGTGTGCACTGTCTGTCTGCTTCCGGGCAGCAGTCGGTTTGGCATCGAACTCTGGCTGATGCTCAGAGGCAGGCGGCGGAGGAAGGTCGGACGCTGCTGATTCATTTTTCGGGCGACAGTTGTCCGTACTGTGTGAAGATGGATCGGGAAGTATTTTCCAGTCGGCAGGTGCAGCAGCAGCTGCGTCGTTCGGTGGCTGCGGTGTATTTGAATCGGGACGTGGATCTTGCGGCGGCGATGCAGTTCGGTGTGCGGCTGGTGCCGACGGACATTCTGATTTTCCCCGACGGGACTCGCCGCAATCTGGTGGGCGGCAAAAGTCAGGCTCAGTTTCTGCAGCTGCTGGCTGAGGCTCGGGGCCGCAACATTCCGCCGCGTCCGTCCGAGAATCTGCGGGGGCCTGCCGAGGTCGCGGAGCGGTCTGCGATCAGGCCTTCTGATTCACCTGCGGCTGACTACCAGGTCACCGGCAAGCCGGTACAGCCGGAACCTGTGGTGACCGGTCAGCCGGCGGAGCAGCCGGCCGATTTTGTGGAAGTGGATCCTGTTACTGGTCCGGGTCTGGAGGGATTTTGTCCGGTGGCGCTGCGTGAGCTGCGGCAGTGGAAGCCGGGTCTGGAACGCTTTAGTGGTGAGTACCAGGGAGTGATTTACCGGTTCTGTTCCGCACCGGCTCGCGCTGCCTTTCTTGCGAATCCGCGTTTGTATGCCCCCGAGGTGCAGGGATATGACCCGGTGATTCTGGCTCAGGATCGCCGGGCGGTGACGGGCAATGTGCGTTATGGTGTCTGGCTGGACGGTCGTTTGTTTCTGTTTCAGGATGCTGCGAACCGGCAGGCATTTAAGGACGCACCGCAGTTGTATTCCGGCATGCGGAGTGCTGTGGGCAGCAGTGACACGGCGGAGCTTGTGAGGCGATGAGTGGTGGTTTGGGCCCACGAAATGAGCGGATGATTCGCAGGGTGCGGGCGACGCTGGTGTGTGGTGTTTGTGGGGTGGTGTCCCCCCTCACCCCCGACTCTTCTCCCCCAACGGGGGCGAGGGGAGGATTGTGCGTTTTTGTGGCTGGAGTGAGCACTTGCTGTTGCCACTGATGCCTGCGTTTTTGTAGCTCGGGCTTTCCAGCCCGAGCACCCTGCTGCTGACCGCCCTGACCGCAGCGTTAAGGTATAATGCAGCCCCTCGGCGAACCGGGCACGGGAGCGTCAATGTGGCGTGGCGAGCTTTGTGGGATTCATTGCTGAATGTCATGCTCTGTGCGGTCTGCTGTATTAGAGCCCTTATTCGGCCAGCGAGAGCCGAGCCGTGTTTTCACGGAGAATCTCTTCGTATTCCTTTTTCAGATCATCAGGCAAAAAAGAATTTCTAATGGTGCTCACAGATGACTCAAGTGAACCAGTCTGACGTTCAATGAGTTTCTGGGCTGCCGGCCTGGAAAGTTGGCAATAGTCTGCGAATTCCAGCCAGTGTCTTCTTGTCAGATTGTTCTTTTTACCGCTGATGCTGAGTGACAGGCTGCGATCATCAGGGATGGGCAATCGAGTGCAGATCAGGTCATATGCCGGTGACAGACGCCGAATTCCGTTCGGGAGTGTCAACAAGGAGAAGTTCTTGAGGTGCTGATCACCATTTGACACACACCATCCGAACAGTAGTATTTTGAAGAGCCTGCGAATCTCAATCGCTGGTTCCGTGGCGTGCTGCCGGAGAACACGAACACAGAGTTCCCCTGAACCATCATATTTGTCCCTCATTGATTTTCCGGTCAACTGGCAGAAATCTTCAACTGCCAGTTTTGAACCATTATCGTGACGGTCAAATCGTCTGATCAGGTACGCTGTGGCTCCGTCCTGCAGATTGAACAGGCCAAATACTGGCACCTCAATGTCTGCCAGTCTGGCCAAACTCATCGTCAGATGCTCATTCGCGGGAATGAATGCAAACCGCGATGGATCCGGCTTCAGAATATACCTGCCACCGCTGGGTGCGATTTCGAGCTTCGCAGCATCGTCAGAAAGTCTTAACGAAACTTTTTCCTGTACGCCGGAGATTGACATCTTGCCGGCCATCTCGGTCGCCAGTCTCAGTATCGATGGTAAGGAAAAGTCAAGGCGGGGCAATATCGCAGACCCAAACAGCGCGCTGAGACATGCCGGGTGATAAGGTGGATCAGACTCTGTTGTCTGCAGACAGATTCGGCAAACCTTCATCATTCAGACTCGTCAGTCGTGCAGGGAAGTATCTCGACGGCGCCAACGCAATCAGCACAGGTTGCAACCAGTAGTCCGAACAGGTCGTCTTTTGACACTTTGAGTTTTCGGGAAGTCACTTCCAGCAGCCAGCCCTCAGGCAGCAGGTTTTCAAAAAAAGGGTGCAGGCCCATGTGAGTGTATGGCTCTGATCGCAATGGCATTGTCAGCGATACAGGCTGTGCGTCACGCCGGGACAACCACTCGCTGGTGTAGGCAAACGTCGTTGCACCATGCTCTTCCTCCAGAAACCCGACCAGCTGGCCGGAAAGACAGACTTTGGCCATTCGTTTCATGGGATGTCATCAATGTGAAATGGTGGTCTTGGAGCGGGAACCACACCCAGCATCTGGCCAAATACCGCCAGTACCCGATTCACTGCGTCCGTTCGCAGCGTCGGCTTGCCCCGTTCAAGTTCTGATACCAGTCGCAGTCCCACGTTCGCCAGTTCGCTAAGCTCACGCTGCGTCAAATTGTTGGCGCGGCGACGCCGACGAATGAACGCCCCAATCTCCTGCAGACTGACAGACTCTGATTCAACCACTGCAGCACTCCGCCCGCCACAAAAGTACTGATCACAATACCGAACGAACTGGCTTCACCCGGAATGCCCACGCCGCCTTTTCATGTTTGCAATATTCCCGATCGGGATCTTTGACTGCCTATATTCCATTCGGCAGAAGAAAAGTCAAGTGTTTATTCCCGATCGGGATCTTTTTATTGCTGCCAAAGCCCGTGGCGACAGGCGTCAGACGGGCGGCTGTCCCACAGGATTCGCACTGCACAAAACATTCAGTCGGACCGCTGCAGCACGCTGACCAGCGACTCAAGATCAGGCAGATCCCAGTGCCGCAGGACGCCGTGAACCGTCGAATCCAGCTGACCGGCGGGACTGGCTGAGCCCGCGATGCTGGTCCACGATGCCGGTGTCTGTTTCAGTGTGACCGAGGCGAACAGTTCGGGGTGCAGTGCAGCGGCATGCAAAGCCGCAATGCCCGACTGGCCTTCAGCCACCAGATGCACGCGCCGCGGCTGCTGCCGCGGCTTCTGATAGTATGCCACAAAGTCGGCCGAATTCAGCACATCCTCGACGCGCATCGCCACCAGTGAATCGCCCAGCAGCGAGGCCAGATAAAATGTTTTCCAGTCGGTCAGCAGAGGACTGGAACCGCCCCCCTGCAGCTCACCCTGGTTTCGCAGATCGACCGAAACCACCGCGTAACCGTCCTGCACCAGTTTCTCAATCGCACCGCCCGGCTGGCCGGCTCCGGTCTTGCCCGCATCATGCAGATACAGATAAGCCTCGTCCGAAGGTACCGGAGGATGCCAGGTCAGCCCTGGAATCAGATGTCCCTGATCGGTCTTCAGCACCAGACGATCGATATGATAGCCCGTCCGACTGACTCGACCCCGGTCTTCCATCACAGGCGGCTGCCGCTGGTCTGACGGCCGCAGTTTCAGGACGTCCCGAATATTCTGCTGCAGCTGCGCGGCAGTTCGCGCTGCGAATTTCTGCTGCCGCTGCTGTCCCAGTTCTGCCGCCATCGCAGCATTCAGATCAAACACCGATTTTTCACCCGGCAGCAGCAGCACCTGACCCTGCTCCGTACACAACAGCTCCTGTTCCTTCCGCACCGCAAATGTCTCGATCGGAACAGTCCTGTCAATCTGCAGCAGCCAGCGCTGAAACCAGTGGCCAATCGTGGCCAGATTCTGCGGCTGCACGCCATGCGTCCCGGCCATCTCAACCAGATCGACTCGCTCAGGATACCCCAGAATTCCCCAGGTGCGTTTGGCCTGGCGGAATGCCTGCCAGGAACCGTCAACGTCGAAGAAGTCCTGGGTTGTTGAACTGATCAGTGTGGGTTTGGGGGCTCGCAGCAGCAGATAATCGGGATGATCCAGCCCGAAGGCCACCTGACCAAAAATATTTTGCTCGGCATCCTGCGGCCCGATGGTTTCAATCAGCCGCCGGAAAGTTGTGATATAGCAGGCCGGTGCCGCGCAGGCGATGCGTTCATCCAGCGCCATGATATAGCTGGTCATGGTGCCGCCGCCCGAACAGCCGGTGAAACCAATTCGCTGCGGATCAATCTCCGGCCGACTGCACACATAATCCACGGCACGCATTGCATCATGCAGCCGGTATGTGGCCGTGTTGCGCCCCACAAGGATTGAACCGACTCCCACCAGAAAATGTTCGGTCGTTGTGCCTTCGTGTTCCGGACCATGCTGTTCATTCAGGATCTGTGAACGTTCGCCCTGCCCGATGGGGTCAAAGCACAGTGCGGCCATGCCCAGACGGACCATCTGCAGTGCAAATCGCTGATTGTAATCGGCGGTCTTGGCTGTGCGGCTGTGTCCGCTGGAAACAACCACGGCCGGGACCGGCCCGCTGGCTGCGGGCAGATACAGGTTCGCAGTGATGCGGTGTCCGGGCTGACTGTCGAAGATCACGCATTCAATCCGATACCCGTCAGCTTCGATCGTGCGGACAGTGCGCGCATTCAGCGGTGTGCGAGCGGGCAGTGGACCCAGCTGTTCCAGAAAGAACTGTCGGCGAGTCTGCACCCACTGCTGCACATCGTCTGCGGTTTTGAGCGCGGCCCATGCGGTGTCACGACGTTCACAGGCCAGCACCGCCTGCCGCTGCAGCTGCGGGTAGAGTGCCATGGCGGCAGTTTCGTGAGGACTGAGGCACTGCAGTTCGTCAGCAGCAGCCGGGGCAGCAACTGTGCGGGCCAGTATGAAGAGGAGGGCAGTGAGGGACAGCAGACGCAGCAGCATGGAAGGCTCCAGAGCAGAACAGGCGATGAATGCCGGCAGGACCGCAGGTTATACTCGAACGCCGCCGGTGCTCGCCACCGAACGTGTTGCGTGGTGAATCACGAATGGTGCATTGCCACGGACTGCAGCGATTTCCGTAGCTCGCGTTTTCCAGCCCGAGCACATTGCTGCCGGCAGCTGTGGCTGCGGTGTGTGTTTTTCTTGCCACGGATGAACACGGATCGTCACGGTTGAATCGCAGGGGCACGGAGTGGATACCCTCGAGGGCATCGCAGGCGGAATTAAGAGAGACTTGAGGACACAGACATGACCGAACGTGCCGGTCTGTGGCGTGGATGGCCGCCAGTGATTAGCAGCGCGCAGCGAAAAGCCCCCGGGGGACGGTGATCCGCCGGGGGCTTTTTCGGTAGAGATCTATGCAGGTGGGTGCTCGGGCTGGAAAGCCCGAGCTACGTTTTTTTGGGGGGCAGACAGGGGCAGAGATGCCGGCTGAGCCGGTATCAGTGGCCTGCCGGGGCTGCACCGTCGACCTGCACGGCCTTGTAGCCGCCACGAGCCTTGAAGTAGAGGATCAGCAGCAGATACAGCACCGCCATGCCGGCCGGTACGAATGACGTCAGCTTAAGGGCCTGACGACCACCGTACAGACCTGCTGCGTCCACCAGTTTTTTGTCTTCCGCGGCAGTTTTCGAGGCTTCGGTCCACCACGCTGCCAGTGCTTCCGTGTTGGCGTCCGGCTTGCCGGACTTCGCTGCCAGCTCCTGAGCACGAGCAAGTTCTTTGCCGCCGTCACCCAGCACACCGACCTTGGCGCCGTCCAGACCCTTCACCTTAAAGCCAAAAAACGCACTCTCAGTCGCAGCCTGATAACGCTCATACACGGCCGCTTCCTTCGCCAGTTCCTGCGAAGCATTGTAGTCCTGCTTGAAACCAATGCCGGGACCACCCAGCAGACCGGCCGACAGCATGCCCACACCACCGATGGCACCGATCGTAATCGCACCACCCTTCGGAAACTGCTCGGACACCACCGCCAGCATGGTCGGCCACAGGAAAGTCTTGCCAGCAGCGTAAACTGTGGCAGCCAACACACAGATCAGTCCGGATTCAGCAACACCCAGCAGATTCAGGCCGGCAAAGCCCAAAATGCCGCTGACAAACAGCAGACCCAGCGGTGAAATTCGGTGCACAATCGGACCGGCAAAAAATCGCAGAGCAAACATCAGGGCAGATGTGTACACAAACAACAGCAGACCCTTCTGAGGAGACGCCATGATGTTGCCCGTGATCTTGGAAATCCAGGAGTCCGTACCCAGTTCGACGTATCCGACCATCGCGTGAATCACCAGCAGTACCAGCATCAACGGAGCAAACAGCTGGCCTACCATGCTGCCGATGCTGACACCCGCCGCACTGGCTTCGGATCTGGGGAACTTCTGCCCCAGCAGCATCACACCGTAAAGCACCACCGGCACCATGAACAGCGACATCTGAATCTGCCAGCCCACCGGCTTGGCGGTGTCCGGGTTCATGAAGTACGAAGCCAGACCGCCCACGATCAGTCCGCCCGGCCAGCCGGCGTGCAGGATGTTCAGATAGTGAGTCTTGTTGTCTGGGAACAATGTGGCAACCAGCGGGTTCACCACGGCTTCGGCAATGCCGTTGCCAATGGCAAACAGGAACATTCCCCAGAACAGACACTGGTAGGCCGCTTCCTTGCCACCCGATGCGAATGCTGCACCAGCAGCCAGCGTCAGCACGGCCGATACGAAGTGAGTCAGGAACGCCAGAAACATCAGACGGCCGTAGCCCAGAGTGTCCGCAAGGAACGAACTGAGCAGAATGATGATGCCGAAGCCGGTCAGACCACCGCCGGTGATCTGGCCCAGTTCAGTCATGGTGAAACCGTACTGTTCGGCCCACTGGCCCAGAATACCGCCGCGGATGGAGAATCCGACGCCGGCCGCCAGAATTGCCATAAAGCCGGCCCACAACAGACGCTGAGCGTTTGGTGCGGCGGCAGGAACTGATGCTGACATCGTGCTGATACCTCAAATACAGGTGGGAAAAAGGGAGCACACTTCGGGAAAGAACTCCCATACTAGTGGTTTTCGTGCCCGCTTTTCAATCCGCACCGCTGGGCTTTTGGCGGGAAAGCGGGGGTAACTCAGGGATTTTTGTTGAAAACAGGGTTCAGGTTGTTCTCAGGGATCGGATCATCCCTGACGCCTTGTGCAGCGTTTCCCGATATTCGTCCAGCGGATCAGAATCCGCCACAATGCCCCCGCCTACCGGAAAATACAGCCAGCCGGCCTGCAGTGTGAACGTCCGAATCAGGATGCTGCTGTCAAAGTCACCTCCCGGGCCACTGGCAAACAGGCTGCCGCAGTAGGCACCCCGCACCGATCGCTCCAGCTCGGCAATAATCTCCATTGCCCGGATCTTTGGCGCTCCCGTAATGGAACCGCCAGGGAAACAGCCGGCCAGCAAATCCCACACGTCCTGATCAGGACGCAACTGCCCGACCACTGTTGAGACCAGATGCAGCACCGTCTCAAATCGCTCGATTTCACACAGGCCCGTGACCTGCACCGAACCGGGCCGGCAGGTTCGCGAAATGTCATTCCGCAGCAGGTCCACAATCATCACGTTCTCTGCCCGGTCCTTCTCACTGGCAAACAGCTCGTTGCCGGCAAACAGGTCGGCGATCGGGGAAGTATGACGCCGGCGAGTTCCTTTGATGGGGCGAGTTTCCACCAGTCCGCCACTGCTCACCTTCAGAAAACGCTCGGGCGAAGCGCTGATGATCGCCGTGTCCTCGTGCTGCAGCAGTCCGCAGAACGGAGCCGGGTTCTGCCGCCGGACTTGCTGATACAAATCCACCGCCGTGCCGGACCACGGAGTCATCAGACGCTGCGACAGATTGGCCTGAAAAATGTCGCCCGCCCGGATGTACTCAATCACCCGCGCCACCGTCTGCAGGTATTCATCGCGAGTAAAATCTGAATAGATCTGCGAGGTCGGTTCAATCTGATGCCGTCTGCCGGCCGGCGGCCGCGCAGCGACTGGCGCCACCGCGGGCACCGTCGCTGCCGCGACGGGCTGCTGCAGATGAGTCATGATCCAGGCCAGCCGATCGTCGAGCGGGGAGGCGATTGTGCTGTCAGCGGGCAGCTCAAGAACACAGGCGGAAACGGTGTGCTGCAGGTGGTCCCAGACAATCGCCCAGTCGAACAGGCCGGCCAGCAGTGCCGGAGTCTGAGTATCGTTGACAGTCGGGCTGGGCAGTTTTTCAAAGGCCTGGCCCAGTTCATAGCTGAGCAGTCCGGCGATACCGCCGCAGAAGGGCGGGGCAGCGGCGGGCAGAGTCACGGCTGACAGCAGCCGCTGCCAGTGTTTCAGCTGCGCAAAAGGCTGAACGCCGTGATGGACGTGATCAATGCGGCAGACAGCCCGCGGCGCGGCCGTCAGGAAACTGTAGCGGGCATCCCGCTGGCGATGCCGGGCCGCACTGTCCAGCAGCAGCAGGAATGGTTCCCCGGCAAAGCAGGTCAGGGCCTGAGCAACCTGCAGGTCCGGATCAAGTGGCTGAATTCGCAAGTTCACGGGGACGGCTGACCTGAGCGAAGGACGAGGAACACGCTGAACTGTCTGCCGGATTGTAGCCTGCGAGCCGAAAATTTCTTCCCGCTCCGTTTTCCGGAACTCTGCTTTCGGCCTCAACCGGCGGCGTCTACACTGCGGCACCGCTGCGGGCAGGAGCACCGGGCGGCAGGTGCAGGTCGGGGGTGTGAGTTTTGTGCAGGGACGTTCCGGGCATGGCAAAACGACTGTTTGACATTGTCGCTGCGGCAGTGGGGCTGCTGCTGCTGATTCCGGTATTTGCGGTGGCTGCCTGCAGCGTGTACTGCGCCGATCCAGGGCCCGTGCTGTATCGAGCTCGGCGGTGCGGGGTCGGCGGTCGACCATTCACGATGTTCAAGTTTCGGACCATGCGAGTGGCTCCGCAGCAGGGCAGCGTCATCACGGCGCATCGTGATGCGCGAGTTTTCTTTGCCGGGCGGGTACTGCGGGCTCTGAAGATCGATGAACTGCCGCAGCTTTGGAATGTGCTGCTGGGCGATATGTCGATCGTTGGACCGCGTCCGGAAGATCCGTCGATCGTGGAGCAGCATTACGGGCCGCTGGGCATGGAAACGCTGCTGGTACCACCTGGACTCAGCAGCCCCGGCAGCCTCTACTATTATACTCACGGGGAACAGCACGTCAGTGCGGACGACCCGGTGCGGGCCTATGTTCAGGGCCTGCTGCCAATCAAGCTCGCGCTGGATCTGCTGTATGTGCGGCGACACAGTCTGGTCGGAGATCTGGGGGTGATTTTGCGGACGGCGACAGTGATTGGTCTGATCGCCGCCGGCCGTCGTCGGTTTGCGGATCCTGCCGACCTGCCCGCTGCGCGGCAGCTGGTGGCAAGTCAGCCCGGGGGATTTGTGGGGAATGATCAGTGATCAGTGATCAGTGATCAGGCGAGCCGCGGACGGGAGTCCGCGGGTGCTGCGCTGCAGTGCTTTTGGTGTTGCTGCGTTTTAGGGAGAGTGGCCCCCTCACCCCCGACCCCTCTCCCCCGTTTCACGGGGGCGAGGGGAGGATTGCGTGTTTTTTTGGTTTGGAAAACCACAATAGCACCCCTCGCCCCTGGAAGGGGAGAGGGGACGGGGGTGAGGGGTAT
>JBJTPZ010000473.1:0-2771 GCA_046075365.1 Planctomycetaceae bacterium
ATCTGTACCTGAGTATTATCCAGAAAACGGTCCCAAAAAAGTAGCCCGTATGCTCTGGGAATTCTCTCATGAAATGAAGCCGGGCGATGTTGTGTTTGCCAAACGCGGATTGCACAGGGTGTGTGGTTGGGGTGTCGTGAATGGCGACTATTACTACGATCAAAATGGAGATCCTTTTCAGCATTCACTGCCAATGGACTGGCGAGAATCGCGGGAAGTTGACATGCCCACCGGTCTGCAACTGCCCCTGCAAACACTCACAAAGATGACGGGAAAGACAGAGTTTCTGAATGCTATGGCACAAGCATTCCCGGAGGCCGTGCGATCGTCTGCGGTCGAGGATTCCGACAGGGAAGAACCACCTGAGCCCGTTTCGGTTGAGCCTATCAAGGGCTATAGCCTGAGTGACGCAACGCAGCAGTTATTCATTCCACAGGATCGGGTGGAACTGGCAATTGACCTGCTGCGTCACAAAAAGAACCTTATTCTTCAGGGCGCTCCGGGCACTGGCAAAACATTTGTGGCTCGACGTCTGGCGTACCTGCTGATGGAATGCCAGGATGATTCACGTGTACAAATGGTGCAGTTTCATCAGTCAACCTCCTACGAAGACTTCGTGCAGGGTTTCAAGCCGAACGGCAGAGGCTCCTTTGCGCTGTGTGATGGCACTTTTCACAGATTCTGCACGGCGGCTATGCATAGTCCGCGAAACGCATTTGTGTTCGTCATCGACGAGATCAATCGCGGGAATTTGTCGAAGGTTCTGGGTGAACTGCTGATGCTGATCGAACACGACAAACGTGACCCGCAGTACGCTATTCCTTTGACGTATTCGCAAGATTCGGATCAGACGTTCTACGTGCCGCCGAACGTTTACCTGATTGGCACTATGAACACTGCTGACCGCTCACTCTCAATGGTGGATTATGCGTTGCGACGACGTTTTTCATTTATTGAGCTGGATCCGGGATTCGAAACGGGGGCTTTCGCGTCATACCTCAAAGCCGCCGGTGCAACCGATCAGTTGATTGCGTCACTGCGTTCGCGGATGAGTCTGTTGAACAACCTGATCGGTTTCCAGCATTCCAGTCTGGGGAGGGGATTTTGCATCGGTCACAGCTATTTCACTCCGTCGAGCGGAATCAAGGTGGATGAGGCATGGATCGAGCGGGTGTATCGCTATGAAGTGTTGCCGTTGCTGGAAGAGTACTTCTTCGACGATGCAAGTGGACTGACGAAAGCCCGCGAGATCTTCGAAGGGCCCGTGACGTGACAGTGCCTTCGATCCCCATTCGAAACATCTACTATCTCTTTGCCTACGCGTGGGAATATTTCCGCGGTGGTCCTCAGCTGGATGTAGATTCGACCCGTTGCCCTGACGTACATAATCTGCTTGCGGCGGTGCTTGCTGCCGGGATTCGCCGCCTCGCAACAGCCGGTATAGACAAGCAATATCAGTGTTTCAGTGAAGAGACATCGCAACTGCGCGGTCGCATCAAAATGATGACCAGTCACAGCAGATTGCTGCACCTGAGTGGCAAGCTGGAGTGCGAGACGGATGAGTTGACGGCCGATACACGAGCCAACCAGGTACTGCGGGCAACCTGCCGCCGACTGCTGCAGTCTTCCAGTCAGCTGACTCTCGAGAATCGCAAAATAATCAGGCGTTCCTTCGAGATGCTCGACGGAGTATCAGACGTGAAGCTTGATCTGCAGTTGTTTGGTCGCGTGGAACTGCATCGCAACATTCGGCATTATCGATTATTGATTGACATTTGTCGACTTCTGCACGATCTGTATCTGCCTGCGCAGACTGCGGGAGAGTGCCGGTTTAGGAGCCTGCTGGACGATGAAGTCCACATGCATCGAATCTTCGAAGCATTTGTGCGTCGATTTGCACAGCAGCATTGCGAACATTTGAAGGTAAGCAGCACGATAATCAGCTGGCTGGGTGACTGGGCTGAGGACGATTCTCACTTTCTGCCGCGGATGCAGACGGACCTGACAATTAAGGGCCCGACAAGAAGGGCGATTCTTGACTGCAAGTACTACCGCGAAGCCCTTGTGAGCCACCACAATCGACAGCGACTGCACTCGGGGCATCTGTATCAACTGATGTCCTACCTCAAGAATCAGTCAGCTGTAGCAGGATGGGAGAATGCTGCCGGCGTTCTGCTCTACCCGGCGAATGGCCACAAGCTCGATCTGAAATTTCGGCTCTGGGGGCACGCTGTAAATATCCGCAGCCTTGATCTGGATCAGGAGTGGGAGCGCATTCACGCAGATCTTTTGGAAATACTTGGTTGACAGGTTGGATTTGCCGCCCGCTTGTCGTTGTGTTCACAGCTGGGACATCTGCCGACGAAATCGGCATGTTTCCCCACACCCGTGATGTCGAAAGCACAGACTGGAACTGAGGGTAATATCACCATGCTGAAGATTGACCGCAGCCGACGCAGTTTCATCCAGCTGGGGACTCCGTCGCTGGCTGCAGCCGCGGTGAGTGAGCGATATGATTTGCAGGAATACATCAGCAACAGTCCCGAGGCATTTTTCGGGGAGCTGGGGCAGGATTTGTTTTTGATTGGCAAAGAGGTGCCGTTGTCGGCAGGGGTGCCGGACCGACTGGACCTGCTGGCGGTTGACAGGCAGGGCAGTCTGGTGGTGACCGAGCTGAAGCGGGGCAGTCACAAGCTGCAGCATCTGCAGGCGATTTCCTATGCGGCGATGATTTCGGCGTGGTCACCGGACGACGTTCTGCAGTCTTTGAG
>JBJTPZ010000474.1:0-4051 GCA_046075365.1 Planctomycetaceae bacterium
CTGCTGGTGCTGCAGGTGCAAGACGATGGAACTACTGTCGAACTTGATGGACTGGCCTTGAAACTGGAGGCGGAAACATAATTTCGGCTGTGAAACCAGATTTTAAGCCCGGGGGTCCGGGGCAGCTGTCCCGAACTGGATCGGGCACCTGCAGACGCAGAGACGGCCGTGTGACGTGTGTTGATGGGAATTGACAGATTGATGGTGGATTTGGGATGATGGCCCGGGGGGCTTAAGAGGACGCATGCTGACTGCTTAGGTGTGCTTGCGAACTGAGTCACGTCGCGGAATTCGTGTTCGGGGCCAGTCGTGATGAGTGCCCCTGAGTGGTTGAGGTAATCGCTGCGCGCAGGTCAGGCGCAATAGCCTGTGATGCGTCGTCTTGTGAATTTTTCCGCGTTCGCTGTTGTGCCTGGAAGTGGGCGTGGGACGTTCTGGTACTGTGGGTCAGGGCTCGGCCTGCCCGAGCAAGTCGCAGAGTTCAAATCGTGTTGTTTCGAGGGGCCGACCGATGCTGGGGATCAATCGTTTTCTGGGGCCGCAGAATATCGTTTTTCAGCAGTATCTGAAGAGGGATGAGTCAGCGTTGCTGGAGTGGAGTCGCTGGCAGCCGGATGTCAAAGACGCGGGGCGACTGCGGTCGTTCACGTCTGCGTCGCAGCAGTTGCCGGAACTGGTGCGGGCTTTGGCTGGTGGTTGTGTGCGGGCTCTGGGGGGGCGGGCGGGTGGGGCGTGGCCTGCTGATTTCGATCCTGAGGCAGCGTTTGGGGGTCTGTTTCCCGGGCTGGACGGCGGGGTGCTGGCGAGTGATCTGGTGGACGGTTTGCGGCAGCGGCTGGAGGGCGTGTCACCGGGGAGGTCTCTGTTCGTTGAGACTCCTGTGTTTTTCGCCGATCCTTCTCCAGGCGGGTCAGGCGTTGTGTATCGTCTGCGGGTGACTCGTGTGAGCGGTGATGAGCGGGGTTTGTATCCGGATCTGGCGATGATGGGTGCGACGGTGTTTGGTCCGGAGTTGCTGCAGAGTTTGCAGAGAATGTGGGGGCTGGCGGAGATCCGTAATTTTCGGGGCTTGTGGAGTCTGACGCCGTGGTCGTCTCGGGCTGCTGCTGAGGGGCCGGACTACGAGCTGGCGATGCCGGAGCTGACGGGGCGTTCGCTGGAGGTGGCAGCGTTGTGTGCTTTCTGGGCGCTGCGGGGTGGAATTCCGGGGGATGCGGCGTTTGAGTCTTCTGATGAACCGTTGCGGCTGTCCGGCACCTGTGGTGTGACGGCGATGCTTGGGGATAATCCGACGCGGGAAGGGGATCTGCCTGGGGCCTGGCGTTGTGAGTCGGTCAGGTACGAGGGTCAGAAGTTTTGGGCGGCAAAGGGGGCCGGGCTGCAAAGTGTTGTGATTGCGGCCAGGGGGCAGCAGGCAGAGAGCGACGAGGTGGCAGAGCAGAACCGGGGCTTGCAGATTCTGCAGTGCAGCAATGCGCGGGACGTGTTTGACTGGCTGCTGGAGTGCAGTCGTGTGCAGCGGGAGTTTGGGGTGCGGCTGCAGACCGAGTGGCTGAAGCAGTGGCAGGAAGTCGGGCAGGAAGCCGGCCGCAGCGAGCTGGCGCCGTGGATTGACGATCATGGCTGGTCGGAATTGACGGATCACAGCGACCTGCAGGAGGCGCTGGACCGTCGCAATTTCCGTCAGCGTGCGGGGGCTGCGGGTGGCGGCAGCAGGTTTGCCGACACGTGGCAGCCGGTGGACAAGGCGGGGTTTTGCGCGGCTGGTGGGTCGTATTCGCGGGTGGTAATTACAACAGATGCCGGTCTGGGCAAATCGAAGGCGCTGGAGTGGCTGGAGTATCGCCTGAATCAGCCGGACACGGGCCTGCTGGCGTTTCGGATGACGGTTTCTGAGCTGGAGGGTGAGGCATCTGAGCTGGGGGGGCGCGACCAGGATTTTGCAGAGCGGTTCCATGGCTGGCTGGCGGGGAAGCTGCGGCAGGCAGTGGCGTCGGTGTCATGTACGGAACGGGAATCGCGGCTGCTGATAGAGAGGGTGCGGCGACAACCTTACAAGCTGGTTCTGCTGATTGACGGGCTGGACCATGTCACGCAGGTGCGACGTCTGCGTCTGCTGCTGTCCTCAGTGTGGTCCGACCAGGTGCGGATTGTGGTGGCCGGTCGACCGTATTCGCTGCAGCAGCACTTTACTGAGCTGGGTTTGCAGCAGGACTGGAGGTTTGTCCGGCTGGAGGAATTTGATGAGCAGCAGCAGCGTCGTTATCTGGGGGCGCTGGCGAATGGTGACAGTCGCTATGAGCGATTGCCCCTGGCGGCTCGTGCGGTGCTGTCGATTCCGCGGGTGCTGTATTACCTGCGTTTTAGGGTCGAGGTCGGGGACTTCGAGAAGATTCGCACGGCGGCTGACGTATTTTGGCGAGCGATCAATGTGATGATCGTGGAGGGGCTGAGGAATTCTGAGCCGGCTCGCACGCTGGGCCGACAAGACGGCAGAGCGGCTGCAGGTCCGGAAGATTGGCAGGTACGCCAGTGTTATCGACTGCTGGCGACGATAGCATACACAATGACAGAGCAGAAGCAGGACCACATTCCGACAAAGCGGCTGGATAAATTCTGGGAATCTCTGGGTGACCGATATCAGACCAAAGCTGCGTATGGACTGCAGCAGGATGCGCAGGCACTGGCGGCGCTGAACGACATTCTTGAGCACGGGGTGTTTGACACGGACACGGTGGGGCTGAAGGAGCTGCAGTTTCGGGATAAATCGCTGCGTGAATTTCTGACGGCGTGGTATTTGGGGCAAAAGGCGGATCGCAGCACAGCGGAAGTCTGGTGGAAGCGGGGGATCTATCGTCCCGAGTGTCCGGAGACGGAGGACGATTATTACGTGTGGCAGTTTTTGTGTGAGCTGGACCGGGAAGCGCTGCTGGAGGAGCACTGGCTGGAGGCGATTGAGCCGTTGTATCGACCGGGGCAGGCGGTGGCAGAGGCGGGCAGTTCCGGGTGGGCTGCGACGCGCAGCTGCGAGATGATTTTTCGCAGCTGGGGGCGGCTGCAGGAGCTGTGTGCGGAGGGCGCGAAGGAGTATTCTCGTCGTGCGTGTGCGATTCGGGACGTGTGGCAGGGGGAATTTGGCCGGATCGTGGCGGGCGAACAGGGGGCACAGCGGCAGCAGGCAGCGCGGGAGCTGCAGGACGATCTGCTGCTGATTCCGGGAGGGGTGTTCCAGATGGGTTCGCCGCCGGACGCACGTCCCGGGATCCCGGAGCGCTGGAAAGTGCGGCTGTCAGAGTGGTACGCGGGGCTTCCAGCGGCCGACGAGGCTCGGGTGGCCTATCACGAAAGCGTGGTGTTAAGCAGGCTGACTTTGGGGATTGGCAAGGCGGCTCAGGCGCAGCGCGACAGAGTGCTCAATTTGTTGCATGAACTGGCTGGGCAGGCGACTGAGGATGCGATGCTGCAGGAGTTTCAGGACAGGGAGTTTCCGTGGGATGAAGAGCCGGAGGTGACAACGCTGGTGGTGCAGGATTTTGAGCTGGGGCGTTCGCCGGTGCTGAATCGCTGGTTTCGTCTGTTTGTTCCGGACCATGGACTGGGCAGTGAGTACCCTGACTATAAGAGGTATAGTGGTGCTGAAGATCAGCCGGCGATTTACGTGGACTGGTACCATGCGTGGTGTTTCAGCCGGTGGCTGTTCTGGTCCGGCGACAGCTGTCGCCTGCCGTGGGAGCAGGAGTGGGAGTATGTGGCGAAGTATGGCAATCCCTGGGACTGGCCGTACTGGTGGGGGAAGGAGTGGTCGGACGGTGCGGGTCGAGTGACAGCGCAGGGGCATATCACGGAGGATGCCACGACCGTACCGTCTCCGGAGCACTCCAGCGCGGCGACGCGGGCGCTGGATCAGGGCAGGTGTGTGGGCGTGATGGATCTGCTGGGGAACGTGTGGGAGTGGTGTCAGGACCAGTACCGTCGGCGGCACAGTCATACAGCGGGTGACGATCCGGGCAGCGTGGACGTCGGCCGTGTGTTGCGCGGCGGCTCGTTCCAC
>JBJTPZ010000475.1:0-11497 GCA_046075365.1 Planctomycetaceae bacterium
GCCGGCAATGAAAGGTTTGTTGAAGGGGATCGTCATGTCGAGACAGCCGCTATGCATAATGAGTTTTTTGCCAATGCCTGATACCAGGGGTTCCGAAGAAGTTTCGACATTCCGTCGATCGGTCTTTCAGGGTAAGCGCACTCACACTCTTAAATTACCCAACCGTCAGCCCGAAGAAAACGCAGTTGGCCGAACCTTGCGTCTTCAGCAACAATCATGCGTCAACGGGTAGGAATTTATAGCTGGCAGGGATTGTATCGGATAATTGAAAGTTGCTGCGTGGAACACATGCGACGGTGACAATCCCAGCCAGCGGTCACATGGCTGTCACCCAGTTCAGAACAGCGCGCGGTCGCTGTCACCAAAACTGTCAACGCCGACACCCAGCTTTTGCAGCATCGACAGGTACAGGTTGCACAGGGGAACAGTCTGATCGGGGTAGTGCAGGTGTCGACCGCCAGTGAAGCCAGTGGATCTGCCGGCGGCAAGGACGATTGGCAGATCATCCGGTACATGGCCATTTCCGTCTGACATTCCTGACCCCAGTATCAGCTGGCAGTTGTCCAGCAGGGTGCCAGGTCCCTCCTGAATCGCCTGCAGACGGCCCAGCAGTGCGGCAAACTGCTGCACATACCACTGGTTAATAAACTGATACTGTCGAATTTTGCCCGGATCTGTCTGGTGATGCGACACTGTGTGGTGAGGTTCGGTCCAGCCCTCTGGCATTTGAAAGATCTGCTGCGAGGTATCGTTTGCCAGCATCACGCTGGCAACTCGAACGGCATCGCAGCGAAAAGCCAGTACCAGCAGGTCCAGCATCACTTCCAGGTGCCGGGGAAAATTGTCGGGCATGACGGGGCGCTGCAGGGATTCTGACTGCGCCATTTTTTGCATGGGATGCTGCGGATGTCGGGTCAGAAAGCGTACTCGAGACTCCATGGAATCGACCGATTCAAGGTATTCTTCCAGCTTCACCTGGTCGTCTCGCCCCAGCCGGCGGCTAATGGCCTTCGAATCTTCCAGCACAAAATTCAGCAGGCGACGACTGGCGACGGAGGGCTGTGTGTGGCGGCTGCGACCGAACAGTCGGTCAAACACCGATTCCGGGGACACCTGCGGCAACACCGGTCGGTTCTGACTTTGCCATGAGATGCAGCTGCCATACAGCAGAGTCACACCGTTGGCCGGATCGATGCCTCCGGCCACGGGCTCAACCCCCAGCACCAGGCTGTGCAGCGGCGTCTGCCCCTGCAGATGGCGGGCGATGCGCTGGTCAACTGACTCACCACCGGCACTGAAATCACGACCGGTTGTGGATGAAACAGGCATCCCTGTGAGAAAGTTGGCTGTTTTGTGAGCATGTCCGTCCAGCGTCCGACTGTGTGGCTTATCCAGACCGCTGAAGACCGTGACTTGCCGGATAAACGGCTGCAGGGGCTGCAGAGTCGGGCTGAGCACCAGAGCTTCGCCGGAAGCAGGAGTCCAGTCGGGCATCCAGGCCCCGTTGGGAAAGTGCAGGAAGGCTGACCGCAGCGGTGGCAGTTCAGCCGGTTCGGCAGCACCGGCTCGCCATGTCAGCGACGGCAACCAGGGCAACGGCAAAGCCAGCCCGGCACCACGCAGAAAACTGCGGCGATGATTGGTTTCCGTGTTTTTCATTCCGGCTGCACCTTCCCGGATTCTGCGGTGATACGTCGCAGGCGAAATACATCACTGACCAGAATACTGCAGATCAGCGAGCTGCCTGAGCTGCCGGATCTTACAGTCCGGTCGACAATTTCCTGCAGCAGACACTGTTCAGATTCAAACAATTCGCGTCCTGCGGCATAACCTGTCAGTTTTCGGGCCAGATGCGGCAGCCACTGTGACCTGCGGCTGAGGATTTCCTGCCGCAGTCCGGCAACTCCCTGCACGGCTGTCCCATCGGGCAGTGTCGCGGCGGCATCAACGGGCTGTCCGTTTTGCAGGGTCCTGAATCGTCCGACGGCGTCAAATTCTTCGAGGGCGAAACCGAGCGGATCCATTGTCTCGTGACAGACGCGACAGGTGGGACTGGCGCGGTGCAATTCCATCTGCTGCCGCAGTGTCAGAGCGGGGTGCGAACTGACGGTCTTTTCCAGCGCCGGCACATTGGCGGGAGCCGGCAGGATTTTCTGCCCGAGCAGCCGGTCCAGAATCCAGCGTCCTCGCAGCACGGGACTGGTTCTGGCGGGATACGCTCCCGCCACCATCACTGCTCCCAAAGTCAGCACGCCGCCGCGGGCAGACTGTCCGGCTGGCACGCGCTGCCAGCCGAGCTGATTTGCGGGAAACGGCAGGCCGTAATACTGAGCCAGCTGACTGTTGACCCAGACATAGTCGGCCTCCAGCAATTCTTCCAGGGGACGATCTTCGCGAAAAACTGCGGCGACCAGTCTCCAGGCTTCTTCCTGCATCAGACGGGCGATTTCCGGGGAATAGTCCGGGTACAGCTGCCGATCCTTTGGCACGGTCTGCAGCTGTTCGACCCCCAGCCACTGCAGGCCAAAACTGCGTCCCAGATTGTCTGCGAGGGGATCCTGCAGCATCCGCCGCACCTGAGAAAGAATCTGCTGTTCGGTCTGCAGCAAGTTCTGGTCGGCCGCCTGCAGCAGTGGTTCATCGGGAATTCCGGACCAAAGGAACAGCGCCATGCGGGCGGCAAATTCGTGCGGGGAAATGCGAAAGTCCGAGGCCGGGATTGGGGGCGTTTCCAGCACGTACAGGAATTTGGGCGACAGCAGGACTGCCTGCAGAGTTTCAGCGAGGGCCTGTTGAGGCGTCAGGCCATCTTCCAGCAGCTGCCGGTGCAGTGCCTGCAGCCGCTGCCAGTCGGCAGCGTTGAGGGTCCCGCGCCAGGCCCGTCGTGCAAATCTGCGGACGGCGGGCTCCAGTTCAGATTCAGGACCGGACAAGGCCTGCAGTACGCTGACAACCGGCACTGTGGCAGCGTCTGCCGACGGCTCAGCGGAGGCCACAGCAGTTTCTTCCAGCGCCCGAGCGACGGCATCGCTGACCGCGGAAAAAAACAGTTCTGCGGTGGAGGACGACATGACGAGAGTGCCGGCGGCGGTATCGAAGCCTTCGCCTCCGGCACCTTCCGGCGGCGGCAGCAGATCGGCCCGCGGAACGACTCCCAGCAACTGCCGCAATGAGACGGAAAATTCTGTGCGAGTCAGTCGGCGACCGACGGCCGCCAGCGGGGACAGGCGGCGACGGCGTTCTTCCGTCAGCTGCTGTTCGCAGGGGTCCGGCGGCGGCAGCTCCTGGATCCAGTACATCACCTGCCGCCGCAGCTCGATCGGCAGCGGCGGACAGCCCTGCGGCGGCATACTGTGGTCGGCCAGTCGCGTCTGGACACCGGACCAGAGTTTTGTCGAAAGCAACTGATCAGCAGTGCGGTCGGTGGCTGGGTTGCACCACATTTCGCCACCGTGACACTGTGAGCAGTGCCTGTTCAGAACGGGCAGTGCTGCCCCATCAAAACGGGTCAGCAGCTGCTGCTGTGCGGCTGCGGCATTCCGGTCTGCCCACTGTGCCAGTGCTGCGGCAAAATTTTGGTCGCCACCAAGCTGCAGGACAGTGGCCTCCAGTGCGGCCGACTGCTGCCAGTACCCGGTCCCGGCCCTGGCAACATCGGCGAATACCTGCAGCGCGGCGTCGGGATCCTGTTGTTTGCGCAGAATTTCAGCGGCTGTAAACCGAGCTGCTGCTGCCAGCTCATGCTGCGGAGGAATCAGAGCCAGCAAGTCCTGGCAACGGCGACTGTCATCGAGGCAAAATGCGGCACGAGCAGCCTGCAGGCGGTGTGTTGCCTGATCATCCGGCAGTTCGGCCAGTCGGGCCAGTTCCCGATCCTGCAGCGCGGCAGAGAACACGGCCCATTCACCAACGTCCATGCGTATGGAACTGTCGCCGTTACCGACGTAGCCAATTCGGAATTTGCGCCAGGCGGGTGGCTGCGTTGTCTGCACATCGCTTTCCCCGAGGCCAGTCAGCAATCCGTTCAGATACAGTCTGACCTGACGCGACTGCCGCACGACGGCGATGTGAGCCCAGAGACCTGGCGGCAGGCGCGTAGCGCCGGCAGTGACAAAAGATGTTTTGGGGGCCGGTCGACCGAGGCCCAGCTGCAGACTGCCATCGTGGAACAGCAGCGAAAGACTGAAGCCATCATGGACACCGTCTCCAAGTGCCAGCACAGTACCGGCTCCACCGTTGTTCGCTCCGACGATCTGTCCCCGGCCGTGCCAGCGAAACCAGCCTTCCACGGTGAAGTCACCGGTAATATCAAACACAGCGGACTCAACAGGCTGACGATCGAGCCGGTATGCGGCGAGTCCTGGCTGATGCGACCAGCCGGTGGAGCCGGCAGCCATGGCTGTCTGCACTCGTGTTCCGTCGCCGCCGAAATTCAGCGGCTGTTCCTGAGCCGACGTCAGCGGCAGCAGCACATATCTTTGCAGGTGCCGGTGTGCCAGCCGCAGCTGCAGGGCGTGCCGCCAGGCCGCTGAGTTCATGGCAACGGCGGTCGCCGGCAACTGCAGCGGCGCTGCCAGCCAGGCTGCCACAGCCACAAAAATCAGCAGCAGGCCCCCGCTGCTCATGGTATCACGCAGAAACAGACGGCTCACAATTCACTGAATTCCAAAGACTGGACGTCGGTCAGAAAATCTGACCATTACTGTCGCCAAACTGAGTGGTCGGCAGACCCATGGTATTGAGCATTGAACAGTACAGATTGCACAGCGGCGTGTTGTCACCGGTAAATCGCAGGTGCTGTCCGGTCGGCACAGCTCCGCCGCCGCGACCGGCCAGCAGGACTGGCAAATTCAGCGGATCGTGACGATTGCCGTCGGACAGCCCTGATCCAAACAGCAGCATGCAGTGATCCAGCAGCGTGCCTTCACCCTCGGGAACCTGCTGCAGCGCCAGCACCAGATCGGCAAACTGCTGCACAAACCATTGAGTGATCTGCTGATACGCAGCTATCAGCCCAGGATCTCCCTGGTGATGCGAAACTCGGTGCGCAGCATCAGAAACTCCGATGAATTCAAATGACCGAGTTGTCGCTTCGTTTGCCATCATCAATGAAACGACTCTGGTTGCGTCCCCCTGAAAGGCCAGGACGACGAGGTCCAGCAGCAGCCGCACTTGTTGCTGATATGACAGGCGCTGAGTTTGGCAAAAGGACGAACGCTGCTCCAGCGCATGTGCTACAGCTGACTGACGCCCAAAATCTGCCGGGGGACCGTCAAAAAAAAGTAGTCGAGATTCTATTGCATTCAACGAATCAAGATACTGCTCGATGCGACTGCGATCATCTCGACCGAGTTGCGCCCGCAGGCTGTGAGCATCTTCGAGCACGAGGTTTAACAGGCGACGACTGCGGTTTCGCTGTTTCACATCGCTTGCTGAAAGACTGAAAAGCTGTTCGAAGGCGGCTCGAGGCTCTGTGAGCGGCATGACGGGCCTGTCTGCCGCTTCCCATGAAATCAAGGAATCATACAGCAGCGTATACTGTGTTATCCGGTCAACGCCAGTCTGGACAGGGTCGCACGACATGACAAGAGCCGGCACAGGGGTCTGCCCGATAAGTTGCTTAGCAAGCAGCTGATCGACAGAGATTCCGCCGGCACTCAGGTCTTTACCGGTCGTTCTTCGAACCGGCATGCCTGTCAGGTAATTCGCGGTAGCGCTATAATGCCCGCCACCATCCTGACTGTTGAGCTTATCCAGACCGGAGAGGACCAGTAATTCTTCACGCACCGGCTGCAGGGGCTGCAGTGTCCGGCTTAGCACATAGTCCCGACCGACGGTCGCCGGTGTCCAGTCTTCCATCCAGGCCCCATTCGGGAAGTGCAGGAAGGCCGAACGCAGGGGCGGCTTGCCCGGGCTTCGCTGCCCGGCGCCCTGCAGTGACTCAAGCCACGGCAGCGACAGCGCAACCCCGGTACCCCGCAGGAATCGTCGGCGGCTGTTCATAAGGCGGACTGTTTCAGCAAAGTCTTGCCATCACCCACCGCGTAGCGGCTGCGAAATGGCACACTGACGGAGATTTCTTCCAGCAGAACCGCTGAGCGCTGTCCCTGCTGCTGCAGCTGATACAGACAATGCTCGATCACCGGTTCGTCGAACCGATCCAGTTCGCGTCCCAAAGCATAGCCCAGCAGACGGCGAATGAACAGTCGCTGAAACTGCTGCTGCCGCTTTGGCTGCTGCAGTACAGAGACCAGACCGGAGACACCCTGAATCTGCGTTCCATCCGGAAGTACCGCCGACGCATCCACCGGGAATACTCCATCCTGCAGTCGCAGCCGGCCGACGGGATCGAACTGTTCGAGCGCAAATCCGAGCGGATCCATGAGCTGATGGCAGCTGCTGCAGGCTGGATCGGCCCGATGCTGTTCAAGCTGTTCCCGCAGCGAACCATGCTCTGGAGAACTTTCCCGCAGTACCGGAACGCCGGGCGGGGGAGGCTGCACAGTTTCCCCCAGCAGCGTCTCCAGCAGCCAGCGGCCCCGCAGCACAGGACTGGTGCGGCGGGGATACGAGGTCAGCAGATGCACGGCCCCCAGTGTCAGCACGCCGCCCGCTTCGCCCCGACCGGCCGGCACCCGCTGCCACTGCGGCTCAGCAGGCCCAGGCATGCCGTACCACTGAGCCAGCTGAGAATTCACAACGGTTGTTTCCGAAGACAGCAGCTCCTGCAGCGGCCGGTCCTGAGCCAGTACCTGCCAGACCGTGCGTGCCGCCTGTTCCTTCAGCAACGCCGAAATTTCCTCAGTGTAATCGGGGAACAGCGCCGGATCCGGTCGCTGCTGTTCCAGTCGTTCCAGTCCCAGCCACTGAATTCCAAACTGCCGTCCCAGCGATTCAGAACGGACGTCGGCCAGCATGCGACGAACCTGACGCAGCACTCCACGCCGGGATGACAATTCACCAGCTGCTGCAGCATTCAGCAGCGTTTCATCGGGCACGGACGACCACAAAAACAAGGCCAGTCGTGCGGCATACTGATAACCATTCAGCCGGAATTTTCCGGCCTGGGCAGGTTCCGGTTCCAGTACCAGCAGAAAGTGAGGCGACAGCAGCACAGCAGCCAGAGTCTCGGCCACGGCGTCAGCCAGCCCTGTGCCTTCGCGACGACACTCTCGAAAATGCTGCAGCAGCCGCTGCAGTTCGGCAGCCGTCGGCGGACGCCGCCAGGCACGACGAACAAATCGCTGCAGATCGGCAGCAAAGACTGCCACCTCAGACTGCTCTGACCCGGCATCTGCCAGCGGCCGCCAGGACCTCAGAGGACCGGCGATTTCACCCGCTTCCAAAGACTGCCGCAGCACGGCTGTCCGGCAGGCCTGCTGCACCGTCTGCAGCCAGCCGTCCAGCAATGACGCAGAAATCATCAGCGTGGACGAATTTGTGTCAAACCCCTCGCCACCCGAACCATCCGGGGGCGGCAACTGAGACTCAGACAGTTCCAGCGAAAGCAGGTCTCTGACCGAATTGCGGAGCTCGGCTCGTGTCAAACGTCGGCCATACCCGGCTCCCTCATGCCAGCCGTCGTCAAAGTAACGAGTGAAATCTGCATCCTCAGAAAAGACTTCCGCCAGACCGGCGGCGGGCAGCCGGGCAATCCAGTCCTGCAGTTCCACCTGCACAGCCGCGGAAAGTCCCGCGTGAGCCGCCGTTGCGGCAGTGCGATCCAGCCCGGCACTGACGGCCTGCCAGTATTCCAAACCGGCAAATGCCGCGTCGGCACCATCCGCCAGCTGCGGCGGCAACAGCCCCTGCATCGGTCGCTCAGCATGACAGGTAAAACAGTGACTCTGCAACAGCCCGACGATGTGGCTCGAATACCACTGACGCCACTCTGCAGCACGGCGATGTTCAGTCTGCAGCAGGAACCTGCTGGTGGCGTCTGAGTCCTTCTGCTGCAGCGTCATCTGTTCCAGCAAAGCCGCTTCGGACAGAGCTGAATCCGGGCGGGATGCCGCCAGCCGGGCAAACGCTGATTCCGCAGCAGCCTCACTTTTCAGCTCGCGCAGACACTCGGCCCGCCGCCATGCAATCAGTCGCTGCAGTTCGGATGATTCGGTCCGGGACGAAGCGGAATCAAGTACAGCCAGTGCCTGCTGCGGACTTCCGGCCACCAGCAGCTCACCCGCACGCAACAGCTCGGAAATCTGCGACGGGTCAGCAACGGAAACGCCGGACAGCTCCAGTATTTCTGCCGGCCGCAGCCGGCTGCGATAAACAGCCAGATACTGCAGGTCAAACCGAGCGGCCCCGAGACCATTTCCCACGTACCCGGCGCGCAGCCGAGTGCTGCGGGCTACTTCCTGAAACCTGCTGTCCGATCGAGTCTGACCGCAAAGCAGACCGTTCACATACAATGACAACACCCCCTGATGCCAGGTACCGGCTACGTGGGTCCAGACCGACTGGGGAATTCGCTGAATTGAGGTGACCGAGACTGTGGCGTGGGGTTTCGGCTGTCCCAGCTGCAACGTCAGACGGCAGGCCGGGAAGTCCAGCCAGAAAACAAAACCGGAATAGACGCCATCCCCCATGGAAATCAGACTGCCGCTGTGCGCCGAGTTTCCTCCGGTAACAAATCCCTGACCATGATGACGGATCAGGAATTCCACCGTGAAGGACTGTTCCAGTCGAGCGACACTGGCCTGCAGCGGCTGATCATCCAGCTGCACTGCAAACTGACCGCTGTAAAGTCCGGCAGCTCGCTGCGGCGACCGACGATCAGGGGCACTGCCACACAGCAACGGGTCCAGCCAGGCAGCCAGATTCTGACAGGGCTGCCCCGGCACACGTCCGTCCGGCACATAATACCTGAGCAGCGAACCGTTCAGCAGCCTCACCTGATGCTGACTGCGCCAATGAGCGTCCGTCGAGCCGACAGACAGCCCGGTCAGTCGCGGCCACAGTAAAGTGCCTGACAGCAGCAGCAGACCGGCCATGAGGTAAGGTCCACGAGCACACGCACTGCAGATGCGGGCTGCAATTCTCATGAGACCGTTTTCCACCAAAGGTCAGCAACGAATTCGGCTGGTGCAGCGGAGCGGCAGTCACCCGCCCGAGACGCTGGGCCAGTGCTGAGCCCAGCGATCGCGAAAAATCTCGCGGCTGGCAGCATGCAGGCGAATCAGATCGGCTCGCAGGGCGGGATCAAGTGGGCCGGAGTAATTGTAGAAGACCTGGCACTGAGTCACCCGCGGATGCTCCTGACGACGCCAGCGATCAGCGGGGCCGGCACGCTGCCCACCTGCAAGCACAGTTCCCTGCTGCAGATCATAACTTTCGAAGGGCTGTCCCAGGTACTGGGCTTCCATGGGAGTCCCATCGGAGCCGAACTCAGAGAAAATCAGCAGTCCGTTCCCCACACCGTTCTTCTCGTATTCCACGGTCACAATATGCCATGTCTCGCCATTCTTATCGGGCACTTCATAGACATGCCGATCGCCCTGCACCCAGCCATTGGCAACATAACAGGCTGACAGCTCATGCCAGGCGATCCACTGAGCCTGATCGAGGGTGACGAGGCAATTTCGGCCATCTTTGGCAAAGTTCCACGAGTGCACCCACCAGGATTCCACGTTGGCGACAGCCAGCGGATCGGCTGCCGGAATAAATCGCACTTTGCTCCAGCCGGCCAGCTCTGCCGGCAGATCCTGATCCTGCAGCACCAGATCGCCTCGCGCCGGCCCCGGCAGATTGCCGACACGACCGGATGGCAGAATGTAGCGGCAGGCGATCATGCTGAGCATCATCAGCACCAGCACAACGAACATGCGCGGTTCGCGTTTTTTCTTGACCTTCACGTCAGCATCTGCGGTCATATCCATCCACTCCTCAAACCCTGGCAGCCTGCACTGCCCGACAGTCCTCATCCACCATCATTCGCATCAGATCTTCCAGCGACATACTGGGCTGCCAGCCCAGCTGTTGCCGGGCCTTCGCGGGATTCCCCAGCAGCGCCTGGGGATCCGCCGGACGCAGAAATTTTTGGTCCACATGCACATGCTGGCGCCAATCCAGTCCGACATGAGAGAATGCAATCTGCAGCAGATCCTGTATAGAGCACGACCGGCCAGTGGCCAGCACGTAATCAGCAGGCTGCGGCTGCTGCAGCATCCGCCACATGGCGTCCACAAAGTCGGCAGCATAACCCCAGTCGCGGCAGGCCTGCAGATCCCCTAATGTCACGGATCGCTGCAATCCCGCCTGTATTCGGGCGACAGCCAGTGAGATTTTGCGAGTGACGAAGTTTTCACCGCGACGCGGACTTTCGTGGTTGTAACAAATGGCGTTGCAGAAAAACAGACCGTGGCTCTCACGGTAAATTCGGACCATCTGAGTGGCGAAGGCCTTGGCACAGCCATAGGGGGAGTTGGGGTTCACCGGCGTGTTTTCGTCCTGGGGCGACACCTGAGGCGTCCCAAAAATCTCGCGACTGCTGGCATGCAGAAATCTGGGAGGACAGGGAAGATCCCGCAGGATTTCCATAATCCGCAGCGTCCCCATCGCTGTCAAATCGCAGGTGCTTTCCGGAATTTCAAAGCTCAGCCCGACATGACTTTGCCCGGCCAGATGATAGAACTCGGTCGGCTGGATTCTGGTCACAATGCGGCGAATCGTCGTGGTATCGGTCAGGTCGGCGTAATGCAGCTGCAGCCTTGATCCGTAAATCTGCGGATCCTGATAGAGACGACTGAGGCGAATCCGTTCCAGCGAGCTGCTGCGCCGGACAATTCCGTGCACAGTGTAACCTTTGCTCAGCAGCAGTTCGGTCAGATAAGACCCGTCCTGCCCGGTAATTCCGGTGATCAATGCTATCATGAAACAGTGGAGTTCCGCTGAAGACCACGGACCATCGCCAGCGGGGGACGGTCAGTGCCAAGGGGGGAGGGAAATAACCGCTGACGCACACTCATTTGCAGCTCGGGCTTTCCAGCCCGAGCACACGGCTGCGAAACACTGTCAGACCAACCGCTCATGAACGCGAGTCAGCACTCATATGTAGCTCGGGCTTTCCAGCCCGAGCACCCGACTGCGAAGCACTCAGCCGGAGAATGTTTTCGAGCACGAGCACGAGCACGAGCACGAGCACGAGCACGAAAGGCTGCAGATCAGCCGCTCATGAACGCGAATCACCGCTTTTATGTAGCTCGGGCTTTCCAGCCCGAGCACCCGGCTGTGCGGTTTTGAGATGCAGCGAGAAGGGGCGTTTTCGAGTACGAGTACCGTCCGCCAGGGCGGACTGAGTACGAGTACGAAAGGTCGGTTTTCAAGACGAATGAACACCAGTCAGATGCTCAACGTAGCTCGGGCTTTCCAGCCCGAGCACACAACTGCGAAGCACTCAGCCGGAGAATGTTTTCGAGCACGAGCACGAGACACTGGCAGATCAGCCGCTCATGAACGCAAATCAGCACTCATGTGTTGCTCCGGCTTTCCAGCC
>JBJTPZ010000476.1:0-4088 GCA_046075365.1 Planctomycetaceae bacterium
CTGGAGATGAAAATTCGGATGGTTTTCGGGGACATGCTGAGTGCGACTTGTAACAGGCTGACGGGAGGGGCGAACTGGAGCCAGAGCGCAATTGCGGGGCCCCTGGGTACAGATCATGGGAGGCTGCCCGCGGGAATGCAAGCGAACGGGTTGTGGGGGGGGAAGGGCGGGTGAACCATGAGTGGAGACGAACGGAGGGGCCGTTTTTTGGGGGGCCTTGTGTGCGGGTTGAAGGTGTGAGCTGGAGGGGGTGGCTAGCCCCCTCACCCCCGACCCCTCTCCCCCGTTTCACGGGGGCGAGGGGAGGATTGTGTGGTTCCGGATCATGAAGGGACCCGAATTGCGATTCGTGCTCGTGCTCGTGCTCGTAATCGTAATCGAATTCGCATTCATTGCCGCGAATCGCTGCTGCCGAGGATGTCAGCGGCAATCGAGTACGAGAACCGTCCGCCAGTGCGGACTGAGTACGAGTACGAATTTTTTTGGTGCTGGGGGGAACACCACTTTGATCCTTCTTCACCTGAGTGCCCGCCGGCGAGCGGGCCGCAGTGCCAACACCCGCGGACTCCCGTCCGCGGCTGGTTTTTGTGTTCGAGCATCAGCGTTCATCAGCGTTTATGCGGCACCCGGCAACGTGCTGTGTCCCCGCGGTGTCTGTCCCCGCCGCGTCACGAGTTATTTCTGCAAGGGCAGCAAGGCTTCGGCAAATGCCTTACCCATCTGAGCGAAGATCTTCGCGCTGCCAAAATAGTGGTAACCACCATTTGAGGCACCTTTGAGTGCTTCCCTGTCTTTGGGCGAGAGGACTTCTTCGAGGGCGAGGTCGAGTTTAGCTTTGTCGGCCCTGGTGATCCCCTCAATTCGCACATCGAGCGCGGAATAGTGCTGCGGGGAGTCGGGTGCATACTGGTCGTTGCCGCAGATCGCCAGCACATTTGTCCCTTTTCTCAGATGCCTGGTCTGCGATTCGTCGAGCACAATGGAGCGGTAGTACGGCTTGTCCTTCCACCAGATGTAGGTGTGTATTTTCTTTCCGTTCAAGTAGACATGAAATCCCTGTCTCGCGAGGACTGCCAGGCGACAGGACTCGAAGTTGAGGTCTTCCACTTCGAAGGTTGTGCGCATCAGCAGGAATTCGCCTGCTCCCCATTGTGCTGGAAAGCGATCCAGCCTGATCCCGCTGTGATCCCAGACTCCCTTTCCGACGGGGGCTTTGCCTGCGGTCCAGTGCTGGTCATCGAAGTCGGGCTGATACCAGTCTTTCATGTCAGCAGGGAGTGTGATGTCACGGAAACGCCGGTCTTCATAGGTTTTCAGCCGGTCTTTCTCTTCCGTGGCATCGAGGGTCGCGAAGCGCCAGGTTCGTTCTTCGGGCAGAGGATTGCCCAGCGGTTTCCAGTAATGCTCCCATTTCCATGCGGAGTCCAAAGTGCCATCTGCTTTGAGCTCATGTGCGGTATCGACGATATTGTCGTACTGCTCGCGCTTCGGTTCGGCGGCGGCGATGTCATGATCCCAGAACGGAGCAGTCGCAACTGCAATCACATTTCCTTTGAATTCTGGCAAGTCGGCCGGAGCAGCCATGGCTTTGCGGAAGGCCTCATTCTCAGTTTCTCCTCCGACTCCGAGGACGCCGATGACGAATGGCAGCTGCGGGGCTGACAGGTCTTTGCGGACGTCGCGAATGAAGTGAGACAGCAGGCGCGAGTATTCGTCATAATTGCCGCCGGGGTAGGTCTGTCCATCGACGAGGTCGTTAAAACCCTGCAGCCAGACAAACCCGGCCAACTCATAGCCTGCCTGCTCGTCGTATTGCGGACAGACCCGTTTGGGATCTGCGAGGACCTTCTTCACGTGTTCGATCATCATCCGATAGAACACACCGCAGGCCGCATTTTTTTCATCCTGCCATTTTTTTCGATCTTCGAATCTGGGGATCCCATGGGCACCCTCGGGATGCCGATCCCAGGCTTCCTGCGTCTCTCTGGGCAGCCTGTATTGACCGGCGCCTGGCGGACGAAATTCGGTGTTGAGTGATCTGCCGCCCCATGCGGTCTTGATAATCAGGATGGGTTGCTGAAGTTCCTTCTCCATGTAGATTCCGAACGTGAATTCGGGACCGATTTTGCCGCCATCCCTGGTGGGATGATCTCCGCGTGCGCCGAAGCCGGCGGTCAGTTTCCCCAGTCCCTCACCATTGGCACTGCCATCATACGGCCCGGTCAGCCAGGACATCCAGACGTTTTCGCAGACCCGTGGCGTTCCATCCGAATTGCGCATTTCTGTGAGCATGGGTGCGGTACGCGGATCTTTGCCGATGTAATCAAAAGTGCTGATAGCGGCATGGCCCTCCATGTTCGACTGGCCGGCAAGAATAAAGACCTTGAGTGGCTTTCCTTGCGCCGCGGCTGTCGGAGCCGCGAGGCAGCAGAGGTTGGTAAACAAAGTCAGCATAATCAGCGGCAGATGCTTTAACCGCAAGGCAGTCATGGGCGTTACCTGTAGCACTGTGGCCGACGGTGATCGCGGCCGAATGTGGGTTTCGTGAGTTTTTCCAGATCACAGACTGAGGCAATTTAGCAGCATGGCTGCCAGGGTCATGCTATCGTGAAACAGCATGTCGCTGCCAGTCAGTTCCTGAGGCGAATGGATTCGTCGCTGCCCCAATCCTGACGACTCAACTGATCTGTGTCGAGAACACTCACAACAATTCGTCCTGAGGATTCTGATCGCGACGGAGGCTGGCGGCGATGCTCATCGCCTGCCGATAGTCTTCGTCACCATGGAATGTACCAGCGATTCGTTCCCACCATGGCTGAGCAGCGGCGGGTTGCTTATTCGGTGGTTGTGTCTGCAGCAGTGACTGGACAGTCATTTCCAGTTGTCGTTCGCGATTCTGAAGGTCATCGGCCGTATCATTTGTCAATCATCAGGCACGCAAAAGGTAGCCGCACATCTTTGTACGACGGACTTCCAGTCCGTCGTACCTTTTCTGCAGAACCGAAGGTTCATGGTGCGAGCAGTGAGTTCCAGTGAGACGTGATCGCATCACGAGGGGTTATGGGGCAGGACGCAGGCGGGACAGCGGGTAGCGTGTCGGGGAAACCGTTTCTCCACCGTTTCACGGGGCGCGAGGTGAGTTGTATGGGGAGTTGTTTTTTTTCACAGTTGATGAGCGCTGATATTGTAGCTCGGGCTTTCCAGCCCGAGCACTTTTTTTGCGAGACACCGATGCCCCCTTTGACTGTGTTTCGCGGGGGGCGAGTGGGGGGATTGTGTGGTTCTGGATCACGTAGGGACCCGAATTGCGATTCGTGCTCGTGCTCGTAATCGAATTCGCATTCATTACCGCGAATCGCTGCTGCCGAGGATGTCAGCGGCAATCGAGTACGAGTACGAGTACCGTCCGCCAGGGCGGACTGAGTACGAGTACGAATTTGTTTTTTTGGGGGGGGCTTGTGTGCGGGTTGAAGGAGTGAGTTAGAGGGGGTGGCTGGCCCCCACACCCACGACCACTCTCCCCCGTTTCACGGGGGCGAGGGGAGGATTGTGTGTTTTTTGGGTTCTGAAAACGCAATAGCACCCCTCGCCCCTGGCAGGGGAGAGGGGACGGGGGTGAGGGGTAAAGTCTGCTCGCCTGTGTTACGGCATGAGTGCTTTGCAGACGGCAGGTCTCACGCGAAGCCGCGAAGCCGCGAAGGGAGGCGCAGGGGGGCTAAAGTGACTTGTGTGAGGAGCTCATCAACTCTCCTCTCTACTTTCTCGAGTCTACGCTCTATGGCATGGATGCCATGGCCCCCTCACCCCCGACCCGTCTCCCCCGTTTCACGGGGGCGAGGGGAGGAAGAGTTGTCAGTGATCAGGGGTCAGTGAGTTGCAGGGCAGTTGGGTCTCACGCGAAGCCGCGAAGTGGGCGGGGGCGGGGGCTCGAATACGGCGGGTTGTGTGGGGCGTTTTTTTGTGCCGAGCGACAGGAAGCTGGAGGATTTTTTCCCCGCGCGGGCGGTGCAGCTGACTTTAGTTGTCAGGAGGTCGAGGTGTTTTCGGTGCTTCGACGGATGGAGTTTCGGTGCAGCAGCTGTTGGGGG
>JBJTPZ010000477.1:0-15650 GCA_046075365.1 Planctomycetaceae bacterium
CGCCTGGCCGCCGTCCACTGTCGAGGGGGGGCGGCGATTGGGGGACACACCACTTTTGACTGGGGGACACACCACTTTGAGACGCCTGTACCGGGCGGACGTAAGGCGCGCCAGCTGCAGTGCGAAATAACACTCACACCCGCAGACTTCTGTCCGCGGCTCGCCTGGCCGCCGTCCACTGTCGAGGGGGGTGGCGATTGGGGGACACACCACTTTTGACTGGGGGACACACCACTTTGAACCACCTGCACCGGGCGGACTTCAGGTGCGCCAACTGCGGTGCGACACAGGACGCACACCCGCGGACTTCCGTCCGCGGCTCGCCTGGCAGCCCGACCGCCAGGCCACTGACCACCTGACCACTCTCCTCCCCCCCGTTTGCAGGAACGCGATTGCCAGCAAAGCGAGTGCAACGCATAATGTTGCCGCAGTGCTGTTCCCAGCCTGCTCCCCACCGTCGCCCGCAGCCGTTTGAAAAAGCCTGTCCCGTGACCAGTCCCCTGAATCAGCTCCCCGATTCCTCCTGCGGCGGCGGTCCGGGGTCTGTGCCGGTGTACAATTGCATCGTCATCCTGACTCGCGATGCCCAGACCGGAAAAACACAGGGAAAAGTCGCAAATGTGGCCGGGATTGACGGTGCAGCGTCCAGTGAGCGTGATCTGCTGTTCCTGCTCACTCGCAAATTCCGCGAACTGCTCCAGACATGCAGCCGCGAAAATCGCCCCATCCCATGGCTGGATCCCCCGGCAACACCGGGCCCCGGCGAACAGCAACGGTTCATCCCCATACATCTGTAGCAGCATCCGACAGCGGGCTGCGAACAACTGAGAGGCTGAGATGGCGACAGAAAGCTCCGATCGCAGACTGATGAAACTGGTAAAAACACGAATCGTCGCCACGCTTGGCCCGGCCAGCGAATCCCTCGATGTGCTCAAACAACTGGTGCTGGAAGGCGTCGACGTTTTCCGCCTGAACTTCGCCCACGGCAGCCATGCCTGGCTGGCCGAACTGGTCCGAAAAATTCGCCAGGTTTCCGCCGAACTCGATCGCCCCATCGGACTGCTCGGTGACCTGTCCGGCCCCAAGATTCGACTTGGAGAACTGCCCGGCGGGGAAATATGGTGTCAGGACGGAGCCGCATTTCGTTTCATTCGCGGCACAGAATCCAGCTCCTCCACCGATCTCACCTGCACCTACGAACCCCTCATCGACGATGTTCGCCCGGGTGACCGGATCCTGCTGGCAGACGGTACGGTCGCCATGCAGGTCCTGCAGAAAGACGCCGCAGCCGGCTGGGTGGAATGCCAGGTCGTGCAGGCCGGAAAAATTCGCAGTCGCCAGGGTGTCAATCTGCCCGGAGTCGCTCTCAGCACGCCCAGCGTTACAGAAAAAGATCGCCACGATCTGGAATGGGCTCTGCAGCAAAACCTCGATTTCATCGGACTCAGCTTTGTCCGTCGCGCCGACGACATTCGACAGCTGCAGGCCTTAATTCAGAGTCTAAAGCCCCGATTCACTCCGCTGGTCGTGGCGAAGATCGAAAAAACCGAGGCAATTGATGACCTCGACAATATTCTGGCTGTGACTGACGCCGTGATGGTGGCCCGCGGCGACCTCGGGGTCGAGGCAGAAATCAGCCGGGTGCCGGTTCTGCAGAAGCAGATCATTCGTCGCTGCAACCAGCTGCGCATTCCCGTTATTACCGCCACGCAGATGCTCGACAGCATGCAGTCGAATGATCTGCCCACGCGCGCTGAAGTCACAGATGTGGCCAACGCCGTGCTCGACGGAACCGATGCCGTGATGCTGTCCGGCGAAACGGCCATCGGTCACAACCCCGTGCAGTGCGTGCGAATGATGGAAAAGATCGCCAGGGAAGCGGAAGTGCTGGTGCAGCCGCAGCAGCCACAGGAAGCTTCGGAACAGGAATCACGTCGCGCCCGCCCGATCACCGAAGCGGTGACTCGCGGTGCTGTGGCGGCCGCCGACTTCCTCAAGGCAGACCTGATCGTTGTGGCCACAGTCACTGGCCGCACGGCACTGGCACTGTCGCGCATGCGCGGCAAAGTACCGATCGTGGCCTTCACTGAACGCGAAGAAGTCTCCCGACGCATGTGCCTGTACTGGGGAGTTACTCCGCAGCTTAATCGCACTGTGGCACAGTCACCCGATTTGCTGCTGAAAAATGTCATCGCCTGGGGACGACGACACGGAATCCTGGAATCTGGCAGTCGAGTCATTCTGGTGGGACACGCCGCATGGCTTGGCGAAACCCACGACCTGATGATGGTTCACGTCGTCCCGTAAGCCTCAGTCCAGCAGCGGCTGCAGCACCGGCAGCAGCCGCTCAGCCAGCTGACGATGGCCGACCGGATTTGGATGACACTGGTCTGTAGTCCAGCTGCCGATCTCCGTTCCCTGCCGCTCAGCCGCAGTCCAGTGCTGGAAGTGGTCGACCAGGGGGATGCCGGCAGCACGGGCAACTTTGCGAGTCCGCTGCATGAACTGTTCCAGCCGCACATTCGGATGCTCGCCCGCACCATTTGCCTGAGCAGTGCGACCCCAGCGAGGTTCCGTCATCAGAACCACTTTAATCTGCTGCTTTTGCAGTGTCTCCACAATGAGCTGCAGATTGTCTTCAAACTGCTGCGCTGAAATCCGACTGTCACTGCGCCCCTGATCTACATAACTGTCGTTGGTGCCGTACATCACAACCACAATACGCGGCTGGCGAGCCAGAATGTCTGACTGCAGTCGCTGCAGTGCCTGATCCGTTCGCTCGCCGCCAATTCCCTGATTCACTACCTCCACGGATCGACCGGCAGCTCGCAGATCCCGCTGCAGCAGCGCACCAAACGTCTCGTCCGCAGTGACTCCGGAACGCACACCCTTTGTAATTGAATCCCCCAGCACAATAATGGTCGCCGGCGGATCAGCGGGCGGTGTCAGCAAACTCAGCAGGACCAGCGCAGTGACGAACATGGGATCTTCCTGTCAAATTGCGAGTGGCCCGCGGCGCAGTCAGACCGCCTGGGAACGCTGCTGAGGAACGGTCGCTGCATTTTCCGTTTCGCTGGCGCGGGTGTCAGCCTGATCCTGCAGCCACGCGGCCGACGGCACGTGCGGCCCCCGCAGCATGGCAGTCGACTGCTCAATCCTCAGCAGCTGCTCACCCAACGCACTGATGCGCCGCGATACGTCCTCGTTATTCTGCTCAATCCCGCCGGACACCAGATTAATCACGCCCAGAAACAGCAGCATCTGAGCCACGGTGGTGACCAGCCAGCCCGTGGGAGTGTAATCGGAGTAGCCTCCGAAATGCCCAAGAATGACCATCGAGGTCCCGACTGTCAGCCCCAGCACGCCCAGATAAGACAGAGTCTGCCCAATCAAAGATGTGACATTGGTCCGTCGAGCATTCTGCTGGTCAGTGGTCAACGAACGCGGCGTGCCGGCGTAAACCTGATCGATCGATCGGACTGCTGACGGAGATTCTGTTCGCACCCGCCCATGATCTGCCGCCGCCAGCTGTTGCAGCGATGCACCGCTGTCAAAACGCAGTCGCGGACCTGGGGAATTCTCCGGCGAACCAGCGGCCACAGAACCTGCAGCGGCCACTGCAGCTTTGGCGTCGGCGGGCTGAGACTGGCTCATGTCAGAGTCTCCTGAATTCGGTGCATGGGCGGAATGAGACACTTGAGGCCGGCGGGAGAGCGGCGGTCGGCGCTGGACAGGACGAGAACGCACTGCTGCCGTTTCGGACGGCTGGGCTTCGGCAGATGGCAGGCCGGCCATGGGCAAGACAAACTGCCGAGCTTCTGCTGGATTCTCACTGGACATTTCTGGTTCTTCCGCAACTGCTGCGGTGCAGGGAGGAGATACGTCGACAATTCGAACATCAGCGGGCAGTATCACTGGCGGGCCAGACTCATCCGCAGCGTTCCTGGCAGGCTGAGATGCCAGAGCATCAGCGGCGGTGTCCATCAGATCGCTGCCCGCCGTTTCAAAGTACGCCGCCAGTTCGTCAACATGCTCTTGTGTGCGAGGAGCTGCAGGGGAAAACTCGGCAGACGGTGACACAAATGTGCCCCCCGCCGATTCCGATACCACCGGCTCTTCACTGGCCAGCGTCCGCTCTGCCACAGGTGCAGCCAGTTCTGCGGCAGCAACAGCAAGCTCTGGCTCTGGCTCTGGTTCGACCGGACGAGCGACAGCGGGAATCAGCGTGCCGGCAGCAGCCGGCCGCGCAGCCTTCCTCAGGTGCGAATCGCTGCGGGCTGCAGCCGCCATTAACGGTGGCGGTGCCAGCAGGTCGGTCGGCAGCGGAGGCAGCTCGCGCACCAGTGAACGATGGCCGGAAACAGCGGCAGCCGGCTGTTTCTGCAACGCAGCCTGCTGACCTCGCCCCGCATCCTCCAGCGGCGTTTTTTCGGCCACAGGATGATGCGGCAAAGCAGCGGGAACGGATCGCTCTGCCGCTCGCGCTCCAGGCAGACCGGGAAACGCCACATCCGCCTGCTGCTTCAGCGGAGCCACCACTTCTGTTTCCTGAATTCGATCGAACAGACTGCTGGCCTGCCAGCGTTCAAGGATTTCGCGAGCCTGGCGGATGGCCTGTGACTGGCGAGTGGTTTCTTCCAGAAATTGGCCGCACAAAGGACAGGCGGCTGAAGCTTTTGCTCCGCCGTTGACCTGAAATTCTCTAAGACACTTGCGGCACCACATCACGCACGCGACTCCTCCCTGAGACACTGCCAGCAGAGGGTTTTATGCGAACGGCAGTAACTGCCGCAAGAGCATTCCGGCAACTCGAGGAATTGCGGCCCGGCTGCTGAACTTGCTGTCTCCAGGCAAACCGGGCACGGGAATGCCCGGGTTCGCGATGGGTTGGCCGCCACGCGGGATCGCGGCAGGGGACGGGCCACAAAACCCAATCTGCCGGGCCCTGGGCCGCTTGAGATCTCTGATCAGAAGTCCAGCCAGATACCGCCACCCACAAGGTTCTCCCAGCGGTTGACAAAAGAATACTGCAACGACGGACCGTTGTACCAGTTCGCTCCCACACGCAGCCTGCGCCCGGACTTCGCTCCCTGCCAGCCCCAGCCGGCCGTACTGTTCAGGCCAACGCTGCTGCCCTGCTCTTCCCTGAAAATTCCGTTGACGGCCACGAAGGGTGCCCCCGTCCAGGGATCCTCGGCTCGCGGCGTCCACTCCGCTCCAACCTGGCCTTCCAATGGCTTGGCTCCCCCGGCAACAGCCGCATAGCCAATTTCCGCGTAAATGCGATGAGCATCCGTCAGGTCCTGGCTGATCCCGGCCACCAGCGAGTCCCTGACATAGTTCACATGCACCATTCCGGGGTTCGTCTCGAGGAACTCGTCACCAATGTGACTGCTGATATGAGCATACCCGAACTTGAACGCCGTCGTATCTCGCTTCCACGTTCCGAACAGCCCGACTCGGTAGTCCGACCCCTCCAGTGCGGTGCTGGGTTCCGACGGCAGAATTCGGGCGAATACGGCACCGTCGACATCCAGCTGGAAGGCATCGCCTGACGAGTCCGTGATGCGAAACAGTCCGGCGCGCCCCCCCAAAGTGGAATCACCAACATTTCGGCCGTTCTTCGTATCCCTCGAATACACCATCTGCAGTCGCGGTTCCTTCGGGCCAGCGAGGTACGTGCGGTACAGCAGACCATTTGGCAGCAGCTGCCAGGAATCGGCGGACTGAGTCCTGAAGATGCGAGCGGGATCGCCGAGCGCCGGAGTTTTCAAAGCGGTCTCTGCCGCGGTGGCAGCATCCGGAGCGGTCGCTGCAGGAACGGCATCCTGGGCAGCAGAACCGGCTTCCTCGACAGCTGACACACCGATCCAGCGTCCAGCGTCCTCGTAAAACAGCCGACTGGCCGCCGCATCCGGCCCCAGTGGCGCGACTGCGTCCGATTCGGACTGCAGCTCGGATTCCTCCAGCAGAAATCGGTCGGCCACCGGCAGACCGTCCTGGCGACGACGAATCTCGCCCAAATAACTGCCGGGGGTCCCCTGAGTCTGCTCGTCCTGCCGCATCAGGTTCCACGACTCCGTAAAGGTGTCGTTTGCCTGCATTGACTGAGCGGCCGATGTGCTGAGCACGACCAGCACCAGCCGGGCAACATTGTGGGCAGACACAGCAGACGTCACCGCCCGCCGAATAAATTCCAATGTGGACCGTTTCACCGGACCATTCCTGTTGCTTCGGGCACTGCGTGGGAACAGGCCCTGACCTTCCTGGTCGTCCAGCAGCTCGCCGAAACGAAACTGCAGCCCCCTGGAACCGTCCGGCTGTATTGCTGGAATCGGCTTCCGGGAAAATTCATCGGACGCCGGTTAGCCCGGTCATAATGGATGCAGCAGAGTCACCGGATTTTCTGGCCCTGTCGCGCCTGACGAATGTGTCGCGCAGGTCGTATCGCTGCTGCCGATCAGGCAAGGCAGGTAAACTTTTCGGCCGACGCGGGTTCAAACGGTCCTGCTGAAGAAATGTACCTTAGCCGCCTGCAGTTTGCTCAGCCGACGAAAGCAGTGAACCGCGGAAAGGAATTCAAGCACGCCGAGCGACGAGCACGAATCTCACCCCCATTTCATTAGCGTTTACGAGCGGTTCAAAAACCGCCTGCTGATCCATGCCGCAGCGGAGAGATTGAGCTGTCCTTTGCGGTTACTCATTCGCGTCTTTGCGTGAGCCCAGCCGGATGCGGGGCAGTGCTGCAGAAACGGGGGAGTTCTGCTGAAGCCCTCGTCCCCATCGCCTCTTTGACCTTCCAGGTGCGAGCGGTGCCGGTTGTTGGCAGCTGGGTGCTCGGACTGGAAAGCCCGAGCTACGTATGGGTGTTCATTAGTTTTCATGGAAGGCTAAAAACCACGAGCTCCTCACAAGCCCTGCCGCAACCCTGTTGCGGTTTTCCCTTTGTGGCTTCGCGTGAGGCCAGCTGCCTGAGAAGCAGCACTGCGGCAACAGGGAAGGGGCGATATACCCCTCACCCCCGTCCCCTCTCCCCTTGCCAGGGGCGAGGGGTGCTATTCCACTTTTCCACAGCAAAAACACACGCAAGGCTCGCCTCGTACTCGTACTCAGTCCGCCCTGGCGGACGGTACTCGTACTCGTACTCGAAAACAGTGCCAGAACCGACTGCTGCGGCGAACCGCCGAGTACGAGTACGAGCACGAGCACGAGCACACGCACAGAGACCCTACATCAGGTTCCGAGCTTTGATGCTCAAATACTCGTTGATCACGCGCTCCGTCAAAAGCTTCGGCGATGTCTCAATCAGCATCACCCCGGATTCACGCAGGATGGCGGCCTGATGAGTCTGTCCGCTGAGGATCTGCGCTGCGGCCGCAGTGTGACAGGCCTCCAGATCCGTTTCCGGGATTCGACTGGCCAGTGACTGCAGCCCGTCGTCCTGCAACAGCACCACCAGCGGCAAATACGGCAGACTGCGCAGTCGCAGGCTGTCGGCAATCACCTTCAGCTGCAGCTCATCGGTCACAAAGGTGATCAACACCACCAGCGCCCGCTTCCGCTGAACCAGTGTCAGATGCTCAATCGCCAAACTGTAATCAGAGACTCCCGCTGATGCTTCAAGATCATAGGTGCTGCGGAGGATCTGCTGGATCCCAGGCTTACCCCGCACCGGTCGCACAAAACGTTCAATCTTTGACGAGAAGGCCAGCAATGAAACATTATCCCCCTGCCCCAGCGCGATGTAACTGAGCATAATGGCGGAATTCAGAGCCAGATCCAGATATGAAATCCCGTCGGACTCATTCTTCATGAACCGCCCGCAGTCCACCATGATCACAATATTCTGATTACGCTCGGTATTGAATTCACGACTGATCAGCTGTCGCTGTCGCGATGTTGCCTTCCAGTCCACCTGACGAATCTCATCGCCATACCGATATTCCCGCAGCCGCTCAAATTCCCGCCCCTGACCCGGCATCCGCACCATCCGCACGCCAATCTCCGACAGCCGATTCTGTCGGGCCAGCAGTTCGAAGCGATAAACAGCGCGAATGTCCGGATAAACGCGAATCGCAGTCGCCAGCGGTCGCTGCTGCTGACGAGTCCACAGGCCCAGTCGCGTCGGGAATCTGAGATAGACACAGGGCATCACTGATGCCCCGCGGCGACAGGGTCGCACGGCATACGACACTTCCCCCGCTTTTCCCGCCGCCAGCTGCAGTGTCTGCGGCAGGCGATCCACAGTGCACAGCGGTCCGGGATCATCGTGCAGCTCAACCTGCAGCGGATACGGCGATGTATTGCGCACCTGCAGCACAGCCGGATTGTCAGCCCCAAGGCTCAGCACATCCGAAATTCGTCGCTCAATCTGCACGTCTTCGGGCACAGAACTGATCAGCAGATCCAGCAGCGCAACTCCCAGCAACAGCAGATTCGCCAGCAGCGCCACGTCCGCTGTCGTCCGAGTCAGTCCGGATAACAGCAGCGGCACACTCAGGAATGCCACCAGCAATACCAGCCGCCGCGATGGAATCATGACTTCGGAGCCTCCACGCTTTCCAAAATCGCCTGAATCGTCTCATCCGCCGTTGTCCCCTCAAGCTCTGCTTCAGGACGCAGTCGCAGACGATGCCGCAGAATCCACGGACTCAGCTCCTTAATGTCATCCGGCGTCACAAAGTCGCGCCCGCGACACGCCGCCAGCGTCCGCGCTGCAATCAGCATATTGACACCCGCGCGAGGACTGGGACCGATCGTCACCGCTCCCCACGTGCGACAGGCATTCAGGATCGCCACGATATAATTCAACAGTTTTGGCTCGACAATCACACTCTTCACAGCCTGCTGAATCTCCAGCACGTCCTGCGACTGCAGCACACTCCGCAAGTCGAAATCCGCCAGCCTGCGAGTATCCCGGCCGGCTGCATAATGCCCCAGGATCTGCACTTCGTCCGCCGCCGCCGGATAATCCACCAGCAGCTTAAACATGAAACGATCCACCTGAGCCTCCGGCAGCGGATACGTCCCCTCATGCTCGATCGGGTTCTGAGTCGCGATGACCAGAAACGGACGCTGCAGCCGATGCGTCGTCCCGTCCACACTCACCTGCTGCTCCTGCATCACCTCCAGCAGCGCTGACTGCGTCTTGGGCGGCGAACGATTGATCTCGTCGGTCAGCAGCAGGTTCGTAAACACCGGCCCCTGATTGAACGTAAACTCCTGCTTCCGCAGATCGTAAATGCTGTGCCCAGTCAGGTCCGACGGCATCAGGTCCGGCGTAAACTGCACACGACGAAACTGACACGACACCGTTTGCGAAAGCACATTCACCAGCAGCGTCTTGCCCAGCCCCGGAGGCCCCTCGATCAGCACACTGCCCTCGGCAAACAGAGCAATCACCACCCCCTCCACCAGCTCCTGCTGGCCTACCACCACGCGCCCGATCTGCTCGACAATCGACTCAAACAACCCCTGAACCCGCTGCAGTTCCATAACCAGCTTCCCCTTCTGATGTCACTCAACCTGTTCGCTCTTTGAATTCCCGTCTGCTTTCGAATGCACCACTACAGCCGGCTCTGCAGCCGACACAGCCAGCGCACCATCGCAGCCGCGGCCGCAATCGTCGTCCGCGGCTGACGCGCCAGCTGCATCGCTCGACTTAGCTCGTCCCGAATCACATCCGCCTCCAGCCCCGTCCGCCGCGATAACGCCGCCGCATCATCCAGCCGCACCTGAGCCCCAAAACGTTTTCTCAGCAATCCCTGCAGATAGCCCAGATAACTGCCCACCAGCGGACCGCCGTCCGGCAGCCGAAACTGCAGATTGCCAATCGCCTCGGCACTCTCCGTCAGACTTCTCCGCTGCGCCACCTCGGCTGCCACTGTCGGGCCAAATCGATGAAAGGCCAGCCAGATCGCCAGCACCGCCACCAGCAACAGCTGCAGCGTTCCGATACGCATCGCCGGACTCAGCAGCACACCCGTGCTGCGATACGAATCCGCCGCATTAAAATATTCACTCAGCTCAATCCGATCACCATCGAAGGCCGGCTGCCAGTAATTCTGATCATCAGCAGGCAAAGGTCGCCTGGCCCGCTCAAGCAGTCGAACTGCCAGCCGCTGCCCGGCCCTGTCCAGCAAAGTCCTGTTCGAAAACAAATCGGCTGTCGAACACACCAGCACTCGACCATAACCGCACCGCACCTCCAGCACCTGATCACCCGCCGTCGCTGACCTGACCAGCGGCTGCGACTGCAGTCCGGCCGGAACACTGAGTCTCGAGCGAGTACTATAGGTCACCGGACCACCACTCAGCTCATTGTCCACCGTCACCTGCACAGTCCGGATTTCAGTCTGCTCACTCAGCTGCTCGGCTGCCGGGACGGCACCGGGAGGGGCAACGGAAGGAGTCGATCGCTGCTGCGCCTGTTTCTGACTTCGTCGCACATCAGACGACTGGCCCGCATCCGCAACCTCTTCAACCAGCTGAGCAACTCCGTCACTCCCCTCCTGCACCGACAACTGCCCGATCGAAATACCCAGCTCAGGCAACTCAACCTGCGGATCCCGCAGGTTGGGGGCAAACACGAGACAACCTCCGCCACGCACCCACGCAGATAACTGAGACTGCTGCTGCTGAGTCGGATAAACGTCCGGCCCCAGCACCAGCAACACACAGTTTTCCTCCGGCAGCATCCGCTGAGCCTCACGCTCCACACGCGGAAACAGTCGCGCAGCCAGCCGGTACAAGGCCAGCTTGCCGTCCACTGTGGTGCTGTACGAGTCGGCAGCGGACCCGTCTTCCCCGGGCAGCCACCAGAACTGCAGCAGCACCAGCAGCAGAGCCGCACCGGCCCAGATCCGGTCAGACCGCTGCAGTCTGCGTTTCTTCTTCACGGAAAGCTCCCTCAAATTCCCCCAGACACTGTTCAAACATCGCCGCCGTCGCCGGTCGCCGGCCAAAATACACCAGCTCGAACTGACCAGCCGTCGTCAGATACGCCTGCCGCTGCTGCAGTCTCCGCCAGACACTCCGCACATAATCCCGATTCGTCAGACCCCGCCGGTAACGAATCAAACCGGCCCGCTCAATCCACGCCATACTCCCCAGCAGCAGCTCTCGAATCGCTGCCCGATAATTGCCCTCCGCCGCCAGCTGCCGGGCACGACCCTCATAGGTGGTCGCCGGCAGCTCACCCGGCGGCGTCTGCAGATCACTCAGCAAATCCTCAGCTGTACCCGCAAACAACCCCCGCAAAGAACGCTGCTGATCACGCCGCCGAACCAGTTTCGCGATCAACAGCGAAAATAAACCAACCGCCATCACCACCAGCACCAGAACCAGCAGCCGCACCAGTCCTGACATTGCCGCAATCGCGCCGTCCCAGTCGCCATTAAACAGCTTCGACAGCCAGCCCTCGCCAGTGCCGGTCGGAGACGTTGTCGGGCCGGTGCGAACACCAGGCCTGCCCCACAAACCCGACCACAGCCACTCGAAGAAATCGCCGACACGGCTGAGCCCCGCACGGACTTTCTCACCCAGCCACTCCAGACTGCGGACCAGAAAACTTTCCTTCGTATCCCGCTCCCGCAAATCTACCTGCTCCAGCACCCGCCGCCGCAGCGAACGAAACTCGGTCGCCTCCATCACCTGCTGACCGGCCGACTCAATCTGCTCGTCCGTCAGCGGCACATATTCGTCTGCCGACGGCTGCACCAGCGCACCAGCACACACCGGCTCTGCCACGCACAGCAGCACCAGTATCAGCCAGACAGCTCGCAGCAGTCCTGTTCGCATCACCAGCATCAGCCCAGCTCCGCCAGTCGTACAGCCTCAGCCCGAAACAACACCTGCAGATCCCAGCATTCCGCACGTATCCGCCGATCCAGATAACAGAAAAACACGGCCGTTCGCACAATCGGCAGCGGAATCCAGAGACACAGCTGCAGCAGCGTCAGAAACAGCGGATCATCATGCGTCAGCTGCAAGAACAAATCCGGAAACGCTGTCGTGCCCTCCATCAGAATCTGCACGAAAACTGGTCGGTTCAGCACCGTTGAAGACGTCAGGTCCAGCAGCAGAAAAATACCGGCCGCCGCCGACAGCCAACCCGTCAGCAGCCACGCCAGACTGTTCAGGCTGCGGCCATAGCCGCCGGATTTGGCCAGCCAGCTCAGTCGCGGCTGCACCGCATTCACACCAGCCTGCTCAAGAAACAACACCTCCGGCAAATACGCCGTGTAAGCTGTCACAAACAGCCCCGGCAGCACGAAACAAAATCCCGACAGAAACTGAAAAAACCGGACGATCGCAGTCAGCAGCAACCACGCCCAGAATCGTTTCCGAAATGCCCGCACAGCACCCCGCGCCGACAACGGCTCGCCAAATACACGCGGGCCAATCGCCGCCGCCAGCAGTGCATTGAAAACCGCACTGAACAGCAGAAAAATCAGAATCGAAGGGATCAGCATGTCCGTCAGCCACTGACTTAACAGCCAGACCAGCACACACGACGGACCCGCACAAAGCAGCCACAGACGCAGCATCGCATCCGCCGAATCCCGCACAAACACAATCGCCAGATCCACGCACGCCTGCAGCGAACGTCGCTCGACAGAAACAGTGCAGTCCTCCACTCTCATGCCGGTTTCCTCCCCGCCGGATCCGACAAAACAGGCCGCTCACGGCCAGCCAGTCCCAGCCACAGCCCCACCAGCAGCCACGCCAGACTGCCCGCTGCGTATTTGATTCCCGGAGCAATCGGCAGGGGCGAAAAATATCCTTCCAGCAGCGCCGCCCCGAACAACATCACACCCGCCCCCAATGCCAGCTGCAGCGATTCACGACCATGATGCCGCAGCGATTCCATGCGAGTCCGCTCGCCAGGCAGCAGCAGCGACTGAGCCAGGACCAGACCAGCGGCACCCGAAATCACGATCGCCGTCAGTTCGAGCGAACCGTGAGTAATCACGAAGCTGGTGAAATTGACGGCTGTTGCTCCGCCCTTCGCCAGCATCGCACCCTGCACCAGCCCAATCGAAATGCCATTCGACAGCAGCACATAACACGTGCCAATGCCCGCCAGAGCCCCCAGCGCAAAGGCCTGAAAAGCAATCCCGGTATTGTTGTTCACATAAAACCCGAACATGAAACTGCGCTCGCCCGTGTAACGTTCATCGGTCGCAGTGTACAGCTCCTGACTGTAACTCGCTGTCGCCTGCTGCAGCTCGGCCTCACCCGCAACCAGCACCGCCAGATCGGGCCTGGTCACTCCGACAATCGTTCCCACGATGAACGGCACCAGAAACAAGGCGGCCGACAGAGCAAAGGCACGCCAGCGCTGCCGCAGCAGTCGCGGAAAACCAGTCACGATATACTGCATTACCGCTGTCAGCGATGCCGGTGAAGTTCGATACAGACAGTTGTGGCCGCCCGCCACCAGATCATTCAGATAGTCCTCCAGACGACTGCCCCATTCGCGGGACTGCACCAGCGACAGGTCATAACAGATGGAACGGTACAGCCGTGCCAGTTCGGCGACCTGCACCGCTCGCCACTGCCGCTCCGGCTGACCCTGCAAGGTCCCCAGCAACTGCTCAAAACGAGACCAGTCGGCCCGCCGTTCACGAATAAATCGCTCGCGATTCATCCTCGCCCTCCGGGACCGTCATCGACCGCAAACGTCTTCAGCACACGCAGCAAAAACTGAGTATGCTTGTAGCCCTGCTTCTGAAAGAACTCGTACTGATTGCCCTCCGTCTGCCAGGCTTCACTCCAGCCCAGTCGCTTCCGCAGCGCCTCGCTCAGTGGTCTGGCAATTTCTTCACGACGACCGTCCGTCAAAATCCGCTCAGGATCAAATAAACGCTCGATGATCGCCAGAGTCCTTTCCGGAACGCTGAACTTCCGCGGACATTCGGAACGAGCCAGCGGTTCGATGTTCTTTGTCAGTCCCGCAGTACGCCCCGTCGGACTGCGCTGCTCACTGACCACCATTGTATCAAAAAACAGATCTCCCAGTCGCTGCAGCTTCGGAGTCAGCAGCATGGCAATCAAACCCACCGTGTAACCCACAGGCAGCGCATCGGCTACTCGCAGGAAATTGCGCCCCGTCGCGGTCAGCAGGTCAATCGGAGTCCCGTTGGTGCGGAGCACTCGCAGGCCGGCAGCACGCTTGCCCGGAGTCTGCCCGTTCATCAGGCCTTCAAACAGACTGCCATAAAACCAGTTGCTGACAAATACGCCAATCGTCGCCAGACCAGCCATGGCCTGGAGACCGGATTCGCCGCCAATCGCCCCCAGCATCAGCAGCACGATCCACAGAATGGCCAAAGCCCCGGCCTTGATCAGACTGTCGATGGACCACGCCCATAACCGCTGACCCGGACCGGCAATCCGAAATCGAAAATCCACGCCCTCCGGCGTTTCCACGACGACGCGGGTATCCACCAATCGTCTGGCAACGGATTCGGACATGCAAACAAAGTCCCGCTGAAAGGCAGCGCGGAGAAAAAGACGCGGAATGAGGCGTGAGAATGACAAATTCGGGGGGAAATTCAAGCGCGGGAAGCGGACTGCTGCGAAAGCAGGCGAGGTTTCCACAGTCAGCCTCCCGTCAGACAGAAAGTCTGCAGCGGAAAATACTGAGTATTTGCCGTGCTGAGTTGAAATCCCGCGGTGTGATCCTGAGTTGTGATCGGCAGCAGGTCGGGCGGGTGCTCTGCACGACTGACGCGCCGCCGGCCGTCGGCGATCACCAAACGGTGCCAGAACCCCGACCAACATCATCCCGGGGCGGACACTGAAATTCCGTCTACTGACTGAGCCTGATTTGCAACAACAAGTTGCAGAAAACCTTCATGATCAGCACTCAAACGGAGCGCACTGCGCCGCGACTTTGACTTTCTTCCAGGGTAATCCCGGCAGCAGCCCTGCACAGTGGCCCGGGCGTTGCTTATGTTTAGGGGCCTGGAAACCCCGCCAGTCAGGCATCCCATTCACTACTTGTGACGAGCCCTGCTTATGAACATGTCAGCCCTGCTTTGTTTGCGTCGTCGGCTGGAAACTCTGTTCGCTGCCGGCAGCCTTGCTGGACCGGCCCGTCGTCCGCGCAACGCCACCCGCAGTCCGCATCGTCGCCGTCGCTCGTGGCAGGTGCAGCTGCTGGAGGACCGGGCGCTGCTGGCCACGTTTGAGGTGACCAGTACCGGCAACTCCGGCACCGGCACACTCCGCTGGGCGATCGAGCAGGCCAACGCCACGTTTGGTCAGGACCTCATCAGTTTCAACATTCCCGGCAGTGGCGTGCAGTCGATCAAACCCACCGCTGCTCTGCCCACCATTACCGAAACCGTAATCCTTGACGGCACCACACAACCCGGCTGGAGCAGCACCCCGGTCATTGAACTGAATGGGTCGCTGGCGGGAGCAAATCAGACGGGGTTGAACATCAACACCAGCGGCAGTGCCGGCGGGACCACCGAATATTTCACCTACGCTGACTTCACCACCGCGAAGGCCAGCCTGACCAGTTTCAATAAGATCACGTTCGACAACCTTGCCGCCGGCAATGGACGAGTCACCGGATCGGAATACTCGGCGCAGGGACTGCAGATCTCACACCGGGACGGGAAGCCCCTGAACATCGT
>JBJTPZ010000478.1:0-5317 GCA_046075365.1 Planctomycetaceae bacterium
CCATCCTGCAGCAGCTGGGGCTTGATTCACGACAGCTTGAACTGCCCGGCAGAAAACGCCTGGACATCGACCACGGCCATGTCATCGACGCCATCCTGTCCTGACCCGCCGCGGATCACACTCCCCGCGCTCCCGAACGCCGTGCCCCCCGTGTTTTGCAGCTGGGTGCTCGGGCTGGAAAGCCCGAGCTACACTATCAGTATTCATCAGCGGTCCGAAAACACAAAATCCTCCCCTCGTCCCCGTGAAACGGGGGAGAGGGGTCGTGGGTGAGGGGGCCAGCCACCCCTTCCAACTCCCACCTTCAACCCGCACCCAAGGCCCCCCCAAAAAAAACTCGTACTCGTACTCAGTCCGCCCTGGCGGACGGTACTCGTACTCGATCGCCGCTGACATCCTCGGCAGCAGCGATTCGCGGTAATGAATGCGAATTCGATTACGATTACGATTACGATTACGATTACGAGCACGATTACGAGCACGAGCACGAGCACGAATCGCAATTCGGGTCCCTTCATGATCCAGAACCGCACAATCCTCCCCTCGCCCCCGTGAAACGGGGTGAGGGGTCGGGGGTGAGGGGGCCAGCCACCCCTTCCAACTCACACCTTCAACCCGCACACAAGGCCCGCCAAAAAACGGCCCCTCCATTCGTCTCCACTCATGGTTCACCCGCCCTTCCCCCCACCCCCACCCCCCGTTCGCTTGCATTACCGCGGGCAGCCTCCCATCATCTGTACCCAGGGGGCTCGCAATTGCGCTCTGGCACCAGTTCGCCCCTCCCGTCAGCCTGTTACAAGTCGCACTCAGCATGTCCCCGAAAACCATCCGAATTTTCATCTCCAGCCCCGGCGATGTTGCTGATGAACGCGACCGGGCACAAGGCGTGATCCAGCAGCTGCGACGAACCTTCGCCGGACGGCTGGAACTTGACGCCATTCTGTGGGAACAGCTGCCGCTGTCCGCAGATGCCTCGTTTCAGGACGGAATCGACCTCGTACTGTCTTCTCAGGGGATCGATATTGCCGTATTCATCCTCTGGTCCCGCCTCGGCAGTCCCACCGGCCCGCTGCGACTGGCACCGGACGGGCGACAGTACCGCAGTGGCACCGAGCGTGAATGGGAACTGATGTGGCAGGCGCGGGAACAGACTCGCAGCCTCGGCCTGCCACTGAAACCAGAAATCCTGGTGTACACTCGAGACGATGATGATTCGTTCCATCAGCGGCAGAGAAATCATTCGGACGAAGTCCGACAGCAGGAACTGGCGCAAAAACTGCAGGTGGGCCAGTTTATTCGCGAAGAGTTTCAGGATGCCGAGACGGGACGAAATCTGCGCGCCTACCACACTTTCAATAAGCCCGTCTCTTTTGCACAGGCGTTTCGCGGACACCTCACAAGGCTGCTGGAATCACTGACAGGGCAGGCCACCGAGCGACCGGTCTGGGACAGTGCCGAGCAGGGTCCGCCGTTCCGCGGACTGCAGGCGTTCGAATATGAACACGCCGGCATCTTTTTCGGCCGGGAAGATGAAATTGTTTCGATCCGCAGTCAGTTGCGTGAACAGGCCTGCCGCAACTGCGCCTTTCTGCTCATCAGCGGCGGCAGTGGCAGCGGCAAATCGTCCCTCGCTCGCGCAGGCGTCATGCCCGACATCTGCCAGCATGAACTCAATGACAACCTGAAGAACTGGGTACCGCTGACCGTGCGACCAGGCGATCTGGGCGACCGTCCGCTGCTGGCACTGCTGCAGCTGCTGCAGTCGCCCGCCGTACTGCCGGCTCTCTCCACCTGGTCCGCCGATCTCCGGCTGCCGTCAGCAACCGGCACAGAACACGTCTCAGACGCATGGCTGGCAGGTTTTCAGATCCGCATCCGGGATGCCCTCGGCGCGATCCCCGGAACCAACGGACCACAGCGGCTGCTGCTGCTCGTCGATCAGCTCGAAGAATTTTTCACCAGCACCACTGTCAGTGCCGCGGCCTGCAGCGAATTCTTCGCCGCACTCGAAACACTCGCTCGCTCCGGAGTTGTCTGGGTGCTGGCCACCGTCCGCAGTGATTTTTATCACGAATGCCAGAAACATCCGGCACTGGTCCGGATGAAACGTGAACTGGGCCACTTTGATCTGATGCCGCCCACATCCGACGGGTTGCTGCGAGTCATCACGGGCCCCGCACTGCTGGCCGGGCTGCAGTTTGAACCCGAGCCGGTGGCCAGCACGGCCACCACCTCCACCCGCACGCTCGCCGATGTCATCCTCCGCGAAGCAGCAGATCAGGCCGAGCTGCTGCCGCTGGTCGAACACCTGCTGCTCGATCTGTATGAGCATCGCCGCGACGGATTCTGGCTCACCTTCGAACGCTATCGCGAACTGGGAGGACTGCAGGGGGCACTCCGACTGCACTGTGAGCGAGTGTTTCAGGAACTGACACCAGCCACTCAGGCCGCCTTGCCTGCTGTTCTGTCCCGCCTGATCAGCCTCAGCGGCGATAATCTGGATGCCGCCGTTCGCCGCGCCGTACGCCTCGATGCGCTCCCGCTCGGTACAGCCGAACGATCGCTCGTCAATGCTCTCGTCCACGGACGGATTCTCGCCGCTGCCACCGATACACAGGGAATCAGCGTCGTCAGTGTCGCTCACGAAGCGGTGCTGCGAACATGGCCGCGAGTGCTTGAATGGACAGCACAAAATCGCGAACACCTGCGGTTGCGCGGGCGAGTTGAGCAGGCGGAACTGCGCTGGCGCGAAACACAGTCGGATGACAGCCTGCTGCTCAACGAAGGTGTGCCGCTGCGAGAAGGTCAGCGACTGCTGCGGGAAGCACCGCACCTGCTGTCCCCCGAAACTGCCGACTATATCACCCGCTCTCTGCAAACACAGACAGCCCGGCTGGTGCAGCAAAAACGTCGCCGCACACTGTCCGCCGCTGCCGTGGCACTGCTGCTGATCGCAGGCCTGATCGGCTGGATCCAGCTCCGACGACAGGCCGACGACAGGCAGGCCACAGCCCTGACCAGCGGAATTGCCACAACCAACACCAGTGAGCTGCCTGCAGCACTCACCCGCCTGAAGGAACTTCGCCACTATGCCCTCCCCAAACTGCAGCAGCTTTATCAGCAGCCGGAAACTGCCGGACACCTGCATCTGGCAATCGCCCGGCTGCAGCTGGGAGACACCGCAGCCGATCTGCTGCCCACAGCCCGCGATCGAGCCCTGCAGTGCCGGCCGGAACAGCTGCTGCCACTCACAAAACTGCTGCAGCCATGGGCCGCTCAGCTGCAGCCCGACTTGCAGCAGGTCCTGCAGAGCCCACAGCAGCCCGCCGGCAGTCGACTGCACGCCGCCTGCCTGCTCGCCGCATGGGAACCAGCCGACGGTGAAAAAACAGCCTGGGCCCAGCCCGCCACCGCACCGTTCGTGGCCGCACAGCTCGCGGCTCAGAATCCGGTGTTTGTCGGAGCCTACCAGGAAGTGCTGCGACCACAGGCCGCTCGGCTGACAACGCCGCTCGCAACACTGTTCGCCGACCCCGCCCAGACAGAAGTCACCCGCACGATCGTCACCGGCCTGCTGGCAGACTACGCCAAAGACAATCTGCCGGTCCTCGCGCAGGTGCTGCTGGCCGCCGATCCTGCTGCCGATCAGCTGCTGTTCCCGCTGGTTGAGGCAGATCGTGCCAGGGCCATTCCCGAGTTTCAGGCCGTGCTGCAGCAGGAACTGACCACCGACTGGGCCGATCCGCCGCTCAACCCTGCATGGTCGGCACCCGCAGCCGCCTTGCAGGCACAAATCGCCGCGGCCCATGGTGTCATCGCCGAGCGTTTCGCATTTTGCATGGACCTGCCGCTGGCGGAACTGCCGGCAGTTGTGCAGGCCCTGGAAAGCAGCGGCTACCGCCCCGTTCGCATCCGACCGGTCGTCGGTGCAGCCGACGATGCACCGCGGATGTCGGCGGTCTGGGTCCGCGATGGCGGTCGGTTTGCCGTTCAGCCTGGCGTGCAGCAGGGCGACCTGCCGAAACCTGATGTGAACGCAGTTCGTGACGGCCTGCTGCTGGCCGACCTGGCCTTTGTACCCGGCAGCGGCCCGCAGTCCGGCTGGCTGACACTGTGGAGCGAACCGGCAGTGGAGGGCGAGGAACGCCGGTGCCTGGCAGGTGTGGACGAAACGCGAATCGTGGACGGCATCGCCGCAGGTTCAGGAACTGTCGGAGCTGCAACTTCGAACCTGTCCCAGATGACCGTCAGCGTACACACTGGCGACGACGGGCAGCGACTGTATTCCGCCGTGTTTTCCTCGCAGGGTGCCGTGTCGGAAACACTGCCCTCATGGCCCGGACACGACCGTCTGGATCTGGTGCAGCGCGACGTGGCTGCCGCAGCTCCCAGGTCGCTGCAGCTGATTGATCCGCAACTCGGTTTTCGGCAGCAGCTGGAACAGATCGCCGGCTTGCCCGCCGAACAGCGGGAACAGCCGCAAAATCGCTTTGCTCAGGCCGTTGCCCTGTACCAGACCGCTCAGCTGGAAGCCGCACTGGCAGAGCTTGACCGGCTGGTGGAAAAACCGCCGGCGCCGGATGCGACAGTCCTGCAGTACCGCTGCGTGGCTCTGGCGCGGCTGCAGCGTCAGGAAGAAGCGGCGAAAGCCTTTACTGAGTTCCAGCAGACATACCCGGCTGCGTCACTGGCAGCTTACGTGGCGATTCAGATGCTGGCAGCGGGGAAGGATCCCGCGGCAGTCATTATGGCACTGGATGCTGCTGAGAGTCGCCACGCCGGCAGTGTGGACGATCTTTACAACATAGCCCGTGCCGCCGCGCTGTCCAGCGGCATTTTGCGGCAGCTGGAAATTGCTGCCGGCGCGGTCCAGCTGCGCGATCAAGCCGTGACCCTGCTGACGGCCTGCATCGACGGTGGCTACAGCAATGGTCAGCATCTCAGCGGCGATACGGATTTTGCAGAGCTGTATACTGACTCGCGTTTTTCACAGCTGCTGTCTCGATTGTTGCCGGCAGATCGAACGGCCGGAGTGTGGCATGCCGATCCCACCGTCGAAACCCTGCAGCTGCAGGCCGCATCCGCTGACGAACTGCAGAGCCAGGTTGGCAAATTGACGGCAGCATCGTGGCGGCCGGTCGCGGTCGTGCTGGACGCTGGCGGTGGCCAGCAGAGTGCCGTTCTGTTGCTGCAGCGTCCGCTGATCGCGGATGCTCGCAAGGAAGCCCTGGCGATTCGTCAGGGCGCGGCAGCGGTGGCACTGCTGCGGCTGGGGGCTGCCAAAGACGTCTGGCCGCTGCTGGAATCGCGTCCCGAT
>JBJTPZ010000479.1:0-2737 GCA_046075365.1 Planctomycetaceae bacterium
TGCGTGGGTGCGGGCGATCGAATTTATATTGCTGACGATCAGAACGGCGCGATTCGGGTGTATGACCCGCAGACGCGGCAGACAGGGACGGTACTGGGGCGTGGACTGGGGGATCCGAAGATCCGGCTGAAGAACCCGCACGGCGTGACGGTGCACGACGGCTGGCTGTATGTCGTTGATATGGGGAACAACCGGATTTTGCGGATGCGCGAGCCGGCCGTGAAATAGTCCGTTTGGGGGCGGTGTAGCACGGCTGGCCGATAAGTTTACTGGCCGGCCAGGTCAAGGCAGATGGCGGTGCGTCCGTTGCGGAGCCATGCGCGATTTCCCACTGCGATCGGGTGATTCCAGGTCTTGTCATTCAGGGCCGGGATTCGGCCCAGTTCCTGCAGCTTTTCGCCATCTGCTTTCAGCAGCACTGCGTCACCGTTTTCTGCGGCTGCGAGGATGCAGTCGGAATCAGGCAGCAGGATGGCCTGACCGAAACCGTAGCGTCCGCCCTGCCAGCGGCGTTCGCCCGTTTCAGCGTCGATGCATGAGAACACTGCCTGGTTGAAGCCGTAGATGCAGCCTTTGTGAATCAGTGAGTCATTGAATGATGGTCGCAGTCGTTTCGATGTCCAGCGTTCAGTGAATTTCCACTGTCCAGCGGCCACGCTGACATCAATTCGCTGCATGCCGGCTCCGTCACCGAGTGCTGTCAGCAGGCTGTCGGGGCCGAGCGGCTGCAGGTCGACCATCGGTGCGTTTTCCCAGCCGTTCGGTTTGTGCTGGAACAGCACTTTGCCGGTGCCTGGTTCGATGCCGCGAATCCCGCTGCCATCACCGAAGACCAGGCAGCGCTGGCCGGCCAGTGTCAGCAGTCTGGGAGTGGTGTAGTTCATGCCTGGGGATGCGAGTGACCAGGCTGGTTCGCCCGTTTCAGCGTGCAGCGCAACCAGTCCCTGGTCCCCTGCTCCGCCGGCGAAGACCACCACAAGTCCGTCGACAACAACAGGTGATCCTGAGAAGCCCCACATGGGGACTGAGGCCTGGTATTCGCGGACGAAATCGTGCTGCCAGAGCAGACTGCCATCAGCTTCACTGAGGCAATTGAAAAGACCTCGCCCGCCCATGGCATAGACGCGACCGCCGTGTACTGCCGGTGTGCTGCGGGGTCCGGCGCCTGAGACGACTTCCACGAACCGGCTTTGATCCGCATGGCTCCAGATCAGTTCGCCGGAGTCGGCCGAGTAGCAGCTGACGTATTCAGCATCACCGCGCTGTTCCTGTGTCAGCAGTCGCCCGTGACTGTATGCGAAGGAGGACCATGCTGGTCCGACATCAATTTGCCAGAGGATGGCGGGAGTTTGTCGGGTCCAGTCGAGGCTGGCGGGACTGCCGGGAGCGGTGCCATCGCCGGCTGGTCCGCGGAATTGCGGCCATTCGGCCGGTGCTGTTTCCGTGAGTGCAGCGGATTCGGCGGCGGCGGGGGCAGTGGGGGCAGTGGGGGCAGTGGGCAGTGCCGGCAATGTTTGTTCGTGCACCGGGGTCCAGCGCCAGGTGAATTCCGGCCGGTAGTCACCGATGAAACCGTTGTTTCGCACGAGGCCAAAACTGAGCCAGCCCAGCAGCAGGAGTGCTGCTGTGAGCCGACTGCGGAGCGGGCTGGTCTGCAGCATGGCGAGGCCGATGGTGGTTAGAAAAATGGCGAGCGGAACACCGTAGATGAACATGGCTGTACGCAGCGCATCTTCGGGGACACTGATTTGAGCGGCGACGAGCGGGCTGGCGGCACCGGACACGGCCAGCAGCAGTTTTTCTTTCCAGCGGAGCCGGCTGAGCAGGAGCATCCAGAGGGAGAACGCCAGTCCGAGCAGCAGGGGGGCTCCCATCATCAGAAAAAATCGGGGCCGATTGGGGATTGAGGGTGTGACCGTGAGGATCATGGCGACCAGCATCAGCAGCGACAGGCTGTATGCCGGCCACAGTCGCAGCGGCCTGCTGGTCGCTGGTGCGGGCGCGAGTGCCGGTGTGGGACTGAGCGGTGCGGGATTTTCGTTGGTGGCGGACGAGGCAGACATTTGGCAGTGAACTTTTCGTTGGTAGCGGCAGAAACTGAGGAAAGTCGATTTCTTGTGAAACGTGCAGACAGGGTAACACAATTACAGTCCGTGGTGTGAAGATTTCAAGGATTGATTTGGGACGGGATTGGGCTGGCGGGGCTGGGGGTGGCGGGTGGCGGGTGGCGGGTGGCGGGTGGCGGGTGGCGGGTGGCGGGCCGAGGCGAGCCGCGGACGGGAGTCCGCGGGTGTGCGATTTGGGGTGCTGCGGGGGTGTTTTCGATTACGAGCACGAGCACGAGCACGAGCACGACGTTTTTGCACTGCTGATGGACGCTGATGTGGGGACTGGGCGGGCAGCGGATCAAGGGCTAGTGGCCCCCTCACCCCCGACCCCTCTCCCCCGTTTCACGGGGGCGAGGGGAGGATTTTGTGTTTTAGGGTGCTGTGGAAAGCGCAATAGCACCCCTCGCCCCTGGCAGGGGAGAGGGGATGGGGGTGAGGGGTGACGCCCACCTTAACTGAAGCCGCAGTGGTGCTTTGCAGAAGGCGGGGCTCACGCGAAGACGCGAAGCCGCGAAGGGGAACGCAGGGAGTGAGGGCGGTAAGTGGCGGCCGCCCTGCCGCACACCCGGGTACTGCCATACCCGGCGCGCCCGGTGGCGCTTTCCGTAGCTCGGGCTTTCCAGCCCGAG
>JBJTPZ010000480.1:0-2007 GCA_046075365.1 Planctomycetaceae bacterium
GTTCAGTTGCCGAGCAGAAACTTTTCGATGGCATCGAGGCCCTGGACCAGGGATTCCATGGAGGCTGCGAAGCTGAGTCGCACGTAGCCGGGGGTACCGAAGGCATCGCCGGCGACGAGGGCCACGTGTGCTCGGTCCAGCAGTGCTGTACAGAAATCAGTGGCATTGCTGACGGGTTCGCCACCGCCCACCGGTCGTCCGAAGTAGCTGGAGACATTGAAGAACACATAGAAGGCTCCGCCCGGTTCGGCAAAGCTGAGTCCTGGAATGGCTTTCAGTCGAGCACAGACGTAGTCACGACGCTTTACGAATTCCTGACACATTTCGGCCACACATTCCTGGGGGCCGTTGAGTGCCGCGAGTGCTGCGTACTGCGAGACGCTGCAGGGGTTGGAAGTTTGCTGGCTTTGCAGTTTGTTGATGGCAGCACTGACGTTTTCTGGTGCCAGTGTCCAGCCAATACGCCAGCCGGTCATGGCGTAGGCTTTGCTGACGCCGTTAACAATGATGGTGCGTTTTTTGACCTCTTCACCGAGTGCCGCGAAGGAACGGAAAGTGTGGCCCGGGTAAATCAGCTTGTCGTAGATTTCGTCCGACAGCACGATGATGTCTTTTTCGACAGCAACTTCGGCCAGTGCCTGAAGTGCCGGCACGGGGTAGACGCCACCGGTTGGATTGCTGGGACTGTTCAGCATCAGCAGGCGGGTTTTGGGAGTAATGGCTGCAGTAAACTGGTCGGCGGACAGACAGAATCCGTCCTGTTCGCGAGTTTCCACGAGGACCGGTTTGGCGCCGACAAGTTCGACCAGTGCCGAGTAGCTGACCCAGTAGGGCGTGGGAATGATGACTTCATCGCCCGGTTCGCAGCAGGCTACCAGCACATTGTGCAGGCAGTGTTTGGCACCGTTGGAAACTGTGACTTCGGAGGGCTTCCAGGCGACACCGTGATCGCGGAGAAAGGCGTCGCAGATGGCTTTTTTGAGTTCCGGGATACCGGTGGCGGCTGTGTAGCGGGTATACCCGGCATCCATAGCCTGCTGGGCTGCCTGACGGATGTGAGCCGGGGTGATGAAGTCCGGTTCACCGACAGTGAATTCGAGGACGTTGATACCTTTGGAGCGGAGTTCGCGGGCGCGAGCGGCTGCGGCCAGGGTTTCGGAGGGCTTCAGCTGGTTGACAAGTGCAGATGTGTGCATGGCTGGCGAAGGTACTGCTGACAGGCGGCCACAGAATTTGATTGGCACTCTGCCGTTTGGCGAGCCCTGACGGCAGCGTCAGAACACGTCTCAGAATGCCCGCCGCAACTTGTACTCACGTCGCCGCATGTGCGGTACAGGAGGTCGGACGGGGCAAATCTTAGCAATTTGTGGCCGGCAGTCCGAAGCAACAGGCGTCGCCCGGATCGTTTTTCCGCTGAATGGCAGTGGGCGGTGGTCAGTTGTCAGTTGTCAGGCGAGCCGCGGACGGTAGTCCGCGGGTGGTGCTCTCAGTAGCTCGGGCTTTCCAGCCCGAGATCTGCCCATTTGAGTTAAGGGCGTCGGGGGATTGCGGCACTGCGGAGAGGGGTGCTGGTCTCACGCGAAGCCGCGAAGCCGCGAAGCCGCGAAGGGAAAGGCACAAAAGCAGTTGTCAGTGGTCAGTTGTCAGGTAGTGACCCCGGGGGGATACGAATGAAATCGGGGGTGAGATGCCACTCGTGCTTAATTTTTGTTACGTGCACTGCTGTTATCCGCCATGGGCGGTGTCGCCGGGCGGGCACCGGTGATTATTCTTCGTCGGCAAGGTTGAAATAGACCCAGCGGAACGGCGCCAGCAGCAGTTTCAGCAGACCAAATGGGCGGTAGTGAGCAATGAAACAGTGCTGGCAGTACATCTGCCGGAATCCCAGCAGCCAGAACACATAATCCAGCGATTTCATTTCCATCGGAGCCAGAACCTTCACGCAGAAATGGCAGCGATAATTCATCGCACGCCACCAGGCGGAGGGAACTGTCGATTTTTCACGTC
>JBJTPZ010000481.1:0-16594 GCA_046075365.1 Planctomycetaceae bacterium
CCGACGATCACCGGCGGAGGCGTCGGCGCTGGAGGTGTCACCGGTGTGCCGGTGCGGACCAGCGTTGACAGGCGATAGCCTGAGCCCGCAGTTGAAAATCGATAGATACGAACGAAGTAGTCACCTGACGAAAGTCCGTTCAAACGGATCTGTTCACTTGTGGAGCTGGAATTCGTTGACGATCCCACAACATTACCGCTGCTGTCCTGAACTTCCACATCAAGATCAGCAGTCATGCCGGTCAGATCTATCTGCAGAGAACCATTTGCACCCACAGGCACACGGTACCAGTCCTCACGGTCACCGCTCGTCACACTGCCACTCACTGTCCGGGTTACACCGGACGTCAGCGAACCCACACTGCCCGCCATCAGGCGACTGTTGTTCGGCTCAACATCACCAGTCAGTGACGGAGGTGTCGGTGGATTTACTGGAATGTTCGATGGCGTTGACTGGAATGAGAGCGAATAACTGCTGCGGGCAGAGACGACACCACGATATACGCGTATGTAGTAAGTCCCGGCCGACAGTGTCGGCATAGTCAGCAGTTCACTGGCGAAGTTGCTGCGAGTCCCGGAAGCCAGAATTCTCCCGGACTCGTTCCGCAACTGGACATCAAGATCGGCTGTCAGGTTGTAAAGGCTGACTCTGGCATTTGACACAGGCTGATCGAGCTGCAGGCGGAAGAAGTCCTGTGTATCTGTTCCGCCAATCTGCCCTTCAGCCCGACTGTAAACCGAGTTCAGCAGGTCACTCTGAGCCACCTCAAGATCATTGGCCTGAGCCGCTGAGTTGTTGCCTTCACGTTCATAAAATCCACCAATCAGTGCCGTCATCAACTGGCGTGACTCAAGACCGTCACCAGACTGGCTCAGACGCCGAGCTCGGCGACGATGGCGAGGACCACTGCAGAGGGACTGCAAAGACTGACAGATTTGAAGGACCGTTTTCATCAGAACTCTCCCTAAGACTTTACATTCCAATTCGGGCCAGCATAACTTGCTGGCCACTCCTGCTCCTATACTTACAAGCATCCCAACCGTGACATGAAAACAGGCCGCTTTGCAAACTTTCGCAAACAGCGTCGCATCAGACATGGACGTCATCGCTGACAGGTGTTGTTCAGCTCAGAATCAACACCGACAGTCACATGTGTTGGTGTTGGTGTCACCCAAGTGGCCGTGCCGACCGTGTGGACAAACGATAGTTTGATCCCGCAGCACAGTATCGGCTGACCCTGATGCAGTAGTCACCAAACGGAAAGTCGCCCGCACTCATTCCGCAACCAGACATCAGAATCGGCTGTCAGACTGGAAAGGTTGACTCTGGCATTTATCACAGGCTGATCGAGCGGAACGAAGAAGTCGCAAGCATCTGCCCCGCCAATCAGACCTCAGATCGACTCCAAAAAACGTCCAGCAGTTCACTTTGGGTCACTTCCAGATCATTGGCCTGCGCCGCCAGGAATTTGCCTTCATTCTCATAGAAGCCTCCTATCAGTGCCGTCATCAGCAGGCGTGACTCGAGACCATCACCATGCTGGCTCAGACCTCAGGCTCGGCGACGATGGCAAGAATCGACGCAGCGGAACAGCAACGACTGATAAGACTCACGGGCAGTTTTCATCCAAAATCTTCAGTAAGTCTCCAGTCAGCACCCGGACCGGCAGAACTTGCTGTCTGCACTCTGCTCCAGGAGTCATGAGCCGGGTGCAGGTGACAAAAACTCTCGCAAAAAACAAAACAGGTCATCTGCATCACGCAGATGACCTGCCATTGCCCGCAGCAAATCATCGCTCACGCATCAAAGCGACCGCGGAGTGGCCGTCAGCGTATACGGTGACGCGAGGCCTGTCTGAGTTCGAAAGACTCGCAGGTAGTACCGGCCCGCCGGCAGAGAACTCAGATTCAGCGTCCGAGTTCCGCCGCGATTCACATTAGTGAATGGAGGCGTAGTGTCGGCGAGAACAAATCCCCTGGAATTTACTACCTGGATGTGGGTGGAATAGTCACATCTGTTCAGTGACTGACTCCTCGCGTTGCTCAGACTCAAATTAACCAACAGCGTTGATGCCTCACTGAGGGAAAACTCAAACCAGTCGTCAGCTTCAGCAGGCACCAGACTGCCGGTCACGCTGGTGGCTGCACCCGAACGCATCGTGCCAAATGGTGAGGCCATCGACCGTGTATCGTTGGGCTCACTGTCCCTGCCAATCACCACCGGTGGCGATTCAATATGCTGCAGCATCGCGTTCAGACGATAGGTGTTTCCGCCGGCATACAACTGCAGCCGCTGCACCTCCACACCTGACGAGTTCAACAGCGCAGCACTGAGTCCCAGCAGATTGGACTGGACTCGCAGATACCACGTGCCGGCCCCCAGCTCACTGACTGATTGCTGTGCAGGAGAACTGCCCGTAACAGACAGCGCCAGTGATCCATTCCACCGGCTCATTGCCTCAAAACGGTACCAATCCGTGTCTCCCGCGGTAAGCGTCCCATCAATCACCACAGGAACGCCGGAAGGGGCACTGCCGAGATTTGATGCCTGAGACCGGATATTGTTCGGCTCGAGGTCCAGTGAGTCGGGAATAACCGTTCCGGAACTGACCGCAGAAAGCTGATAGTCGGAGGCCGCTGATCTGTGACATGTGATCCTGATGAAATAGTCACCGGATGCCAGCCCTGACAGAATCACTCTCTCACTGCTGCTTAACGTATTTTTTGATTCCCCAAGCATGTTTCCGAAAGTGTTCTGAACCTGCATATCGAGGTCAGCGGACAGCCCCGTCAAGTCCACCTGCAGCAATCCGCTGGCACCAACATACACTCGATACCAGTCCTCAAGGTCACTGCCGGTCAGTCTGCCACTTACGCTCACGGAAACCCCGGGAGTCAGGCTTGCCAGCACCGCGGCTGCTGTGCGACTGTCGTTCGGTTCCACATCACCAGTCTGTGGTGTGGGTGGCGTCGGCGGTGTCGTTTCATAGGTAATTGTGCCCGACAGTCGGTAGTACGGGCCGAAGCTATACCCAGTCATTTGCTCAATGGTAGCAGAGGTCACAGGGTCCCAAAGATACAAAGTGGCATCCATCCCGCCATAGGAATTAGTCTGAACTTTTGCGTAGTAGGTACCTGCCGGCATTGCTGTCAGCTGCCGTGGATTGTCAGAATCCGCTGCACCGGCAAAATTCATCGAGCCGTTCCATGTGGCGGTGGTCTCGAATCGATACCAGTCAACATCGCCCAGAGTCAGCTTCCCGACCCCGACGAAGTTCTGGCTCGAATTGACCTTTCCCAGGCTGACAGCTGTTGCCTGTGTGTCATTGGAGCCGACATCGCTGAAGCTGACAGGACCGCCGGCTGTCAGTGTCGTGGACAGCCAATAACTGCTTACCGCATCAAATTCCGAGACTTTAATGAAGTAATCGCCAGCTGCCAGTCCCGTCAGAGTCATGGTACCGTCGTCGACGATGGTCAACAGATTGCCATCTCTGTCATATACCGACAGATAGTACGAAGAAGCAGAGCCACTGAGGTTCAGCTGCAGATTGCCGTTCATGCCCACCGGAACTCGGTAGTAATCAACAACGTCGCGGTCGCCTGACGAATTCAGCTGACCCAGCTGGCCAGCTATAACGGTCGCCACTCCCGGCACCAAAACTCCGACACTGCTGGCACCTTCAGTGGTGTTGTTGGGCTCCACATCACCAGATGCGGGACGCGGGGGTGCGGGCAGCGTTGCATCGAAAACAGCGACGTAGGAGCTGCGAACGCTGACAGTCGCCCGAAACACCCGTACGTAGTAGGTTCCGGCGGATAACGAACCCAGTGTCACTAACTCGTCTGCAGTTCCGGACTTCAAGCCAGAAGCCAGAACGCGCCCTGCAGAATTGCGGACCTGCAGGTTCAGATTGCCCGTCATTTCAGCAAGGGTGAACGAGGCATTCGTGACGTTTTGCTGCAGTGTCAGGCGGAAAAAATCCTGCGAATCACTGCCACCGATGGCGCCCCCAAAATACGTGCCGATCTCCGCCCTCGCAGGCTCTGATGTGAGTTCCAGATCATTGGCCTTGGCCGTCGTGTTGTTGCTCTCTCGTTCCAGATAACCGTCAATCAGTGCAGTCATCAATTGGCGAGGTTCAAGGCCATCGGTGCCCTGGCACAGACGCCGCAACGACGAGCGACGTCGCGGAGGATTACAGGTCGATCGCAGCAAATTAATGAACGGAAGTATATTCATCGTGGGCTTCCTCACAGCCAATTTTTCGCTCATTGACGTCCCTGCGGGCGCGCCTTCGCCCTCCTCTAGCGAACCGCCAGCCGGCTGTGACAAAGAATCTCAGAAAATCTCGTCCGATCAAAAACTACGCAAAACAGGCCACTCGTGATTCCACAAGTGGCCTGTCGCAGTCATTGCTCAAAGTTGGCGAAAAGTTTGGAGGCTTATCGCATCTGGTTCAGATAGAAGTACTTCGAGTCATTTGTGTAGTTGCGGTTGTACTGTTGCCAGAGCCACTGATTGCGGGTTTGGCCGGAGCTTGTAGTGCGAGTCGGGGCAGCCAGCGTCTGTGCCTGATAACTGGCTGCAGCCGCCGACGCACCAGATAGCCCGGCTCCCAGCCCGCGGGCAATTGCCGCAAATGTCTCAGCTCGCTTCGTGCGACGATCCACAACAGCCTGCACACTAATGCCTTTTTTGGCAGCTTCCTGCTGGTCCTTCTCGGCTGTACGTTCGATTCTGCGAACCTGCAGTCGGCTGAGCGGCAGATTGTTGGGGTTGTAAACTCGCTGCAGACTTTGAGGCAGTGACGAAGCATTGCCGGAACGCGACGTGGAAGTGCGACTGGGCTGGGTGCGACGGCCAAACAGCTGCGCTTCGGCATCCAGACAGGTTCCGAAAGTCAGTGCCAGAGCGGCAGCGGCAATCATTAAACGATTCATGGAATTTTCCCCTGAAAAACGATCCTTGGTTGATACGCAGGCGACGTTCAGTGTCGCGACTGCTGACCCATAGTCGCGTTTGCAGCCGCTGTGACGCGGAATTGCTGAAGATTTTGTAAAAATCTTACGCCCTTGTTTCTCTGCACGTGACTGTCTCAGCTTTCCCAGATGTCATACTTTCTGTGGGCTTGAGTACCTTAGGTGGCATCCCCTGGGCTACTCGACATAATCACCCGTGAATTGAACAACTGTGTCAAACGCCTGAGAAAGGGGCACGCATGAAAGACGATGCCGATGGCAGTGCCGGCCAGCAGTCCGCCAGCGGGCCGCTGTCAACTGCAGTCCCCCTCGGATCTCCGGGTTCAGTACTGCCGATACCAGTTCCCGTGGCTTTTCCCGCTGCCGGCAGCCCGAAAGAACCAGCAGATTACTCGCAGCCACAACACTGGCCGGAGATCCCCGGATATGTGATTCAGCAACATCTGGGAGAGGGTGGTTTCGGCAGTGTCTATCGCGCACATTCGATTCGACTAAATGCCACGGTAGCGATCAAGGTGTTGCGTCCCTCGGGTACGGGCTGGGTGGAATTGTCTCGTCGCCTGGCGCAGGAAGTCTCGGCTGCAGCCCGCAATCGCCATCCCAGCGTCGTGCAGGTCCTCGATTCGGATACGATCAGTGAAGTCGGAGTGCCTAGATTTTCTTACCTTGTGACTGAGTTTCTTCCGGGCGGTAACTTGCGGGAGTGGCTTTCCAGTCATCATCGCTCTTCCGCAGACTGTCCGCAGCTGATTTCCGGAGTCCAAAAGCTGCAGCAACTTTGTTCCGGCCTCCAGTCCCTGCATACCCACGGCATCGTGCATCGGGATATCAAGCCTGAAAACATCATGCTGGATCAGTTCGGCAACCCCAAGCTCGGTGACTTTGGCCTGTGCAGTATTTTCTCGCATGAACATCAGCCGGTAACTGTCACGGGATCTGGCAATGTCGCCACTTCCGATATCGAAAGCTCACGACTGACTCGTGACGGTGACCTGCTGGGAACTCCCTGCTATATGGCCCCCGAAGTGCTGCTCAACAGTCAAAAGGCCAGCCCTGCGTCAGACCAGTATGCTGTGGGTGTGATTCTTTACGAACTGATCTGTGGCCTCCGACCGCGACAGCGCATCCGCAAAGATCCCGCCGAACGACTGCAGATTCAGGAAGATGTTGAACTGCTGAAGCAGGGTCGGCAGCCATCGGCACCTCTTCCGCCGGCTTCCCGCAGTAATGTGCGCAGCCAGGGACTGCAGCGAATCTGCCTTCGCTGCCTGCGGACGGATCCCGCCACTCGGTACCCCAACATCGCCGAACTGGCCAGCGACCTCGAAAGATGGCTGAACGGTGAACGTCCGGCCGGGGGACCAGTTTCTGAGTTCTGGAATACCAGAATCCTGCGTCCGATACGCCGACATCCATTTCGCCATCTGGCAGCCATCACCGCCGCGCTCTGCTGTGTGCTGCTGATACTGGTAGCAGCGAATGCACTCAATCAGCAGGCGGAAGCTGAAGATCGTAATCGCCAGCTTAATCAGGTTATTGACGAACGTAACATCAAGAATCAGGAACTGAATGCCACACTGAAGCAACTGCAGCAACAATTGCAGCTGTTTCTTGGCACCTTAACAAGTGTGGCCGAGCTGACACTTGACCAGGATCTTGCATCCGGTCCCGTTTTCGAGTTGAGAACCAGGCTGCTGAACCGCCTCGGGGCAGACTGCATTAGTGCCCTGCAATCCGCCACAACCAGTCTTGAACGACAAGTCCTGCTGAATGCAGGCCTGTCGCAGCTCGCGCAGTTGCTGCACCGCACAGGCCAGTTGCAGCAGGCCAGCGAAGTCAGTAAAGAATTGCTTGAAATCTCAGAAGCCTGCATCACCGATTTCACAACGCTCAGTTCCGCTGAGGTCCGGGAACATCTTACCATTCTCCTGCTGCTGGCCGACATCGAACTTGATCAGCAGAATATCAAGGCAGCTGAAGACGTCCTGCTGCGGCTCAGCAGTCGACTAGACGCCATACATGGAGAACACGACGGTCTCGCCGTCTGGCGAGCCGATCACGCCCGCCGGCTTGCAGGCCTGCACTTCCTGACTTCGAAGAAAATGGACTCGCTTCAGGAACGTAATCAGGCCATCATTCAGGCCAGAAACGTCGCCCGGCAGGAGCTGCTGATGCGACGCAACCTGCGAATGCAAGCCCCCTCAGGTCGCTCCACAGTCGAACTCTGCAGCACCCTCGCCTCCCTCTCACTCTACACATACAAGTCCGGACATGCGGCAGAAGCCATTGAAATTCAGCAGGAGGCTCTGGCGGAGCTGCAGTCCGTGCTCGCCGACAATGAAAAATCTGTGGCCGATGATGCTCGACGGCACCTCATCCGCCTCTGTTTTGACGGAGTTATGCCGCTCCGGTCAGCCGGACAGGTACAGCAGGCAATCGAACTCGGACACAAGGGGCTGCAGCACTGCAAAGATCAGATTGCACTGCAGCCGCTGGTGCTAAAGCACCAGCAGGAACTCGCCCGCGGATACGGAAATCAGGCTGAGACAATCGTGGGAATCTACTTGAAACAGGGGGATCAGACCGTACTTCCAGAAGCACTTCAGAACCTGCAACTTGCTGCGGAAACCCATCGAGCCGTGCACATGCATGATCCATCCCGCAATAAAGCCCGCGATGATGCGGCCATTCAGCTGCTCAGGATAACCGTTATTGCCGGACTTCTCGGCCAGCAGCAAATCGCTCGGCAGGCATTTCTCGACGCCGTATCACTGACCAGACTGGAACCTGCAAGGACGTTCGATCAGCTGGAACCCGGTAACAGCATGAATGCTGCCGGAGCCCTCATCGGTTTCCAAATGACGGCAAATCTTCGCCAACAAACACAAAACGCGGCTTTTACGGACGAAATTGCAGCGGCTCTTGCAGACGCCGAGCACCTCAAGACTCTGGCGGCACCCCTGCTGGCACACAACTCGCCAATCCAGCAACTTCTTGACCCCCAAACAGCCGCCGAGACAGCCCCCTGAGTACCTGACCGTTTTTTCTGAAATCTTTGTCACAGTCTGTGAACAGGTTCGTAGCAGCCTGCATGAATCCAGGAGCAGTACCCCCGAAATCAGGATTATTCAGCCATGGCAAAGCAGGATTCTCAGGCTTCTTCCGAAGATGACCGTTCGGGCTCAGAGTCCGACTCAACAGCCTTTACTCCCCCGGCCCCCAACGCCGGTGTGCCACTGCCTGCATCCGAAGAGGCTCAAAACACCAGTGGACCTCCCCGGACTCCGCTGCCGGTTTGGCCCAATGCTGCGGAAGAACCTGATCCGCACGACTCGTCACGCTGGCCGGAAATTGATGGCTACGTGATCCTTGAATATTTGGGCGGCGGGGGTTTCGGCAGCGTGTACCGAGCACATTCTGCGAAACTTGATGCCACTGTCGCGATCAAAGTCCTCCGACCTGAAGTGCTGCAAAAACCTGACGTCGTCAGACGATTTGCTCAGGAAGTTCGCACGGCGGCCAGAAATCGACATCTGCACGTCGTCCAGGTGCTGGATACCGGAATAGTGCAGCGCGACGGAGGACTGCCGTCACACTATCTGGCAACTGAGTATCTTTCGGGTGGAGATTTTCATAACTGGCTTCAGGCCCATCCGCGCATCAAAGCCACCGATCCAAGTCTCCGCGAAGCTGTCGAAAAGCTGATACAGATCTGTCGCGGACTGGAATACCTGCATCAGTCCGGCATTGTCCATCGTGACCTCAAACCTGAAAACATTCTGCTGGATGAACAGGGGAACCCCAAACTTGGAGACTTCGGACTGGCCGGCGTCTTTAATGAAGCCCTGGCTGCTGACCGCAGCGGCAGTGTCTCCGTGCCCACTCTTGACCTGTCCGGAGATACCGGCATCTCCCGACTGACAGTCACAGGAGAAGTGTTCGGAACCTTTGCCTACATGGCTCCAGAGTTGTTCCTTGGAGTCCAGAATGCGACGCCCGCTTCCGATCAGTACTCCATCGGCGTCATGCTCTACATGGTACTCTGCGACCTGCGACCATTTCAGCGGCACCGCCGCGATGCCGCTGAACGAGACCGCATTCGAGAACTCGTTGTCTCGCTCAAAAGACGCGAAACTCCCGCCCCAGTGGAACCACCCAGCTCAAGAGGACCACTACACGTCCGCGGCCTCGAATTCATCTGCCTCAAATGCCTCAGACCAGATCCGGCCATCCGCTACCGCTCAGTCAGCGAACTTAGAAACGATCTTGAACGCTGGCTGGACGGGCAGGCTGTGGGTGAAGACTGGGCGACCAGATTCTGGAACGAGCAGATCTACCTGCCAGTCAAGGCTCGACCTTTTCGCACTCTGCTGCTGGTCTCTTCAGTGCTGGCCTTCGGTCTGCTGCTGCTCAATTATGCTCGAACGCTGGAATTCAATGCTGAGCTGCAAAAGAAAAACGAACAGCTCACATCGGAAAAAAGTCGCTCCGCTGAACTCAATACAAAACTAGGGCAAACGAACACAGAACTGGGGCAAAAGAATACAGAACTGCAGGCCAGCAATCACACCATTCAGACTCGCGCTGTCAATACCCTCGTCAATGCCGGGCAGACCGCGGCGAATGCCGGTGAAAACGGGATTGCAGCCCTTGCATGGGCCACAGCCTGGCAGGCTGTCGAAGAGTATACCGGGCGCAGACCATCTGAATCCGAAATCAAGCCACATCGAGTACGATTTCAGAGTGCCGTTCGCAGCGCCCCAGCACTCCTCAGATTCCTTCCCGGACAGCGCGATCCACAACCCATTCTCCAGGCGGAAACCACTCCCGACGGAAACTTGACTGTGATCAACTTCAACGGAACAATCCGGCTCTTCGATCCGCAGACGGGAACTGTCAAAGGTGCCGGCGGACCCGCCACGGCCTCCGGAAGAATCATCAGTTTCGCCGTCGATCCAGCCGGAACAAAAATCGCCACCACCGTGCTGCCACGCGGATTCGGCGTCTTCATTGAAGTCTTCAACGCTCGCGATGGCTCACGCATTGCCAGTGTCAAAAAACCGTTCGCCACAAATCAAATGGGGGCCCCCATCAAACTGCAGCTGTCACCTGATGCGCGACTGCTGGCCGTCGCTTATGACAACGGAATTCTGGAACTGCTCAACGCCGATACGCTCGAAGAACTGCACGCCGTCGAAGCACCTCCCGGAATCTCAGTACTCCGATTTTCTCCCGATGGCAGCAGTATCATCGCAGCAGCTGTCGATGAAAATGTTACAAACGCAGTCGCGGCCTCATGGGCGACGCAGGACCTCAAACAGCAGTGGACCTCGCCTGCACTCCCGGTCGCCCTGTACTCTGACCTGCAATTCAGCCCAAATGGAAAAAGAATCCTGCTCGCTTCCGCACTCGGCTCACACGTCGTACTTGATGCGGCTGCAGGCACACTCGTCGGGATGCCGCGACAATCGGCACTGTCCAGCGGTGCAGTCGATGAATTTGGACGACAACTCGGATTCGGAAAGTTCTCGCCGGACGGCAGTTACTTTGCCACCGCCGCCGGTGATCTGCCCGTCCAGTGCTGGCACACCGAATCCGGAATGCTCAAAGGCCCCGGAATGACCGTCAGTCGCACTGTCAGCGGGATCAGTTTCAATCACGACGGGGCACTGCTCGCAGTCTCCGACACAGGAGGCCTGTGCAGCGTCTGGAACATGCCGGAAGCACGCTCCGCCAATCTAAATATCCGCATCCGAAATACGGCCACAACCGTCCACTTCCTGCCCGGAAAATCAGAGTTATTGATCGGCGATTCGCTGGGAAATGCCACGATCTGGCAATTGCCTCAGCAGGATCTGCTTATACCGGTGGCGGCCGATGCTGTCTGCAGCCAGCTCAGTCACAGCGAAAAATGGAGTGCTGTTCGGCTGTCAGACAACACCGTACGACTTAACCCTGCTGATCGGCCCAACAGCCCCCACACCACAATCACACCCAAACACCCTGTCCATCTGCTCCGATTCTCTCCCCGTGATGATCTGCTGGCCGTCGCTGGACACAGCAATCAGGCCGGTGGCAGTGTCAGCCTGATTACTGTCAACGATGGAACAACCGTCAGAGATTCACTCGCGTTTGACGGCTGGCCAGTCGACGCGCAATTCAGCCCCGACGGTCGCTGGCTGGCAATGCACACAACTCAGAAAACCGGCAATCAGCTGCATCTGCTGGACCTGGAAACCGGAAACATGAAGCTGCTGGAACTCGATCGGCCCGATCAGTTCCTCTGGCAGCCAAAACAACCGGCCGTCCTCTTTGCCGCATGCAGAAACGGTAAACTCTACGAATTCAAAATGCCCCTGCTTCAGCCGACCATCACCCCGGTCACCGACGACCGCCAGATCTATCGCGACCTGATTATCAATTCCGATGGTACACTGCTGGCAATTAACAACGGTGACGACGTCAGTGTCTGGAACGCACAGTCCCGACAACCTGTCGGACAAAGACTGAACTTCGGACCCGATGTCGAAGGTGTTGCATTCGCACAGCGCAACAACGAGCTGGCAATCTGGCTGGCTGACGGAACCGTGCAGTTATTCAGATTCAGTGAAAGTCAAAACACAAAAACGTGGCTACCATTTGCGTCCATTCGCACCAGCACCTCTTATCTCGTCGACTGCACCTTCAGTCCGGACAACGTCCTGCTGGCCACTGTCGATGAAGCTGCCATCATACGACTCTGGGACACTGCCACTGGACTCAGTGTCGCGACACCAGTTACCCTCAATGTTAAAGACGCTGAATCGCCGCTCTGCCGCACGCTGCGATTCTCAAATGATGGCACGAAGATCGTTGCAGGATTCTCAAGCTTCACCGGTGACCCCGCATTCTTCAACAATCCAAACGAGGTACAGGCACTCTTCATGCGGCACCTTGAACAGGATTCAAAAGCTTCCGGAGTCTTTGCCGGACGCATGCTGGCAAGTGCCATTCGCGAATTTACCTGTCAGATTCCGGATGATCCGCAGGTTACCTCACGAACCGCGCTCGCTATTGCAGAAACTCAGAGCGGTCAGAAGATGACCGAAACCGGCAGTCTCGAGACACTGAAGTCTGAACGCGAAGCGGCAAACCTCGAGATGCTCGCAGGACGGTTCAATCGCTGGGCCGCACTGCTCAAAGCCGCAAGAGCATACTACCTCAACCCGGACGAATCCATACCGGAACAGACGCAGCAAAAAATAGAACAGCTCTACCGCGAAGCCGGACTCTCCCCCGAGGCAGCCGGCATCCCATGGTACGAACTGGCAGTGCTGCTCGATAAACACGACCGCATGCCGGAAGCACTGCAGGCGGTCGACCAGGCGCTGCTGGCTGGAGCACCCCCCGGCCGCGCCGACTTGCTGCGAGGCAGTCTGCTGATGCAACTCGGTCGGTTTGAAGAAGCCGTACAAGCTCTGCAAAAAGCCGTCCCGAATCTGCTCAACTCATTCAATGCTCGCATGGATCTGGCGTATTGCCTTGCAGCGATTCAGCGTTACGACGATGCTGCAAAAGCCTACGACCTCGCGTTCCAGGATTCGCTCGATTTTCAGTCCCCGATTGAACCGCTGCAACTGTATCGACGAGTGATACTCGCGGCTCATTTGCAGGACTCAGACACCGTTCGATCCCTGCAGCAACAGATGCTCACGGAAGCTGCAAATGCCGAAGAACTCAGTCTCTGTTTCCATGCCGCGCTTGCTGCAGTGGTACAGCCGGCGGCCAGCACCGACTGGAACGCAGTTCGACAAATGGCAGATAAAGCCGTGCAGATCCAGCCGGACACCAACACCAAAAACGTCGCTGCAATGGCCGTGTTTCGCAGTGGAGATTATCCGGCTGCGATCACAGCACTGCAGAGTTGCCTGAATCAGGCCGACACTGATCCGGCACCTTCTGTGCGACTGATGCTGGCGATGGCCCTGCGCCGTATCAATGATACTGCTGCCGCAGATAACATGCTTGCTGCAGCCAAACAGGCCGTACAGCAGGAACTGGCACAAAAAGACATTAAGTGGGAACGCAGCCTGCAACTGCAATTACTGCTGCGGGAAGCTGAGCAGTCAGCGGACAACGGCCAACAGCAGTGAGTCACAGACCAGGCTGATGAAATGGCGAAGACAGCGTTGTTTGACCCTATGCTGATACTGAAAGACACCCCATGAGTTCAGAAAAACCGGAACCTGAAAAATCAGACTCGTTCGGCTACAGGCACCTCAGCGAGATTCCCAGCGAACGGACAAGAATCGTCAGGGCCATTGGACGCCCGGAGAATCCTCTGGAATCGCAGACTCCTGATGAAGTGGAAGCTCTCCGAGCTGCTCGGCTGGCACAGCGAACCGAGCGTGAACGTCAGATTAAGCGATACCAGAATGCTGTCCTCGCGTATGTGCGCAGTATGCTGCGAGGAGATCAGCAGGGAGTCAACGAAGTCTGGGACAGAATTGTCCTGAAATGGCTCGAAGGACGGCTCAGCAGTTACGACCGCAGCTACTCGTTCCGAGTCTTCTTCAAGGAAGTACTCAGAAACGAGGTCCGTGGCTACCTGCGTGAACGAGCCCGAGACGCTCGACTCGGAAAAGAGCGACTGGATTCGGATTTTGAACCGGAGGACCCCGAACATCGTTCCGCCAGTGAAGAATTTGACAGTCACTTCCGCAGTGGCATGCTGCAGCGAGCACTGGCCAGCCTCAAAGAAACTGAGGAACGTTTTTTTCTGGTTTTGCAATTGCAGATCGAAGCCGAACAGAATGGTAAAAAACAACCCCGATCTGCGGAGATTGCCGCCGCCCTGAACACTTCAGAGGACAACGCCCGAGCTGTCCGCAAACGAGCGCGTGACGCCTATGCTTTGGCGATCATCAACGAAACTATCGAATGGATTGGAACTTCTGATCGCAATCGAATCCGCGAAACACTGGCAGATCTCGGGCTGCTGGAATACTGCGAACGAGCCCTGCCAGAAGAATAAGAGCCGGACTGAGCCGGTATCGGGCATTCAAATCGACTTCACACGATCTCGGCACTAACGATATGTCAACCGATACTCCAGATGATTACTCAGAACCGATAAGCAGTAACGCAGACAATGTTCCCAGTAATGACCCGGGGAGTTCGTAGACCCACAGAGAAGGCGGAAGTACCAACAGAGGTCCTGTGGAAGATTCAACGAATCGGGAAAACCGAAGCTCTGAACCACAAAATGTATTGATCCCTTATGTCGTCGATTTGACTAACCTGTTCCGCCAGCCGACTCCAGCACGGTGGCCCTTGCCAGCCTCGAAAAACAAACAAGTGATCCGTTTCATTTCGCTATGGTGAAACTTGAAAGGTTGGCGACTTCCGGAAGGATCGCTTTCTCCAGCATCGACATGGAGTCGACCATTGCCTCATGAATCGCCGGCCATTCTGATTGAGCACTCCGATATCCGCCAAGATTGATGGTGTGCTTGATTCGGCAGGCTCGCCTCGTATCGAGGCGTTCCCAGGATAGCGGACGCTGAAATGCCGCTTCGATGCGGTCTTTTCGTGCATACAACTGATCAAAAATAAACTTATTTTCTGCCACGTCTCCACGATCTATGTAGAACTCAACGATGCTTTGATTCTGGACAATCACGTAATTCAACGCCAGTCCGCGCGTACCGGTACTGCCGTTCAGCCAGTTGTGGATGTGTGGTTTCCGATCACCATGTCGAGTTTGCCGACTGCGGCAAATCGCAACGAGACTCTCCCAGAAATGCAGCCTCTCGTCGTACCGCTCAGCACGTGCCTTTCGCCCGACCTGCTCCTTTTCACGAATTTGCACCTGATAATCATTCGCTTCGGGCAAGGGAATGATCTGCTGCACATCGATAAACCGTTTGTCACCATCGAGGTACGGCCGCAAGCGTACACAGCGGATATCAATGTCGCGTTCGCGCAACCACAACACAGCGGTCGTCAGTTCCTTACCGAAATCTTCCGAAACCAGCAAGATGCGTACATCCTCGGCAAAGGTATACTCGTCAGGCTCGTCCCAGTTCAAAAACGCCAGAATACGGTTTCGTGCATCTTCCGCCGATTTGCCGCTGCGAACAAGGAACTCAGCATGAATTTGGACCGCTCGTTGAAATGTCATTGTTGAGATCATTGCGGCATAACGAATCGCCTGAAGTTCCATATGACCGCCATCAACCGTTCGCTTCAGTTCGATGACCACGAGATTTGCCTCGCGATCAATCGCCAGCAAATCAATGCGCCGTCGACTGTCTTCCCATTCACCGAATTCTTCCGACAACACATACAGGTCTTCTCCAAGCACTTCGATCTGTGAACGGAACAGACGCTGCAGGTCTTCCCGTTCTTTGATCTTGAGTTCGGCGAATGAGGGTTCTTCCAGTTGCCTGAATTTGTCGGCAGTCATCTCATATAGTGGCATTAAACAACTCCGGTTGATCAGCCTGGAGACCCCATTTTGACTCATTGCCTGGCAGTCATGCAGAGAATGCCGTGTCCTGCACATAAGCCATCCCGGCAATGTGCGAGGCGGTTATGGAGATTGCACCAGGCGCCGATATGTTAAAACCTCCGATGCATACCGAACGCCCTGCTGCAGTTCAAATTCTGAGGAAATCCCAAATTTTCGCGATCCCGGGTTTCAAACTCGCCGGCAAACAGCAACTTCTGCCCCCAGTCAGCAGTTCAGATACCACCAGTCTGCGAGCACTGCGAGTTCAACGGCAATTCGACGGGCCTGCAGCTACCGCAGTCCGGCACGCGGCAGGGGCGAGTCAGAAACTGCTGCTGTCCGACTGACCCGCGGTCTGATCAAAGATCATCAGCGTCTGCTGCCCACAGTGCGGGCACGGGATCAGGAAGCGAGTCGTGGCGCGAGTGACAGCTTTGAGATCCGGATTGGCCAGACACAGGTTGCCCAGCGGGTCAAGACCCGCGGCCTGCGTGCCCGCCGGTACACTGGCCAGCAGCGAACCGCTGACTTCAGCCGGAGTCTGCTGCCGACCGGACACAGACACATCGCTGACATAGTACAGGGCCAGTCCGGAATTTAACTGAGCCCCGGCAGCGGTGGCCAGTGTCACAAATCGCCCGCCAGTCCCGGCCAGCAGACGCGAAGATTCTGGCCGGGCCTGACCAGTCTGCAACAGACTGCCGTCCACCCCCACCTGACAGACCCTGCCGTCCTGCAGCAGGGCCACTGCTGCATCCGCAGCGCCGCTGCATAAGTCCACCAGCGGAACAGGCAGACGACACAACATCGTCTGCTGACCGTCTGTACCAACCTGCCACAGCTGTCGCTGCTGACCCACCAGAAATTCACCTACGGCATTGCGAGTAAACGAAATGGCAGGGAAATGCAGCGTGTGCAGCTGCACCGTCAGTCCAGCAGGAGTTGCCTGGTACAGATGCGATTCTGCGCCGCTGACCGTCAGAACATACAACGAACCGTCAGCGTCCAGCCGGATCCGCCGAATGCCCGCAAGATCACGCGCAGCCAGACTGACCTGACCGTCCGGATCCAGCCGAAATACACAGCCGGCCTGAGCATCCGCGACAAAAATCCGGCCGTC
>JBJTPZ010000482.1:0-3637 GCA_046075365.1 Planctomycetaceae bacterium
CATGGGGCCGCTGCGCGCCAATAGGCCCTATGACGACAGGCTGCTGTGAAACGGGGGAGAGGGGTCGGGGGTGAGGGGGACATGGCATCCATGCCATAGAGAGTAGATGCGAGAAAGTTGAGAGGAGAGCAGGCAGTTCATCACGCACCACAGCAGCCCCCTGCGTTTCCCTTCGCGGCTTCGCGGCTTCGCGTGAGACCATACCGCCCGACCACTGACCACCATTCCTCCCCTCGCCCCCGTGAAACGGGGGAGAGGGGTCGGGGGTGAGAGGGCCACTCTCCCTCAACAGCTGCCAATCGGGCCATTCAAAACCGCACAGCAAGGGGCTCGGGCTGGAAAGCCCGAGCTACATAAAACGCACCACAGGCGAGCCGGGTACGTAAGTGCCCGGGTGTGCGGCATGGATGCCGCCAGTCCCACCACTCCCCGCCCCCTTGCATTTTCCTTCGCGGCTTCGCGTGAGCCATACCGCCCGCCCACTGACCACACAATCCTCCCCTCGCCCCCGTGAAACGGGGGAGAGGGGTCGGGGGTGAGGGGGCAACGTCACCCTAAAAAACCGCCACAAAAAATTCCAAAATCGCACAACACCCTGCTCGGGCTGGAAAGCCCGAGCTACGGAATCGCCACAGCGCAAACCCGGCGACAGCAGGGCCTCGGGTGTACGGCACGAAGGCCGCCAGTAGCCCCCGTCTTTGCGTTTCCCTTCGCGACTTCGCGGCTTCGCGTGAGCCAAACCGCCCGACCACTGACCACTGACCCGCTGCTCACGCGGGCAGCGAACGGAAACGCAGCAGACCCAGCACATAAAATACGACCGCAAACGCCAGCAGCATGCCGCACGAACTGCCAATAATCGCCAGCGACGGCTGCTCCTTCGCCAGCATTTCGTTGTAGGCGTCCAGAGCCCAGGCATGGGGAGTCATCAGGCTGATCTTTTGAGTCAGCGGAGGCATCCACGCTCGCGGCACAAGGCAGCCGCTGATCCCGGCACTGGAAAGCAAAATCAGATTTCCAAAACTGCTGACTTGTGATTCCGTGCGCGCCACGGTGGAAAACAGCAGTCCCAAAGCAGTCGCAGCCGCAGAAGTACACAACATGATCGGCAGCAGCAGCCACGGCTGCGATCCCCACGACATGCCAAACAACAGCCGACCCGAAATCATCAAAATACATGTCTGCACCAGTGACAGCACCAGAAACGGCAGCGTCTTGCCAATCAGAATGGAAGCCGGGCTGATCGGAGCAACGCGCAGACGCCGCAGGGTGCCGGTCTCACGTTCATTGATGAACGAGCGTCCCATGATGTTCACCAGGAAAAACACAAACAACACGGTGTAGCTGGGAATAAAGAACTCATACACCCGATTGCTCTTCTCCTCCACACCGCTTTCAGCCGGCTGCTGATCTTCCCATGCCGGCGGGATCACTGAAGCTCGAGCAGCCCCGCGGAAAGCCGGAACCTTTTGAGCAATCACGGGCAGCAGGGCATTCTGCAGAGACAGCTTCAGCAGTGTTTTCGTCAGACCCTCCATCATGGGATCAGGTGCCGAAGTGTTGAAGGCCAGCCGCAGATCCAGTCCTTCAAGGCCGTCTTCGCGAGTCGTCTGGTCAGGTGATGTCAGCTCCTTTGGTGTCTTCGCCCGCACAATCTCTTCGAACTGCGGCCCGATCACCAGCCGGGCGTCGGCATCGCCTTCCGGACGCGACTGCTGCAGGGTGCTTAGCAGTACGGAATCCTGGGGGCTGGGGACAGCCAGTGGCCTGACCAGCACGTGTTCATAGCTGGCGAGAAAACCGGTGAGGCGACGTGACGACGCCGTGGCGCAGAAGTCCGCCACTTCGATCTGCAGACCTTCTCGATTCTTTTCGCGTGAAGCGCGGAGGCGACCGGTGGAAGAACCGACGATGGCGATAATCACCATCGGCATCGCCACCAGAATCACCAGCGCACGCCGATCCCGCCGCAGCAGCAGCAGGTCCTTCAGAGTAATTGTGAGGGCGTCCAGCACAGTGAATACCAGCGGAAAGGCAGGGGGCCGCGGGCCCGCAGAACGAGCCGAAAGCCGCAGAATACGGCAGGCAAGGCTGCGAGCAAACAGCACAATCCGAGTTTCCGGACGGAAGCCGGCCGTTTTTCTGCCGGATCACAGGCGAATGACATTGCCAGAACGTCCCTGATGGGCGAATCTGTGGCCGTGTTCCGGGCCGGATTACCGGCAATCTGCAGTCATTCGCTCGATTTTTTGTTCGCCCGCATGCTCAGACTTCCCCGCAATCTGTTTCGCCGTCGTCGTGCAGTCTCAGGCCGCAGGTCGTTTCGTCGACCCACGCCAGCCCGCAGTGCACTGGTGCTGCTGGCCGGCTTTGTGCTGCTCCGGCTGTTCGTGCTTCCCGCCGGGCAGACAGATCGCCAGACAGCCCGCAGCTCACAACACGTCCACTGGGTAATTGACGGCGACACGTTCGATCTGCAGGATGGTCGTCGCATCCGACTGCTGGGGATTGATGCCCCCGAGCTGCCGCACCTTGACAAACCGGGGGAACCGTGGGCCGATGAATCAACCGGGTGGCTGAAAGAACTGATTGAACGTCGCACTGTTTCGCTGCAGTTTCAGGGTCAGGACAAATATGGACGACACCTCGCCTGGGCCTGGACCGTCGATGGACGACTGATCAACCAGGCCAGCCTGAACGCCGGCATGTCCCGACTGCTGGATGCCTTCGGACTGCCACCCGATCTGGAACCTGCACTGCGCCAGGCCGAAAGCGAAGCTCGCCTGCTAAAAAAAGGACTCTGGAAAAAAAGTCGCAGACGGTAACGCAAACTCCTCCCCTCGCCCCCGTGACAGCGGCAGAGGGGTTGATGGCATCCATGCCATAGAACGTAGATTTGAGAGAGTTGAAAGCAGGGCGAGCAGTTCATCACACAGACCACTTGAGCCTTCTGTGGCTCCTGTTCGCGGCTTCGCGTGAGACCACCCGCCTGCAATTCCACTGACTACCATTCCTCCCCTCGCCCCCGTGAAACGGGGGAGAGGGGTCGGGGGTGGCCTGATGAAACGGCGCTGATTTTGGGCGATTCATCTAGCATTGAAATTCAAAATCTGTTGCGCTCCAACGTACACATCTCGGGTAAACGTACCCAAAGCGAAGGAGCGCAACAGTGCCACGATTATCGTTTTACCGCCTCTCCCAGTTCAAGTCCCGCGACCGAGTTCTGGCCGCCGTTTTTCTTGAAAGCCGCGACAAGCACGCTCAGCGCTACAAAGTCCTGCGAGAACAGTATCGGTCGTGCCAGCGATTGCTGGAAAAACAGGATCGGGAAAATGCTCAGCTGAGGGCAAGGATTGCTGAATTGGAGCAGTTGTTAGAGCTTGTCGAACAAAGCCACGCAGAGCAACAGGAATGTACGCCATCCCTGCCGCACGAAGAAACATTGCCTCACCACGGCTATGGGCCAGCTTTCATCGCGATGTGTCAGAATCTTGCGAACAGAATTGGATTCCGAGCCTGCTCCAGTGCACTGAAGATCTTCCTGAAGTACCTGAAGATCGATGCAAAAATTCCGCACTGGACTTCGATTCGTCTTTGGACGGTGCGAAGTGGGGTCGCCATTCTCGAGGAAAACCGA
>JBJTPZ010000483.1:0-9485 GCA_046075365.1 Planctomycetaceae bacterium
GTGGCTTCCGATGCCCCGCCGGCAGGCTGAGCCCCCGAATACAGTGCACCGTCCTGGGAATACGCTGACAGAGGCCCGAGTGCCAGCGACATCAAAGCTGCTGCTCGGGTGAGTTTCTTCAGCCAGCGATTGGAGTTCTGAACGATCTTCATGACGTTCCTCAAACCAGGATCGTGACGCACAGGCATGCATTGCCCATGTCGTCGGACTATCCGCCTCGAAAGAGAGGACGCGTTTGTAATGAGCCCCGGAAACACCAGCAACACGGACTGCAGCCTGCAGTGGACGAAAATTCTCTGTGACCAGGCCAGGCCAGTCGGCATTCTGCGGAAACCGCAGACACGACTGCCGGCCCCGGCAACTTCCGCCGTTACGGCTGCCGCGGCCACCTCACCCCAGTCGGATAAAGAGGTGACAAATGTGCACTTTGTGTTAAGCCGGACGTTGTGTTTTCGAGTGTGTGCGAGTGAAAACGGGCGTGTGGATTCGGTTCGTGCTGCTGTCGCGGGGTGTTTGGCAGAGTCTGTGTGCGGCGGAAAACAAGTCTTTTTCAGGAAATATGGCCTGCACGGCTCTCTGTTCGAAACCTTTTCCAATTCCAAAGGTTTCAGAGTTTTGGGCCCTGGAAACTCACCGTTTCAGCGAATAAATGGCTGGAAGTGTGCTGAAAAGCCGTTTTTTATGGGATTTGCATATGTCACTCATGCGTGTTCGCCATCTGTTGCTGGCACTGGGTTTATTGTTCTGTGGTCTGCCGAATTCGGTCGTGCAGGCTCAAACTGATCAGCCGGCCAATCCGCTGCAGCTGATTCAGGAAGGCAAGCGACCGCTGTTCACGATCACGTTTTCAGGCGCTGATCGCTTTATGGCGAAGTCGAAGTACATTTTCGAAGCGTCCGAGCACAGCGAGGTGTTTGGGATCATCGAAAACTTCATGAAAGACCAGATGAACAACCTGGACGGCTTCAATCGCGGCAAGCCGTTCGGGATCATGGGATATCTGCCTGTGGCCATTCCGCCGCTGCCGGAATTCGTCGCTTTTGTACCAGTAGACTCGGTCGAAGCGGCCACAAAGCTGGTGGAAAAGGCCCCGGTAGTGATCAGCAAGGGTTCTGAGGAAGGCCGGTACGAGGTGATTGGTCCGAATCGCACGTTCCCGGTGCTGATGCGTGACGGGTATGCATTTATTCCGCTGGGGAACGAGCCGGATGCAAAAATTCTGGAGCGGCCATTTCCGGACCCGGCCGATTTGCTGGCCGGTCAGGCTCAGGAATACGACGCTGCTGTGCGTCTGGACGTGGAATCCATCCCCGTGGCCACCCGTACCCTGCTTTACGGTCTGATCAACAGCGGCATTTCCACTCAGCTGCAGCAGCGTGACGGTGAAGCTGAAGGTGCTTACCGCATTCGCCGCACGGAAGGCGAACGCGGACTGGCGGCGCTCAAGATGCTGTTCATGGATTGCCAAAAGATCACCTTTGGAGTGAATATTTCCGAGGAAGAGCAGGCGGTGAATCTCGACATGGTGATTGACGCCATCAAGGGTTCGCAGATGCTGAAAGAGATGTTCAGTTCGACCGAACGCCCCAGCTATTTCATCCCGCTGCTGGACGAAAACGCCGCCGTGTCTGTCTCGATCTCATCGCTGATGGCGGATCGCGAGAAAGAGGCCTATGGTGAGATGATGGAAGGCTTCCGCATGGAGGTTTCCCGGCTGATCGAAGAAAACAAACTGGGGCCGGTGCCTGACGAAAACAGTCCGATTGGTCAGGCCATGACTGCCATCCAGAAGACTTTGCAGGAAGGCCACATGGACATTTTTGCCCAGTTTTACCGCGATTCTGCCGGTAAGCTGGCGATCGTGTGGGCTGGTCGCGTGCAGGATGGCGAGGCGATCAATTCCGGTGCCATGGACGTCCTGACTCGACTGAAGGACATCGAGCAGGTGCAGAATATGGGTGAACTGCAGATCAACGCGGGCGAACATCACGGGGTGATGCTGCATCGCCTGACGTTTGCGATGCAGCCACCTGAGGCCGTGGCGGTATTTGGCGATAACGTGGGCATGACGATGGGTATGGGTGCGACAGCGATCTGGGGCGTCATTGGTGGCGACGAGTCGACAGCGACGCTGAAAAGCGTGATGGATAAGCTGGAAGAGGCTCAGGCGACCGCTGCCGACCAGCGAACACCACCCAACTTCCGCGTCATTATCAACGTCAATCAGCTGGTGGAAATGGCCGAAATTGCTCGTGAAGTCAGCATGACTCGCCGCCAGGAACGCGAAGCCGCTGCGGGTGCGGAAGCTGCACTGGCACAGACCCCCGCTGAGACTTCCCCAGCCGCAGGCGCAGCTCCCGCCCCAGGTGCTGGTGCTGCAGCACCCGGCGGTCCCGGAGCTGGCCGCGGTTTTGGCCGGGGTGGTCGTGGTCGCGGCGGATTCCAGCCAAATCCTGCTCAGGCTGCCGCCATGCAGCGTCGGGCTGAACAGGGCAGTCGCATCGTCATGGAAACTCTCAAGGAAGGTGATGACCGCATCGAAATTGACTCACGCCTGACCGAAACCGGAGCTCGCCTGCGAGTCCGCCTTGAGCAGGGTTTTGTGAAGATGTTCGGGCGACTGGTCGCCAACGGAATCTCGGGCGGTGCAGCCGAAGCGGATGCTCCGGCACCCCAGCCGACACTCCAGGTCCAGTAGTCTTCCTGTACACACAGCCTTTCATCAAAGCACCCGGCCCCTGGCCGGGTGCTTTTTTGTTTGCCTTAAGTCAGCCACACCGCGGTCATTTCACCGCAGCTCAGCGGCCGCGCAGCAAAAAAGCCGCTGGTTTCGCCAGCGGCTTTCTGCTTCACTGCCTCACCGGACTGTTCCGGCCGTTTCGCAGGCAATCACTTGCCTTTTGACGCTTCCACGGCGGCCTGAGCGGCTGCCAGACGAGCAATCGGAATGCGTCGCGGAGAACAGCTGACGTAGTTCAGGCCGATTTCGTGACAGAAGTACACGGACTTCGGGTCCCCGCCATGCTCGCCGCAAATCCCGATCTTCAGGTCGGATCGAGTTGCCCGGCCGTCCTGCACCGACGTCTTCATCAGCCGGCCCACGCCGGTCTGGTCAATCGTCTGGAACGGGTCTGCAGGAACGATGTCGTTTTCGGTGTAGTAACCGATAAACGACTTGTAGTCGTCGCGGCTGATGCCCAGGCAGGTCTGAGTCAGGTCGTTGGTGCCGAAGCTGAAGAATTCGGCAGTCTTCGCGATCTCGCCCGAAGTCATCGCAGCACGCGGCACTTCAATCATCGTGCCCACCATGTAGTCCACCTTCACGCCCTGCTCGCTGAACACAGTCTCAGCCGTGTCGCGAATGATCTTCGTCTGGTTATCGACTTCCGTCTTGTAACCAGCCAGCGGGATCATGATTTCCGGATGGCAGTCAATGCCGGCCTTCTTCACGGCACAGGCCGCCTCAATGATGGCTCGCGCCTGCATTGCGGTAATTTCCGGATAGACGATGCCCAGGCGGCAACCGCGATGACCGAGCATAGGGTTGGATTCCTTCAGCTCGTCCACTCGGCGATGCACCTGATCTTCGGTGACACCGAAGGTCTTTGCCAGTTTGCCGCCCAGTGTCGGATCTTCGTGCAGGTGGTGCTCTGACAGGAATTCGTGCAGCGGCGGATCCAGCAGACGGATGGTGACCGGACGGCTGCCCATCGTGCGGAACAGGTGAGTAAAGTCGTCACGCTGGAAGTTCAGCAGCTTGGCCAGTGCCTTCTCGCGGTCCACTTTGGTGGTGGAGAAGATCATTTCGCGCATTTCATCGAGATGATCGAAGAACATGTGCTCGGTGCGGCACAGCCCAACACCTTCGGCACCCAGCTTCACGGACGCTTCGGCGTCGGCCGATTCCGTGTTGGCTCGGACCTTCAGAGTACGATACTGGTCGGCCCACGTCATCAGCTGAGCATAGCGTCCGTAAATCTCGGACTGCTCTGGTGCCAGCTTGCCCATCAGTACGTCCATCACTTCGGACGGGCTGGTTTCGATCTTGCCGGCAAACACTTCACCAGTGAAGCCGTCGACGGAAATCCAGTCGCCTTCCTTCAGCACTTTGCCGGCAACGGTCACCGTGCCTGCTTCGTAGTCAATGTTCAGCTTGTCACAGCCGCACACGCAGGTCTTGCCCATCTGGCGGCTGACGAGAGCAGCGTGCGACGAGGCTCCGCCAAATGCCGTCAGAATGCCCTTGGCCACTTTCATACCGCGGAGGTCTTCAGGGCTGGTTTCCTTGCGGACCAGTACCAGCTGCAGATTGTTGTCGGCATTCCAGCGCTCTTCTGCGTCGGAAGCATGGAACACGATCTGGCCGGTGGCGGCACCCGGACCGGCATTGATGCCCTTAGCCAGGAACTGATCGGCCTTCACAGCCGCAGCCTTGGCCTGCGGATTGAAGATCGGCTGCAGCAGCTGATTCAGGTCATCGGCCGGAATACGGCGTTTTTCCAGAGCAGTCTTCGCATCGATCAGGCCTTCGTTGACCAGGTCCACTGCAATGCGAACAGCCGCGAAACCAGTTCGCTTGGCGTTGCGAGTCTGCAGCATCCACACCTTGCCACGCTGCACGGTGAACTCGATGTCCTGCACTTCCTTGTAGTGCTTTTCCAGAATACGCCCGATGTCGTCCAGCTGCTTGTAAGCGGCCGGTGCGTCAGAGCTGAGTGATTCTTCGATGCGTTTGGGGGTTCGAGTCCCGGCGACAACGTCTTCACCCTGAGCGTTAATCAGGTAGTCACCGCAGAATCCGGGCAGACCAACCGAGCAGTTGCGGGTCAGGCCCACACCGGTGGCACAGTCATCGCCCAGGTTGCCGAACACCATCGCCTGCACGTTGACCGCTGTACCCCAGTCGTGCGGAATGCCGTACTGACGACGGTACACAAGAGCACGGTCGTTCATCCAGCTGCCAAACACGGCACCGATGCAGCCCCACAGCTGTTCCATCGGATCTTCAGGAAAATCAATGCCCTTGTGCTTCTTGATGACAGCCTTGAATTCGCTGACGATCTGCTTCAGTGCGTCGACAGACAGGTCTTTCTCGTGGTCTACCCCGGCCTTGTGCCGCGCCACTTCCAAAATCTCTTCGAAGTGATCCGGGTCGTTCTTGGTTTCAGGCTTCAGGCCCAGTACCACGTCGCCGTACATCTGAATCAGGCGGCGGTAGCTGTCCCACGCAAAATGCTCGTTGCCCGACTGCTTAATCAGAGCCTGCACCACTTTTTCGTTGATGCCGATGTTCAGCACGGTGTCCATCATGCCGGGCATCGATTCGCGGGAACCCGAACGGCAGCTGAGCAGCAGCGGGTTGGCTGCATCGCCGAACTTAGCGCCCATGATGTTCTCAGCATTGGCGATGGCCGCCACGACCTGCGCCTGCAGTTCAGGAGGATACTGCTTGTGGTTGGCGTAAAAGTAGGTGCAGACTTCCGTGGTGATCGTGAAACCTGCTGGCACCGGCAGCCCAATACGGCTCATTTCCGCCAGATTTGCACCCTTGCCGCCCAGCAGCGGCTTCTGTGTGGCATCACCCTCAGCGCGCCCATCACCAAACGTGTACACGTACTTCATTGAAAGAACCTTGTGAAGAAAACAGGCCACAGAAAAGGCAGCATCAGCCCGCGCGCGATGTGCGCGCAAAATCAACGGCTGCCGCGAGCGGCAGAAATTTCAGCCGCCACAGTATCAGCGCAGGATTGAAACTGCAAGCTGTCTCAGGTTTGAGTGCCGGACGAGGCAAAAACAGGCTCGGACAAGGCGAAAACCCGTCCGCCTCGCCCCCGAATGCCCCCGGAATTTGCCTGCTTGCAATACACAGGCACCGCACTCAACACCCGAAAAATCGCAGTTTTCGCCCGAATAACACGGCCGAAATACGGTATTATATCGCACAGAACAAAAGTCCGAATGTGCCACCCGGCGGCACATTCTGTCTATGAAATGCAGCGTTTTTTAGCGGCAGTGCTCGGGCCCGAATGCTCAAGCCACGGTTTTGTCCCTCGCGTCTGTGATCTCCCGGCAATGACACCTTTTCACTGTCAGCCCGGTGTTCAACTGCTCAGGAGGCCCGTCAGGTGACAAATGAATCGGACTGCGAAGAAACCGGGTTTCAGCTCCTCGGACTGCCGGCCGAAGACGAACAGTCCGGACAGCGGGCACGGGCACCCCTCGAAATGCTGGTCTCGCAGTTCGTCGAAGAGCTGCGACGGGGAGGTCGTCCGTCCATCGAACTCTACGCCCGCCGATTCCCGCCGCATGCCGAACGCATCCGCGAAGTGTTTCCCGTGCTGGCAATGCTGGAACGAGCCCGGCTTGATCGTGAATCCCGATCCATTCGCCGCAATATGCCCGGCAGCTTCCCCTTTTCAAGACTCGGACACTTCGAACTGCTCCAGGAAATCGGACGCGGCGGCATGGGAGTGGTTTTTCGTGCCCGGGATCAAAACAGCGGGCATCTGGTAGCCCTGAAAATTCTGCCGTGGCGGGCCGCCGTTGTCCCGGAATGGGTGGCGCGGTTCGAATCCGAAGCCCGCACCACCAGCGAAATGCGGCACCCCGGAATCGTGCCCGTGTTTCGATACGGCCAGGAAGACGGCTACAGCTACATCGCCATGCAGCTGATTCCCGGTGTCGGCCTCGATCGTGTTATTCAGACGCTGGGCAGCCAGGGTCAGGTGAGTCTGCGACAAATGACCGAGCAGGCGGGAGTCGCTGCGGCTGAGCCTGCAGCCATGGCCAGCCCCGAAAATGCTCAGGATGTACCGCTGCACACAGACTCGTGGTCAGCTTTCAACAGCATCGCTTTGCAGGCTGCTCAGGCACTGCGAGCTGCCCATCAGGCTGGTATCTGCCATAATGATGTCAAGCCCGCCAATCTGCTGCTCGGGCTGGGGTGTCAGGTGTGGGTGACCGATTTCGGACTGTCGCGGCCAATCACCGCAGCCGCCAGCCAGCCCCGTTCGGCAACTGGTGCAGCAGGTGATCAGGAAGGTGGCGGAACTTTGAAATACATGGCGCCCGAACGGTTCGCCGGTCAGACTTCCGCCGCCGCTGACTGCTACTCACTGGGTGCCACCCTGTACGAACTTAGCCTGCAGTGTTCGCCGTTCTCACATGAAGACCGCCGGCAACTGCAGGAACAGATCCTGAAGCAGCCCCCGCTGCCGCCTCGCGAGCTGTGTCCCGAGTTTCCCGGAGGACTGGAAACGATCATTCTGAACTGCCTGCAGAAACAGCCTGAGGATCGATACGAATCGGCAGACGAGCTTATCGGTGACCTGCTGCGACTGGATCGCGGACTGCGGATCCGCAGTACTCGACGCAGCCCGCTGAGAAGACTGTTCGGCCGCTGAACAGCGCGGCCGGTCACCGACCCCGCATGGCGAATCCTAAACTAAACGTCAAAACAAACTGTAAAGCAACTGCTACGGTTACTCACAAATTCAGGACCCTGATGTCTTGTTGCTGGTAACGCATTTTCTGCTTCCAGTGGTTAAGCAGCCCCGGAATCGCGGCGAGGGTTGCAACAATTGTTTTTCCGAGGAAATCAGGGGGTGTAACTGATAAGCAGATGTCGCTTTTTCGCCACATCCACCAATCGTTTGAGTTCGGCACGTTCGTTGCTCCGGTTGACAGATTGTGTGCGCGGCATCCTGACGAACACCGCACTGTGAAGTGCCGGTTTCTGCAACTTTGGGCAAGCCGCCTCGTGTAACTTTTCGGTCGTTGTGCAGCGAACCTTGGGGGGGACGGGGCTATGTGGTTTCAGGCAACGGGTGTCGGGCTGCGCGAATTGCGCGGTCTGGCAGTGAAGATGTTGTTACTTACAGGTGTGGCCATCGGCGGTGCTGCGGCATTGCCGGCTCAGGATCTGGTCGCAGACGGACAGCTCTCTGTTCCGGGGTTCGCTCCGGGCGAGCACCTGATACGGGCGGGGGCAAAGATCGGTGCGTGGTCCGTGGATCTCGGCAACGTCGGACTGCATGTGGGGCAGGTCGCTGTTCCAGGGCCCGACATGCATGTGGTGGATCTGAACGGCAATCGGTCCGGGTCCATGTTTCAGACCCTGCAACTGCAGCGTGGAACTCAGTACACGCTGCGTTTTCTGCTCAGCGGCAACTGGATCACAAACCCGGATCGAATCCGTCGGGTCTCTGTGCTGTTCGGTTTGCAGCGACAGGTGTTTGAGGTGGCTCGACCGGCGGACTGGTCCTTTGAAAATCCGCAGTGGCAGGTGATTGAAACGACCTTTACTCCCAGTGCCAGTGCCGTCGGCCTGCGGTTTTCATCGGAAAACCCGGGAATGCCGGACGGCCCGATGATCACCGATATTCAGGTCCTGGCGCCTCCTGTGGCCCCCGGTCCTCTGGACGCTGAACCCATTCCGCTGCCACCCGATCTGGACGATTACGTGATGGATCGCCAGAAGGCAATTTTGCTGGGCAAGGCGCTGTTTTGGGATATGCAGGTCGGGTCGGACGGTCGCACCGCGTGTGCCACCTGTCACTGGCACGCTGGTGCTGATATTCGCACGAAGCACACTCTGAATCCTGGTGCTCCAGGCAGTCAGTTTGGCCATCAGACGGATCAGGGGGCGGCTCTGGAAGCCAAAGCGTTGGCGGGTTTCCGTGGCGTCAATGTGCAGATGCGTCCGGAGGACTACCCATTCCATCGCTTCGCAAACCCGCTTGTGCCTGGTGACGAGCCTGGATTTGCTGACCGTGGCAACCGTCTGATCTTTGACACTCTGGAAGTGCATGGATCGGCCGGTGTTCGCAAGGCGAAGTTTAAGGGGATTATCCCGGGCAGTGCAGTGGATGAGATCCTGGTTCACGCTGACGAAGACGAGATCTTTAACATCGGTGGCGTGAACGTTCGTCAGGTGACCGGCCGGAATGCTCCGACCTCCATCAATGCGGTCTTCTTTGACCGCACGTTCTGGGATGGTCGGGCCAACAATTACTTCAACGGAGTCAATCCGTTTGGCGATCTTGACCCGGATGCTCGCGTGCTGAAGGCCGATGCATCCGGAAAGCTGGAACGAGTGCGGATCCTGCTGCGGAATGCTTCGCTGGCTTCTCAGGCTGTGGGTCCCGTGAACAGCTCTGTTGAAATGTCCTGGATTGCTCGTGAGTTCCCCGATGTCGCTCGCAAGCTGTTTTCGCTGCGACCGCTGGCGCAGCAGAAAGTGGACAGCAGCGACAGCGTACTGGGACTGTATGTGGACTACAGTGGTCGTGGCCTCGATGCTGAAAAGGCTGGCTACGCCCGCCTGGTGCGTGAAGCGTTTCGTCCGGAGTGGTGGTCTTCAAAAGAGATTACTTCTGGTGGCTATACTCAGATGGAGGCTAATTTCTCGCTGTTCTGGGGCCTGTCCCTGATGATGTACCAGTCCACTCTGGTCTCTGATCAGGCGCCCTATGACAAGTTTGCCA
>JBJTPZ010000484.1:0-23276 GCA_046075365.1 Planctomycetaceae bacterium
GCCTGACCGATCCCGCCGAAATCCTCAGCCAGCTCATCGCCATTCCCAGCGTCAATCCGATGGGGCGAGAACTGAGCGGTGCTGAATATTACGAAGGTCGCATGACTCGCTGGCTGGCAGACTTCCTGCAGGCTCACAACCTGCCCGTTGAAGTGCACGAAGTCGTGCCCGGGCGCTGCAACGTGCTGACTCGACTCAGCAATCCGGCAGCCACTCGCACAGTCCTGTTCGATGTGCATCAGGACACCGTTCCCGTTGACGGAATGACCATCCCCCCGTTCACTCCGACAGCATCGAATGGCCGCATCTGCGGTCGCGGTGCCTGCGATGTCAAGGGAGGCATGGCGTCAATGCTGGCCGCCCTGCTCATCCTGCAGCGTCAGCCCGCAGCAGGTCGCCCAAACCTCGTCCTGTCTTTGACCTGTGACGAAGAATCCACCAGTCTCGGCATCAATCATCTGACGTCTGGCTGGCAGCCAGATGGACCTCGGTACAACCTGCTGCCAACTGCTCCGGATGTCGCCGTAATTGCTGAACCCACACTGCTGGATATTGTCACAGCACATCGCGGAGCCGTACGCTGGAAAATCCGCACTGCCGGCCGAGCCTGCCACAGCTCCAGACCGTCCGACGGCATCAATGCCATCTACAGAATGGCTCGAGTACTGCTGGCCATGGAAGAATACGCAGCCCTGCTGCCACTGTCCCGCCCGCCACATCCGCTGTGCGGCCCCGCCACCCTGAGCGTCGGACTGATCTCCGGCGGCAGCAGCGTCAACGTCGTCCCCGACAGCTGCGGAATTGATATCGATCGCCGACTGCTGCCCGGCGAAGATCCCCTGGACGCTCGACAGGAAATCATCGACTGGCTGGCACCCAGATTCGACTTCGAACTGTTCCACGACCAGCCCTGGTGCAACAGCCCGGGGCTCAATGACAACAACAATCAGGAACTGGCCAAAGAACTGCTGCAACATGTTGTTGCGGTCAGCGGACCACATCAGTGCATCGGCGTGCCGTTCGGTACGCATGCCTCACGAGTCGCTGCGGCGGGAGTACCGGCAGTTGTGTTCGGACCAGGCGATATCGCCCAGGCTCACACAAAGGATGAATGGATCGAGGTATCGCAGTTGTACCAGGCCACCGATATTCTCTGCCGGCTAATCTCCGGCGACGCTATTCCAGCGTAACAAACTCGCTTAGCCCCAGCAGTGCCTGCAGGTACTCGGCCCACGCAGCCTGCTCAGATTCGGGTGTCCCGCCACCGGCGACAGACTGCGCTGCCGTAAACTCCAGCCCGACCCGTATTTCTTCCGCATCCGGCTGGCGTGCCAGCAGTAAAGCGTAAGCCTGCCTGACACGTTCTTCACCCGAAAAAGTCTGCAGACGATCACGCACCTGCAATGCCCGAGCCTCCACCCAGGCGGAATTCAGAAAGTACAGCTGCTGCAGCGGAGTGGTGGTGGGTTCTCGCCGAGGACTGTGCGAACTGGCTTCCGGAAAGTCGTGCATTCGCAGCACCGGATGCAGTTCCTCACGAGCCACAACCAGATACAGCGAGCGGCGAAACGCCTGAGCATCATCAATGGACTGCCCCGGACCACCCACGGTTCGATCCAGCACTCCGGCGGCAGCCAGTGCCGCATCACGCCACATCTCAAAGTCCAGCCGCCGATGACTGACTCGCCATAACAGCCGATTCTCTGGATCAACGGCATCCGCCGCCTCACGCCACACTGACTTCTGCCGCCATACCGACGACAGCAGGATCTCACGCTGCAGCCACTTCAAATCCCACCCGCGCGACACCAGTTGCCCTGACAGATACTCAAGAAGTTCAGGGTGCGTCGGACGGTCGCCCTGAATTCCGAAGTCACTGGGAGTCCGCACCAGCCCGGCTCCAAAATATGCATCCCAGATCCGATTGACGATCACTCGAGCCAGCAATGGAGCAGCTTCAGTGGTAATCGCCTCCGCCAGCTGCAGACGACCGCTGCCCGTATTCAGCTGCCGCGGAACATCAGGGCTGAGCACCGTCAGAAATCGTCGCGGTACCACAGCACCCGGATTTCCTGGATTACCGCGGCGGAATACCGGCAAATCGCGAGCCTCACCTTCGCGATACTGCAGCTGCGTCATCTCTTCACCCTGCGGCAACACATACACGGCCGCATCCCGCAGTACATGGGCAAAAGGAGCATCCAGCTGCGGCTCACTCGCACGCAGCTGAGCAATCTCAGCGGTCACCGCCGCCGCTGCCGGATCCTGCTTTTCACTTAAGGCCTTCAGACGCCCCTCCAGCTCACGCAGCTTTGCACGAGCAGCTTTTACACGCTGCGCATCCGCCGGCGGCAGCAGCGGACGCTCATCCAGCTGCGTACTGGCGAATACTCCCGCAAGACCGTAATAGTCCTCTGTCGAAATCGCGTCAAATTTGTGGTCATGGCACCGCGCACAAGACACCGTCAGACCCAGAAATGTACGCGACACACAGTCCACTCGCTCATCCCACTCGTCAGCCACTATCTGCTCAATAACCGACGGGGCCAGCCGCAGCTCTTTCCAGTACGTCGGACTCAGACCCAGCAGTCCCGTGGCCGCAAGATCCTCTGGAGCCGCTCCCGGCAAAAGATCGGCCGCCAGCTGCAGTCGCACAAACTGATCATAAGGCAGATTGCTGTTGAATGCCCGCACAACCCAGTCACGATACAGCCAGCCACGGTCCGTCGGATTCTGCCAGTCTGGAGTAAAATCGGTGTAACGCACCAGATCCAGCCAGAATCGTGCCCAGCGCTCACCGTACTGCGGTGCCCCCAGCAGCCGATCCACAGTCCGCTGCCACCAGTCATCTGACCGGTCCGCCAGAATTGCCGCCTGCTCCTCCGGCGTCGGTGGCAGTCCAGTCACCAAAAAACTGGCCCGCCGCAACAGCACAAGACGATCAGCCCGCTCCCCTGGCTCAAGCCCGCGCTGCTCCAGCCCCTGCCACACAAATGCATCAATCGGCCCCGCCAGCCACGCCTCTCCAGCAGCCGAAACCGTCGGCGGCTGCACCTGAGCCAGCGGGCGAAATGACCAGAACTGACGAGCTTCCGAGTAATTAATGGATGCCGTCACCGGCCGCGGTTTCGCAGTATACTCGGGCAACACTGCACCGTCCCGCACCCACTGCTGCAGCTTCGCAATCTCCTCCGCCGGAAGTCGGCCCGCCGGAGGCATCTGCAGATCCGGATCCGCATATTCCACAGCCTGCAGCAACAGCCCCGCTCCCTGCTGCACCTCCGCACCCGCAAACAGCAGCCCGCGACTGCCGCCCGCCGCAACACCCTCTGCCGTCTCCAGATCCAGCTCGCCGTTCTCAGACGCCAGCGCCCGCGAATGACATTCCACACAGCGGTGCTGCAAAATAGGACGAATCTCACGCTCGAAGAACTCAGCCGACTGCGTTTTGGCTGCCTGCGAAACCGCCGCCGCCGAACCCGCCTGCTGCCATGGCATGGCCCGCAGGCCGCCACCGCACCAGACAAACAGCAACAATGTCACCAACGGCCAGCACCCCGTTCGCCCCGCCAGTCCGGTCCCCCGCTTGCCGCTGTCTCGCATCGTCGGCCCTCCAGATCTCGGCAGCCACTGTCAGCCCCGGAATTACTCAGGTCGTCCGCACCCAGTCAAAAAAGCCCAGCTCCTCCAGCCCCCGTCGCAGTCCCGCCAATCCTTCGGCAGTCAGACGCACATTGGGCAGTCGCGGAGCTCCTACCGGAGCCCCCAGCCAGCCCATCACCGTTCGCGCAGCAGCCATGTAACCACTGGCTGCCAGCAGCCGAATCAGCTGCACCGACCGATACTGCTCGTCCCGCGCCGCAGACAAATCACCGCTCTGAAACGCAGCAATCAGACGCAGGTAAATCGGCGCCGCAAAGTTGTAGCTGCTGCCCACAGCACCCGCAGCACCCAGACACACAGCCGCCAGCAGCATCTCGTCCACACCAAACGCTATGTCATACCGACCGCCATCCAGCCGCTGACAAATCTGAAAACTCATCAGGTCCTGATTCGTAAACTTCAAACCCCGAAAATTCGGAATCCGCTCGCCCGCACGCTGCAGCAGATCAGGCATCGACAGATTCACCCCCGTCATCACCGGAATGTCATAGAAATAGAAGGGGGTCTGCGGAGCTGCAGCAGCAATCTGTTCACACCACTCACAAAGCTCAGCCACCGACCGCGGACGGAAATAGGAAGGTGCCTGCGCAGCAATCGCTGCCGCCCCGATTTTTTCCGCATGAGCCGCCAGCTGGCGACTGTCACGCAGGCAGTTCGAACCCACATGGACGATCGGCACGATCGAACTGCCCTGCAGCACCTGCAGCCAGCGCTCTGACAAATCCTGCCGCTCACCCACGCTCAATGAATGACTTTCCCCGGTGCTGCCGCAAATGAAAACGCCGGCAACTCCCTGAGCCTGCATGAGCTGAGCCTGCGCCTCCACGGCTGATAACAACAGATCGCCGCTGTCATCAAACGGCGAATGCACCGCCGCAATCAATCCCTCCAGTCGCATCGCTTTCTCCTTCACTGCCCGCGGCAGAAATAATTACTGCAACAGCTCCGAGATTTCTGCCGGAGTAAACCGGTTCTGCAGACGTGCACCCAGCTGACTGACCACTCGCGCCGCAGCATGCGATGCCAGATGACCGGCCTGCTTCCAGCTCAGCCCGTTCGTAATGCCAAACAGCAAAGCACCAGCATACATGTCGCCCGCACCAGTCGTGTCGATCGCCGCAGTCGGCACTCCTTCAATCGGAATCGGTCGGCCCTCGTGCATCAGCAGCGAACCGTTGGGCCCCAGAGTCATCGCGACGTTCTCACAACTGCGATGCAGCTCCGCCGCACACTCCACCGAATCCGTCTTTCCGGTCAGCGCCTGAGCCTCCAGTTCGTTGCAGAAAAACAAGTCCACAGGACCCCGCACCAGTGACCAGATCTCGTCCTTCAGCAAATCACACAAAAACGGATCCGATGCCGTAAAGGCAACTTTGCAGCCCGCGCTCTTCGCAATCTCGATGGCCCGATAGACCGCCGCCTTCTGCACCGGATTCAGCAGCAGATAACCTTCGACATACACGTACTTCGCACGCCGCAGCTCGTCCGCAGCCAGATCATCAGCACAGAACGTCGCGGAAATCCCCAAATTGGTCAGCATGGTTCGCTGAGCATCCTCAGTGATCAGAATGGCAGACGTCCCCGTCTGACCACCAGTGGCCAGCGGCACATCCATCCGCACACCCAGCCGACGCATGTCAGCCACGAAAAACTGGCCCAGTTCGTCATCCGCCACCCGACCGGCAAACGCTGCCTTGCCACCAAAATCCGCCACCGCCACAATCGTGTTGGCAGCCGAACCGCCCGCACAGCGATGCAGCGATACGCCCGCCAGACGATCCAGCACAGCACGCTGCTGTGCATCATCCACCAGCGTCATGATGCCCTTGTCGAAACCAGTCTGCTGCAGCCAGTTGTCACTGATCCGCGCCTGAATATCAACCAGCGCGTTGCCCAGTCCAAATACATCGTATTGCATGCCGGCGTTCAGCCTTACAGAGAATTCATTGACGAAGAATTTCAGCCCCAGCCCGCTGCACTGCACGCACAAAGGCTGGCTGCCGCTGAGAATGCTACAGAAAAAATGGGGCACGGTCGAACGTGCCGCCCGCAGTTCACTGCCCCTGGTTGATCCGGGAATCGCTCAGCCGGCAGATCCGGCAGCACCCGCTAATGCCGCACCACTCGGCTTAACACCGAGGTCCCCACGAATCCCAGAATCAGATTCGGAACCCACATCGCCCACAGGGGATTCACCGAGGCATTCTTGGACAGATTCACCATCAGGAACATCACCGGGTAGTAGATCAGCAGGATCGGCAGAAAACACATCACAAATGTCGTGATGAATTGTCGCCGCGCCTGCAGCATCGCAAACGGACCACCCACAAACACAAAAAACAGACAACTGGCTGCCATCGAAAATCGACTGTGCAGCTCAGTCCGATAACGCATTTCCTGATTGCGAGCCCGTCGCTGTTCCGTCTGCAAAACCGCCAGCGGTTCACCCGTCAGCTGCTGAAAATCGCCCATCATCAGCAGCATCGCAGCCTCCTGAGCTGCCTCGGTCTGCTTGCGCTGCTGAGCCGCCTGCATCTCCTGCACACCCGCCGTCAAAGCATCCAGAGTCATGTGTCGGGATTTCACTCGAGCCAGCGACTGGGGCAGCGGAAAAGTCAGCTCAGTCCGGTCAAGTTCAGCCAGAGTATCGCCGCCCGCGCGAGTTCCCCGGGCGTTCTTCAGCATGATCCGAATCACTTTCGCTTCCAGATCAAAACGCATCGAAGCCTCAGCCGCACGCACGCTGACCTGTTCGTGATTGCGAGTCCGATACTGAAATGTGGCATCCTTCAACACGCGATTCTGCACGTCATGCACCGTAATTGAAAATCCCCGCCCGGCATCGCTGAAGTGCCGCTCATGCGCCAGGCCGTCAAGGAAAATATCCTCCATCGCCTGAGTCACAATTCGCTCAATATTCCCGACCGCCCACGGAATCACATAGCTGGTCAGACTGAAAGACGCCGCTGTCAGCAATGTCCCCAGCAGGAATGCGGGCCACAGAAGCTGCGTTGCACTGATCCCCGCAGCTTTGGCCGCCACAACCTCAAGATCACCCGAAATCCGCCCGTAAACAATGCACACCGTCAGCAGCAGCGTCGCCGGAATCGTAAACGGCAGCATGCTGGGAACTACAAATGGCAGAATCTGCAGAATCTGAGCCAGCCGCAGACCACGCTCAGTCGCTTCCTGAAACAGGCCCAGGAACACCAGCATCACGGTCAGCACTGCCACCAGCAGCAGAAAGACACGCAGCAGCTCGCTCATGATGTATCGCTGCAGCAGCTTCATTTTGCCTTCCTGCAATCCGCCCCGAACTCCGTTCGTCCCCCCCGACCGCACACCCCTGTAGTCTAAATTGCTGCGAAAAACCCGACAACCCCGGAAAATCATCGCTGGCCACCGCCCTGCCCTGCGGCTCTCCTGACGCCATTGCAGCACTGCCGGATTTGTCAGCATGGTGCAATATTTCCGCATATTTTCTCAATTTTGCGGGAAATCTGCAGACGATGACCGGACCAAAACCAGAGCCGTTCGCTGGTACCCGGCCTGCAGCTATTCGCACAGATTCCCCGGAACTCGCCCGGCCCCGCAGGATTCCCTTTTCGCTTTTGGTTATTCTGCAGCAGTGGCTCTGCCGATCTGACCGAGTCACGGACTGGCGTTTTTAATTCTTAATCGTTTCGTCGTTTCAGACAAGGCCATCCCGCCATGACCAGCTCGCCCACTCCGTCCAATTCCGGCTCCTGCAGCCGCCGCCAGGCACTCCGCAGTGCCGCATTCGGTGCCGCAGCACTCTGCCTGCCCTCCGGTCTTCGCGCCGCCGGCTATCGTTCACCAAATGACCGCCCGGTGTTTGCCACAATCGGCCTGCGCAACCAGGGAGCCCATATCACCGGCAAGTCCACCCGGTTTGCCGACTTCGCTGCACTCGCTGATGTCGATGCCGGCGTCCTTGAAGCCAATCAGCAGGGCCTGGAAAAAGCCCAGAAAAAACGCCCCGACGGCTACAGCGATTACCGCAAAATCCTCGATCGCAAAGACATCGATGCGGTCATGATTGCCACACCCGATCACTGGCACACTAAAATCTCCGTCGAAGCCATGCTGGCCGGCAAGGACGTCTACTGCGAAAAACCACTCACACTCACCATCGCCGAAGGCAAGCTGATCGAAATGGTCGTGAAGCAGACCGGTCGAGTCTTTCAGGTGGGCACCATGCAGCGCACCGAAAGCGATCTCCGCTTCCTGCAGGCCGTGGCACTGGTCAAACACGGCCGCATCGGCACCGTGAAACGCATCACCTGCGGCATCAATAACATGGAACCTTCCCCCGTCATCCCGGAAGCTCCGGTACCCGCCGGACTGGACTGGGACTTCTGGCTGGGACCAGCTGCCAAAGTGCCTTACCGCGCCCTGCCCGAGCTGCGGCAGGGATATGGCGGCGGAGTTCCCCTCTTCAGCAACTGCCACTACTCGTTCCGCAACTGGCACGAATATTCAGGCGGCAAACTGACCGACTGGGGCGCTCACCATGTTGACATCGCCTGCTGGGCCATCGGTGCCACTGACACCGGCCCGTCAAAAATCGTCCCCGTCAAATACAAACTGCCGGTGGAATACAAAGACGGCCATCCTCAGGTGGCTGACCAGTACAACGCTGCCACCGAATTCCTCATCCGGGCAGAAATGCCCAACAATGTCGAACTGCTGATCACCAGCGAAGGCGACAACGGCATTCTGTTCGAAGGCACCAGCGGTCGCTTCTTTGTCAATCGCGGCAAAATCACCGGAGCACCTGTCGAAGAACTGAAAACGAAACCGCTGCCCGAAAATGCCATCGAAGAAATCTACGGTGGCAAGGTCAGCGAAAACCACACGGCCAATTTCATCGAGGCCATGCAGTCTCGCAAACAGCCGATCTCTGACGTCTGGTCACACAACCGGATGCTGGAAATCTGCCACCTGTCGAACATCGCCATGCGACTGGGTCGCGAGCTGAAGTGGGATCCGCAGACTCGCGAAATCGTCGGGGACGCTCAGGCCAGCGCCTTCCTGTCCCGCGAAAACCGCAAAGGCTACGAAATCCGGATGTGATTCCCGCAGAATTCGCCGGCGACCGCACAGGTCGCCGGCTCCCCTTTGCCCCCAAATGAATACAGACACCTGTGCGTCGGCCAACTGCAATTTCTGCACTGCTGCTGCTGGCGACCGTTGGAACGGTCTGCTGCTGGTGGTGGTTCGCCCGCCGGTCCGATCCGCAGCACTGGCCGCGACTGCCGCTGTCGCAGGTCCCCACAGCTCATACGGTCAAACCTGAAGACTGGGCCGACCTGACGCTGGCCGGTGGCCCCGGCGGCAACGACTGGGTGCTGCTGCCCGATCAGCCGGCCCAGGAACCGTTCCACTCCGAAATCAGCGGGGCACAGCGAGGCTTCCTGGGACCTCAGGAATGCCGCGAATGCCACGCCGATTACTGTGACTCGTTCCAGCACACATCTCACGCCCGTACATCCATGCTGCCCTCCGCCGAAACTGTCCTCGGCAGCCTGCAGGCCCCCCGCAATCTGCTCACCACCGCTCGCCCCGAACTGCAGTTCCGTATGCAGTCCGTCGACGGCAATATTGTGCAGCAGGTGGAACTGCAGTACCCGCCGCTCCGCACTGTGTTCACCGGCAGCTTCCCCGTGGACATCGTGTTCGGGTCCGGAAACCATGGACAAAGCTATCTGTGGTGGAATCAGGACCGACTGTATCAGACACATGTCAGCTATCTCAGCGAAAGCGATGCCTGGGTCAACAGCCCAGGCCCGTACTACGACGGCACAGTCGATTTCGCCCGTCCGGTTCCCGTCCGCTGCATGGAATGCCATGTCACATGGATCGCTGCGGACCCGCAGGAAATGAACAGATTTGATCACAGTACGCTGATTCCCGGAGTCACCTGTGTGCGCTGCCACGGGCCGGCTCACGAGCATGTCGCTTTCCACCGCCAGCACCCCGCAGAAACGCAGGGCAAACGCATCGTCAACCCGGCCGGATTAAGTATTGAACGGCAGAATGAAATCTGCGCGCAGTGTCATTCTGCCGGCGAAGAGCATGCATCACTGTTCGGCTATCGCCCCGGTGAACCGCTGCAGCAGTGGCTGCAGCCGGACCTTGCCGCAAAGGCCGAAAGCAATGCAGACCCGCATGCGGCCAACCAGCTGGCACGACTGATGCAAAGACGCTGTTTTCAGCAAAGCGGCGGCTTCACCTGCACACTGTGTCACGATCCCCACCAGAATCAGCGTAATGCTGCTGCCACCTTCGCGCAGCACTGCCGCTCCTGTCACCAGCAGAATGCCTGCCCTGATGTGCAGCACGCTGAAACCGGGGCCCTGGCGGCCGAACGCTGCGTCGCCTGCCACATGCCGGCTCGCCGCGATGCTCAGGTCGCCATCCAGACACGACAAGGCAATATCGAAGCGCTGCTGCGAGATCACCAGATCGGCATTTGGCCCGCAACTGCCGCCGCAGAACGCAAACGACTGGAAGCGTCCCTCAGACAGGCACTGCAGCAGCCGGCTGACAACACGCCACAAAAACAGGCCCAGGAAAATCAGCCCGGCGGTGAACGGGCCAGGGAAGGAACCGCACCGTGAATCGCTTCGTCCTGACATTCTGCCTGCTGGCCACAATAACCGGTTGCTCCGGCAGCAGCGAAAAGCCGGCCGCTGAAAGCAACGAATCAGCCGCACAGGCAGCCCCGCCGACTGCCGTCACAGCCGCACAAAACAGCACTGCTGCGAAGCCCGAGAAACCTCCCATACAGGGCACCGGCAGACCGCAGCATTTTCGCTTCTCGTCGAAATTGCCCGATTCCGGCATCGATTTCGTACAGGTCAGCGGAAACTCGCCGGACAAACCGTTCCCCGCTGCCAATGGAACCGGGTGCGGAATTCTGGATGTCGAAGGGGACGGAAGACCGGACGTCTACTTCGCCTGCGGAGCAAAGTTTCCGCTGCGTCCCAATGCCCCCGGGCCTCAGGACCGCCTGTACCGCAATCGCGGTGACTGGCACTTCCAGAATGCCTCGGCAGCAGCCGGGATCGGACTGCCAGGCTACTCCTGCGGCGTCGCCATCGGTGACCTGAACAGCGATGGCTTCGACGATATCTATGTGACTCGCTACGGTGCCAACCAGTGCTGGATCAGCCAGGGTGACGGCACGTATCTTGAACAGGCGTCCGAACTGGGAATCGACAGCACCGACTGGGGAACCAGCGCCGCCATTGCTGACCTGAACGATGACGGACTGGCCGACATCTATGTCTGCAACTACGGTCAGTGGACCTGGGATACCAGCCAGTTCTGCGGTGACCCGGTGCGAGACATTCGTATGTTCTGCAGCCCCACACATGTTCCGCCGCAGCCGCACATCCTGTATCAAAACACCGGGACCGGCTTTTCTGACCAGTCCGAACAGTCAGGAATTCGCGCTCGCTCAGGTCGCGGTCAGGGAGTCCTGATCGCAGATATCGACGGTGACCTGCATCCCGATATCTACGTGGCCAACGATATCCATCCGAACTTCCTGTTTGTTCGGGAAAACGACCGCTTCACTGACATCGGTGAAGTCTCGGGGACCGCCTTTGATCATCTCGGACAGGCTCAGGCCGGCATGGGGCTGGCCATTGCAGATATCGACCGCAGCGGAAGTCTCGACCTGTTCGTCACCAACTACCAGAACGAACACAATGCGCTGTACTCCGGTCTGGGAAATCGGGCGTTTCTCGAACTGGGACTCAGCGTGGTTCCGGAAGGCTCTCTCCCATGGGTAGGCTGGGGCACAGCTCTGTCAGACTTTGATCTCGATGGCTGGCCCGACCTGATCGTGACCAACGGCCACACAGATGACAATTTGCAGCAGCTGGGACAGGAAGGCGACTATCAGCAGCCCGCAGCTCTCTGGAAGAACCAGTCCGGCAGCTTCGTGCTGGCCGGGCCGGCCGGTGACTACTTCCAGACGCCGCATGTTGGCCGAGGCCTTGCGACGGCAGACTTTGATCAGGACGGTGACACCGATGTGGTCATCTGCCATCAGGACGCAGCCCCCGCCCTGCTCTGCAACGAAACGCCCATGTCGACACAACTGGCCCGCGCCACGTCAATTCGCCTGATCGGCTGCCACGGTTATCGCAGTGCCCTGCCCGCCACACTGCAGCTGCAGACTCAGCCGCCGCAGACAGCCGTCATTCATGCCGGCGGCAGCTACCAGTCGTCCTCGCAGCCACTCGCAACACTGGTCCTTGAAGATGCGGCAGCGACAAACCTGCCGGCACTGCAGATTCGCTGGCCGGATGGCAGCGAAACGACGGTCGACGGATTGTCACCGGGGCGAACTTATACTATTGTACAGAGCCCTGACGGGATGCAGGCTCCACGACTTTATCTGCTGCCCTGACGGATCTGCTCGTTTCTCCACACTGTCACTTCGTTAGTTCGGGAATTTCAAGGTGTCCGAAAACGCTGGTTCCAGGGCTCCTGCAGCCCCCGTCGCTGGGTCTTTCAGCATCGTCCGAGTTCTGGTGCTGCTGCTGCTGGCAGTCATTGTTGCCGGCGGCATTTACGTCACGCTGTTCATGGAGAGTGGTCCGCGACCCATGTACCCGTTCCGCGGCCAGGTGCTGCTGAATGGTCAGCCAGTGACAGTGGGCGCCGTAATGACACAGTGCGTCGACGACGAATACGGTGTCGGCATCGGCGAGCTGGACAGCGAAGGACGCTTTACGCTCAACACGAATGGTGTGGACGGTGTCACAGAGGGGACACACCGCGTGGCCGTCAGCAGTATGGCGCCCGGTATCCCGCCCCGGCCGCTGGTCCCGAATAAATACCTGAATCAAAACACCACACCACTGACGATCGTCGTCACCAGTGACCCGGCCAAAAACAACATCGTGCTGGAACTGGAGGGTGAAGTCGAAGCACCTCCGGCTATGCAGGGACCGCCAGGCGGTGGCGGACCGGGCGCGGCCCCTGCCGCACCTCCCGGCGATGCTGCACCACCCGCAGACGCCACGCCGGCTCCCGCCGACGCCGCACCTGCCGACGCCGCTCCGGCTGCCCCTCAATAGCCAGCCGTCCGAAAAATCCCGGCCAGATCCCGGCCAGGTCACCCGCATTGAATTCCAGCGCGACGACGTCGCCGCTCGCAACTCAGCCTCTCTACCGGAAACCAGCGTCGTCATGTCCATCAGGGTTCGCTGCATCTGTGCGTGGGAAGGAAACGTTAAAGACGATCTGGCCGGCAAGAAAGTCCGCTGCCCGGATTGCAAGGGGTCCATCGAAGTCCCGGCCCCAGCCGCCGCAAAGCCCTCGCAGCTGCAGGCCATGCCGGTTCAATCCGCTGCCTTCCGGCTCGAAGACTCCTCTCCCGAACTGAGACCTCTGTCCTTCGAAGCGGACAAACCGCCGGCACTGCCGCCTGCGACGGCACCGCCCGTGAAGCCCCGGATGCAGCCCGCAATCGCGGCCCCGCCGAAGCCGCCAGTTACCCAGGCTCCGCCGCCGGTCCCTCCGTCGCGGCCGGTCACGGCTGCCACCGCAGCCAGCGACACCAAACCCTGCCCGTACTGCGCCGAAACCATCAAAGCCGCCGCAGTAAAATGCCGTTTCTGCGGTGAATCACTCGATTCAGCCGGCAGCAAAAAAAACAAATCCGCCGGGAAAAAGGCAGCGGAAAATCCCTTTGATTCATGGGATGCCGATCTCAGCTCCGACGGCTATGACGAGGTCGAGGTCGTCTCTGACGGTGGTCGCGGCGGAGCGGACTCCGAATACAATCCATGGGCGGCTCCCACAACACAGGCCCCCGCACGCAATCGCCGGACCAGCCTGACCGGAGCCAGTCCGCTGCACAGACTGGGCGGTCGAATTCTTGACGGTCTGATCGGGATCGTCGCCATGGTCCCCGGCTACGGACTGATGTTCTATGGACTGTCACAAAGCTCACCCGGAAACATCAGTGACCTTGTCAGCGTCGGAGGCATCCTGGTGGGGATTGCCGGACTGGTGATACTGGTGGTCTCAGTCATGCTCTACAGCAAAGGCAAGTCCATCGGCAAGAAAATTGTTGGCCTCACGGTTTGTCACGCATCAACCGGGCAGCCCGCCGGGCTCATGAAAACCTTTGGCCGCGAACTTCTGCCAGGGCTTGTCGGGATCATTCCGCTTCTCGGAGCCATTCTGGTGCTCGTTGACGTGCTCGCGATTCTTCGCGAGTCACATCGACGCCTTGTCGACGAAGTCCTGGGAACAGTGGTGCTGGCTGACTGACTGACAGCCAACAAAAACGGGCGACCCGGTGAACCAGGTCGCCCGCAGTGCTGCCAAATGCTGCCGGACTGAGCCATCACACGTCGCAAACTTCCACGGCCTGACGCAGACCGGCCAGCGGATCACGATTCGGAATGAACTCGTGGCCCACGTAGCCGTCGTAGCCCAGCTCGACCAGCTTCCGCAAAATTGGCGGGAAGTTGATTTCCTGATTCTCGTCCAGTTCGCAGCGGCCAGGATTGCCAGCCGTATGAATGTGACCAAGGATGTCCTTGTTCTCTTCCAGACGACGAATTACGTCGCCGTTCATCAGCTGCACATGATAAATGTCAAACAGCAGCTTCACCTTCGGTGAACCAACCCGACGTACAATGTCAGCCACATAGTCAATGTCGTCGCCCTGATACCCGGGGTGACCCTTCATCGGGTGACTGCTGTCCCGAGTATTCAGGTGTTCAAGACAGATCGTGACATTCTTCTCTTCGGCATAGGGAGCCAGCTTTTTCAAAGCTGCCACGCAGTTCGCCGCACCCTCTTCCGCACTGATTTCACCGCTGGTCGGGTCCTCGGGATTCCGCCACTTGTAGCCGGTGAACGCGATCACCGCCGGATAACCATACTCGTGGCACGCATCAATCGTTTTCTTCGTCGCTGCCAGCACTTCATCGTGAAACGCCGGATTGTTCAGGCCACGCATGAACGGAGCCCCCGGCATGCCGTTGGCCGCCAAAGCACAGGTCAAACCGTACTTCTTCAGCATCGGCCAGTCTTCCGGTCCGCAAATCTCAATCGACTTGCAGCCCAGACTGACTGCCACCTGACAGGTCTTCTCGAAACTCCAGAATTCACCCGCAATATTGAAACACCAGAACACCACAGAATGCTTGATGTTGCCCTTCAGCTTCAACTCAGTCATCGCTTCACTTTCTGCTTGCGCGTTGGTCAAAAATGATTCCCCAAATTACCGGACAACATACTCAGCGTTTCTCTGCTGCCGCCTCGTCCAGACGCCCGACTGCCCACAGCATACCACGAGTCACCAGATCGAGGTAACGATCGTCGCCCACTGTGACGTTGTTATGCCCCAGGGTCGTGGCAAAAACACGAGTTTTACCGTTGTAACGGTTCGTCCAGACACAGACCGCTTCCGCCTGCTGCTGGCCGCCGTCCCGACCCGTCCAGCTTTGCTTGCCCAGCGCCAGCGGCTCGGCCGTTTCCAGCAGTCGCCCTGACGAATTGTTATACAGTTCTTCCTTGTCAGTCGTCCAGCCTGCCATGCCCTTCGTAATCAGACTCGACTCACTCAGGAACGAAATCGCAATCGGCTCCTGCGGACCATGCCCGGTGCTGGCCAGTCCCGTAAATTCGAACCAGGGCGTCTTCTGAGGATAACCTTCGGTGCGATAACTGTGCATGCCGCAGTGCAGCACCACCGCCGGCAGACCATTCCGATGCGGACGCAAAATCCGCTCCACAACCTGAATGTCCTTCACATCCGATGTGCACTCATCATGAATCACCACGTCAAACCCCTCCGACCAGTTCTCCTTCTCGTACCAGGGATTCAGATGAGTCGTACCGCGGTCCGGATCAAAACTGACCGTCCATTCGACTGCCGTACGCTTCGAAATCCCCTCCGTCAACAGCTTCTGCTGCTTAGGATAATCATGGCAGCAGCCCCCCAGCACCAGCAGGGCACGAATCGGACGCTGCTGAGCCAGCACGTCGGAAGATAAACCTGCGCAAAGCGCAACAGCACACAACAGCCCGCTCAGACGCGGCAAACAAACTGGGAACATGAGGGATTCCTGCGAGGTGGGATCAGGTCAGGGACAGGCAGGTCAAACAGGCCGGCTTCAGCCTGCCACAGCACCCCATGATAACAATCCCCGCCAGCAATCTCCAGCCGCACAGTCACCAGGATCGCCGCAACTCCAGTCGCAGCATGTCACTATAGTGAGTATCTCCGGTAAGGCCCCGGCCATAACCGCCATACACGTCCGTGTCCGCTGAAATCCGCCAGCGCAGACCAACCTTCGCATTCACAATCGTGTCGCCCGCCGCATCAACAAATCGAGTGACCGGGCCCGGAGTCGTAATCGCGCTGCCACCATCCAGCACAGTCCAGCCCACAAACTCCGTCACAGCCGATACATTCCGATGCCGACACTCCTCGACCAGCACATAACTGGCACCCACTCCGTATCTAAGTACGTTCCCCGCAAATCCCTCGGAACCGTCGACCGCAATCCAGTCCTTCAACTCCGCAAACCCGGTCAGCCGCGGAGCCAGCTCTTCGTACAACAACAGACCCGGCTCCAGACTGACATGATCCGTCCCCAGACCCCGATCCCCGTCACCCGTCGGAACATACACCCGAAACTGAAACGTCTGCACACTGTCCGCAGTTACACCCAGCGAATGACGGAATCCAAAATTGCTGTCTCCCAGACCCGCCGTGTTGTCCTGAATCTCCGGGTTGGCGAAACGCACCGGGACCTCGCCAAACAATGACCAGCCATCCGCAATCTGCAGCTCCGTATACGCGGCCAGATCCTGATAGTCGACACTGGTATCCGGGCCCGGCCCCGGCCCCCGTTTGCCACCCACAGGCCACAAAAACTCGGCTCGCGCCGGCTGCCTCGCGTTGTAGTTCGAATCGTAGCGAAACCGAAACTGATTGCCGATGATCGGGTTGTCAATATACCCCACAGTGCTGTCTGCCACCAAAGGGCCCTCCTCCTCGTCCTCCTCCTCAACAGCTGCCGCCCGCCGCGCCGCAACAACCGCCGGCCCAGGCTGCTGTTGCTGAGCCGCACACGGCTCCCACAACAGCATAAAACACAGCCCGCCAAAGGCCGCCACCAGTCGACCGGCTGCTCCATTCCCCGCTGTCATAACCCGGCCTCCACACATCCCGCCCGGCTGCTCGCAGTTAAACCACCCCTTATTCCTATCGCGAATTACCCCACGAAAAATCGATCACTTTCCTCGGTTGTACGGCCGTTCGACGCTCAGGTCCGCCCGCAGCCTGCCCCGAAAACGCCCCACAGGCAGAATCCGCCGACAATCCCGTCAGTCTCTTGCCTCGGCCTCCAGCAGTTCCAAAAAACGCGGGTTTTCCTGCAGTACCCTAAGCTTCTCGTCCCCACGCAGTGATTCCGCTGTGACAGCACCTTTCACCAGCCCCCGTTTCAGCAGCGACACAGCACGATTCTGATAGTCCACAACCTGCTCAGTCCGCCCGGCGTCTGCCAGCGCAGCTTCTGCTGCTTCTGCTGCCCCGCACCGCAGCAGCAGCTCCGCCGCCAGACGCCAGTCCCCCGGCTGAAGTTCCAGCTCCGCCAGCTCTTCAGCAGCCGACGCCGCACGCTGCTGCTGCCCCGCCAGAAGACTTGTTCGAGACAAACTCAGCAAATGCGTGCGCAGAAAATTTTGAATCGGCTGAGCCTCCGGAGTTTTCTCGAGAGCCTTCCGCTGCTGCACACACGCTTCCTCCAGCAGCACGATCTTCTCCTGCGGCTGATCCTTCGGCACCTGCAGAGCCAGATTGAACAGGACCAGCCCCAGCCGACTGCGAATGTCCGCACTCTCACCCGACAACTTCAGCACCCGCTCAAATTCCAGCCGCGCCCGCTGCCATGAACGCGCCGCCAGCTCCGACTGCTGCTGCTCCTGCTCAGCACCCCCCAGCCCGTTCAATGCGTTCGCCAGCTGAATGTGATACTCAGGCACATTCGGATACTCTGCCTGCAATGCTTCCAGTAACTGCACCGACACCGCAAATGCCTCGGCCGACACCTTCAGCGAATCCGTCACCAGCGGCGGATTTAACTGCCGATTCGTAAATAACAGGTTGCCACGATTCAGCTGCACCTGAGCCAGCTCGAGCAAATACTCAGTCTCACCAGGCTGTTCTGTCACCAGCTGCTGCAGCAGCTGAATTGCCCCATCACACTCCCTCAGACTATCTGCTGAACGCCCCGTACTCTTCAGCAGCACCCCCAGATTCAAACGACAGCGTGCCAGCCCCTGCCGAAACGTTGTACTTGCCGGTTCCTCAAGCAACGCTCGCTCACTGGCAGCTATCGACTCCCCAAAGTCACTCTCCGCCCCGCCAGGATCCCTGTTTTGCATTCGCAGCAGCCCGCGATTGTAAAGCGTTTTGGCCAGTGCCCCCAGAACCTGCGCGCTCGGACCACCGGCCACCAGCTTTCGCTGAATCTTGAGCGCCTCCTCGAATGCCGCGGCCGCCACTTCATGCCGCTCCGCCTCTCGCTCCATGTTTCCCAGCCAGTCCAGCGCACCCGCCAGAGCCAGCTGCACGCCCGCATCCGGACCAGACTCATTCAGCTCATGGTAAATCCGCACAGCCTCGCGATAATGATGCGACGCCTGAGCCTGCTGCCGCAGTAATCGTCGAATTTCAGCCACCCGCAGATGCGTTTCCGCAAGCCGCATCTGAGCCGTCCGATTCGCTGGCTCCTCCTGCAAAAACGTCTCAAACAATTTCAAACTGCTGTAAAGCTTTTGCTGCTGGGCCTCCGAACGCGGCGGCGTCCGAGTCACCCATTCCTCCACCACCACCAGCATCTCATCCGCCGCCCGACCCAGCAGGTCGAAATTGCGAGTCGCACGCTGCAGATTCGCCTCAGCACGCTGCCACTGCCAGCCCACTCCGGCAGCACCCAGCACAATCGCCGATAACACCAGACCCGTCAGCATCGACTCACGCGGATGACGACGACAAAGACGCCACAGCCGCTGCAGTCGCCCCAGCGGGCGAGCCAAAATCGGTCGCCCCTCCAAAAACCGAGTCAGCTCGTCTGATAAGGTCTTTGCCGAGTCATAGCGGCGAGACGGCTCCTTCTCCAGACACTTCAGACAAATCGTCTGCAGGTCCAGCGCGATACGCGGATTCAGCAGCCGCGGCGCAATCGGCTCCTCGTGCAACACCTGCCGCATCGTCTCTAAAGGATTGTCAGCACGAAATGGAGGTCGCGTTGTCAGCAGCTCATACAACACAGCACCCAGCGAATAAATATCGCTGCACGGACCCGCCCGGCCACGGCGAGGATCCGCCTGCTCCGGGGGCATATAGCTGGGAGTCCCCATGATGGAAAAATCACCCGTCAGCTGCGAATCCGCCTGCACCCGCTTCGCCAGACCAAAGTCCGTAATCCGCAGCACACCCAATGCATCCACCAGCACATTCTGAGGCTTCAGGTCCCGATGCAATACTCCCCGCTCATGCGCATACTGCACCGCGTCCGCCAGCTGCCGCACACAGGCCGCAGCCTGCTCGCCCGGCAATGAATTCTGCCGAATCAGCCGCGACAGATCATGCCCCTCAATAAACTCCATCGAATAAAAATGCCGCCCCTCACTCTCACCCACCTCATACACACCCACAATCCCCGGATGACGCAAATTGGCGGCCGCCTCAGCCTCATTCCGAAATCGCAAAATATCCTCACGGCCCGCACCCGTCCCCGCTATGACTGTCTTCAATGCCACCAGACGATTCAGACTGCATTGACGGGCTCTGTACACAACCCCCATCCCGCCACGCCCCAGCTCGCCCAGCAGCTCATAATCACCCAAACGGCCGCAAATCGGCTCTGACACAACCGCCGCCTCGGCAGCCGCATGCCCCGAACCATCCCCCGGAACCAGCGTCTGCTGCGACTGCTGCAAAATGTCCGCTTGCCCCGTCGCCGGCAGCCCAAACAATTGCCGAACCTCCGCCTCATATCCCGGAAAACGACGCTGCAAGGCCTCAGGAACAACCGTCAGACCGCGCTGCTGCTGACACCTCAGCTCTGTACGCATCAAATCCGGAAACACGTCACGACGCAGCTCCGGAGCAACCCCCGCCAGAAGATACTCAAGACGCGGCTGCCCAGCCGGATCCTCGTAAAGTTTCTCCAGACGAACACACAAGGCCGCCCGCAGCTCCGCCACATCAGTAAATACCGCCGGACGCAGCAAATAACACAACAAATCAGAGTACTGCGGAAACCGAACAGAAACCTCGACGGCCAGCTCCGCATCCGATTCGCTGCGACTTAGACATTCTCCCGCCAGCAGTTCCAGACTCCAGTCCACACCCGCAGGAACCTGCCCCCACGCCCGCAGATAATCCTCCACCAGCAGCGGCCTGCCAGACCGCCAGCGACGCTGCTGATCAAGCCGCATCAATGACAACAGCTGCTGCCCATCGGCAGACCCGGAAATTATCGCTGACACCGCCTGCACTGGCGGACACTCGACACCGGCAGCCCATAATCGATCCAGTTCAGCAGCAGGCGACATACTGACTTAGCCCCCTGAAACATCAGGAACCGTCCTCACTCTGAAAATTCTCTGGCTTAAGGGATTAAATCGCAAACCAAACTCGCGGGAAAAATGACGAATGCGGAGAAACCACCACACAGTCACACAGTGCACACCACCCGGTAACAATCAGCTAAACAAAGCAGCCGCTCAAAAAATCGGTCCTTCCCGTATTTGTGTGGACAGGCCGCTTTCTCCAGCTCCACCAGGCCAGGCAGTTCTGCCGATTGTCTGCACCAGCCATCGGTCGCCAGCTCTTGCAAGCGACCGATGGCTGGCTCCGACGAAGGCAGAAACCCCCACGCTTTGAACAAATTCACATCACCCAAAAAGTTCCCGCCTCAACGCAGCCCGCAACATGCCCCAAACCTGCCGCTCCGGACCGCCCAATCTCATGCGCAGGCACCTCACTGCAACAGTTTCTCAACCAGATCCTCGATCACCTCGTCACCCTTCGCACCCTGCCAGTTCAGCTCGCCCTGCCACCAAAAACGAATATAGCCCTCCCGGTCAATCACATAGATCGTCGGCCACATCGTATTTCCCCAGGCATCCCAGTTGCCATTTTTCAGGTCAATCAGCACCGGAAACTCAAAACCCTGCTCGCTTGCTGCTGCCGCCACCTTCTGCGGATCTCGCTCATCTGCGGTTTCCGGAGTCTGTATGCCAACCACCGCAACACCGCGCTTCGACAGCGTCTGCTGCCAACGCACATAATGCCTGAAATTGGCTTTGCAGTTGTGACACTGATAAGCATAAAAATGCAACAGCACCACTTGCCCCCGCAGGTCCGCCAGACTCACCCGACCATCACCAGCCCACGCACCTGTCTCAATCAGTTCCGGTGCCAACGGATAAATGCGGCTAAGTCTGGCAGTCTCAAAATCCGCTCCCAGCAGCCTCGGCAGCCCGCGCTGCTGCTCCGCCGTCAACAGCTTCAGCGCGGACGACAACTCCTCGCTTTTGGCCCGCCGCGCAGCACTCAGTCTGCCCGCATCACCCTGATTCGCAGGATCGTTCGCCTCCGCAATTAACTGCTCAGTCTTCTCAAACAAAGTCCGGAACTTTGCCTGCTGAGCATCGCTGAGCTGCAGAAAGTCAATCACCTCAGAACGCAGCAGCACACGCGGCCCCTGAGCCTGCAATTCCAGTTGTCGCAGTCGTTTGATCTGCTCGGCAGCAAGCGTCTGACCCAGTAAATCCAGCAAACGCTGCTCCTGCTTCGCTACAATCACCCTCCGCTCAGACTCGGGCAAGATTCTGGAACGCCACCACGGGCCATCGATCTCCCGCAATTGATCGCGAAATCCAGCGTTTTTCACACCCCCCAGACCAATCTCCCGCTGCACCTCCGCCGCGTGCACCAGCCCCAGCATGGTCTGCGGAACCAGCCTAAGCTCTGCAGGCAGAACGGCATAGCCCGCCGCAGCAATCGCTGCGGACTGAGACTCAGTTTGAGCAGCAACGGGGACAGCCAAACAGAAAATTGCCAGCGATAAAACAGCCCTGAGACAGTCCATCGACACGCACCCCGCAGCACCCCCCCCAGGACTCTCCAGCCACAACCTGCGTGCCATCTCGCCACGCCCCCACCCACCAGCTTCCGTCTGCTGGCCGCAACGCTTACCGCCGATATCCAATCACCGGATTTTCCCCGGACGTGCGACTTTCATCGTGAGCGGCAGCATCAAGCTGAATGAATACCTCGACACGAGCATTGCTGAGACGCTGCACCCGGGCGGATGACCGCGCATCCAGATCAATCCGCACCTCGACAACGCGAGCATCCGTGTCGCTGACAGGGTCATTCGTCAGCACCACTTTTCGAGCCACCGCGTTGCCAATCTCAGACACCACGCCCGACAGCTCTTCACCAGATGCGTCCAGCATCACCTTCGCTCGCAAACCACGACTCAGCAGCCCAACATCGCCCTCATAAACCTCCGCTACCGCCTGCATCTCACCCACGTTTGCCAGCTCAAGCAGTCCAGCCGCATCGATCCGCTCACCCGGAAACGAACGAATCCGCAGCACGCGACCGGAAATCGGAGCCTTCAGCTCAGATCCGGATAACTCAGCCCGCGCAGTCTCAACAGCAGCACGAGCCGCATCAATCTCCGTCTCTGCTGCACGCAGATCCGTTTGCCGAATCTCAGACAAACCCGCCAGACCACCCTCCGCACGCTGCTTCTCCAGCAGCAGACGATCCAGCTCCCACTGCTGCTCCTCAAGCTGCTCGTCACTGAGGGCTTTGCGAGCATGCAGCTGACGAGCACGCTCAACTTCCCGCCGAGCCACCTCAGATTGCCGCTCAGCCAGCGATACCAGTGCCTGCTGAGCAGCCAGATCACCCGCTTTCGCACCAGCCTGAACCTGCTGCAACCGCACTTCAGCAGCCCGCAAACGAGCCTCAGACTCCGCCAGCTTCGCACGCCGACGATCCACATTGTCCAGCGTCACCAGCAGCTGCCCCGCCGCGACATCCTCACCCTCAGCAACATGCAGCTCTCGAACCGTTACACCCTCGTTGCCCGACTCAGGATAAAGCTCCAGCACACGACTGGCCGGCTCCAGACGACCCAGCGAATGCACCAGAGCCCTGACAGGAGCAACCGCGGGCACTGCCGCAGCAGGTTCCGACGACGGCTGAAAACCCGCACGGAAATACCATGCCAGCCCCAGCAGACCGCAAACAGCCACAAAACTGAACCCTCGGATCATCGCAACTCGCCAGACTTTGCCCACGCAGAATGTCACTGCCCAGGAAATGGTGCCCCTCTGATATCATAGCCCGGACACGGCAAACGGCACCTGCCAAACGCCGGGGAACAGGCCGGCAGCCGCCCTTTTCTCAGTCACGATGCAGAACCGCAAACCGACCCCGGCAGCCCGGACACAGCCCCTTTCGAAGAAAACGCACAGCCAAAATGGCAGCCGCCGACTATGGCATGTCAAGC
>JBJTPZ010000485.1:0-25916 GCA_046075365.1 Planctomycetaceae bacterium
GGTCTGGCGACTGCTTTGGCGGATGCTGGTGAAGCGGGGCTGCAGCATTTTGTGCCGCGTGCGCGTCGCGTCATTCATCTGTTTATGAACGGCGGTCCATATCAGGGTGATTTTTTTGATCCGAAGCCATTGCTGCAGAAGTATGCTGGCCAGCGGCCTCCTGAGGCGGATCTCAGGACCGAGCGTCGTACGGCCGGTCTGCTGCCTTCACCTTTTCGATTTCGACCGGGTGGCACCAGTGGGGTTCCGGTCAGCAGTTTGTTGCCGCTGACCGGGCAATTGATGGATGAGATTTGTGTGCTGCGTTCAACGTGGACGGATAATCCGAATCATGGTCCGGCATTGCTGCTGATGAACAACGGCACCATTTTGCCGACTCGCCCAAGCATGGGTTCGTGGCTTTCGTGGGGCCTGGGGTCAGAGAATCGTAATCTGCCTTCGTATGTGGTGCTTTGTCCGGGCAAGCCGGTACGTTTTTCGATTTTGTGGACAAGTGCATTTCTGCCGGGTTCTCATCAGGGTACCTACATCAACCATTCCGTACCGACTCCGGAAAAGCTGATACCGTTTTTGCGGAACGAGACTGCCGGGCGTGCAATCCAGGCGGCTCAGGTGGATCTGATCAGCAGGCTGAATCGTCATCAGCTGCAGCGTACGGGTCCGGACGGACAGCTGGAGGGTCGTCTGCAGGCGATGGAGACGGCTTTTCGGATGCAGTTTACGGCGACGGATGCTTTTGATTTGCAGCAGGAAACGAAGGCGACTCGGGAACTTTACGGCGAGGGTCATTTTGCTTCCGGCTGTCTGCTGGCTCGTCGTTTAAGTGAGCGTGGCGTTCGATTTATTCAGGTGTACTACGGCGATGGCCAGCCCTGGGATACTCATAGTGACCACAACCGTCAGGCCGAGAATCTGGCTCGGTCGATCGATCGTCCCATAGCGGCGCTGTTGCAGGATTTGCGGCAGCGGGGGCTGCTGGATGACACACTGATACTTTGGGGGGGTGAATTCGGCAGGACACCGACTTCCGAAAACGGTTCCGGCCGCGATCACAATCACTATGGGTTTTCGACGTTTCTGGCGGGTGGTGGAGTGCGTGGCGGCATGACGTATGGCGAGACTGATGATTTTGGCTTTCGGGCTGTGCAGGATCGGGTGCATGTGCATGATCTGCACGCGACGATGATGCATTTGCTGGGGCTGGATCATGAGCGTCTGACTTATCGCTATGCGGGTCGTGATTTCCGACTGACAGATGTGTCCGGGCGAGTTTTGACGGATGTTGTTGGCAGCTAACGAGAAATTTTTCGGGGTATGCTGTCAGCGGGGGGACTGTGTGATGCGAGTGGCGTTACTGGCGGTGATGTTGGCAGCAAGTCTGCCGCTGGCTGCGGCCGATAAGCCTCTGCGGTTTGGTCGTGACGTATTGCCCATCCTTTCGGCCAATTGTTTTTCCTGCCATGGTCCTGATGAATCTCAGCGAAAGGCTGGTTTGCGGCTGGATCTCGAGTCTGAGGCGAAGCGTGCTTATGCGGGTGGGGTGCCGGTGGCGGCGGGGAATTTATCCGGCAGCCTTCTGGTGCAGCGGATTACCAGTGCGGATCCGGATCTGCTGATGCCGCCTCCGGATTCACATCGCACTCTCACTGAAGCTCAGAAGGCCATTCTGCAGCAGTGGATCAGCGAGGGTGCCGTGTGGGGGCGTCACTGGTCATTTGAGTCACCGGTGGTGGCACCGGGTGTGCCGTCTGGCAGTGCGGGAATCGATCGGCTGGTTGAAATGTCACTGTCTGAGCATGGCCTGCAGCCTGGCCCGGCAGCGGATCGGTACGCGCTGATTCGTCGTCTGTCGCTGGATCTGACTGGCTTGCCGCCCGCGGAGGCAGAAGCTGAGGCCTTTGTTGGGAGCAGTGATCCGCGGGCAGTGGAGCAACTGGTGGATGCACTGCTGGCGCGTGAGGAGTTTGGGGAACACTGGGCGAGGATGTGGCTGGATCTGGCTCGTTATGCCGACACGAAGGGGTACGAAAAGGACCTTGGGCGAACGATGTGGCCGTGGCGCGACTGGCTGGTGAGATCTTTGAATCAGGATTTGCCGCTGGATGTGCTGACTGAGCATTTGCTGGCGGGTGATTTGCTGCCTGCTGCCGACGATCAGCAGCGTCTGGCGACTGCCTTTCATCGGAACACGATGAGCAACGACGAGGGCGGTACTGATGACGAAGAGTTTCGTTCGATTGCGGTGAAGGACCGGGTGGACACCACTTTGCAGGTCTGGATGGGTCTGACTGCCGGATGTGCCAAATGTCATTCTCACAAGTACGATCCGATTTCGATGACGGACTATTACGGTCTGTATGCGATTTTCAATCAGACGGAGGATGCGGACCGTTACGATGATGCTCCGATTCTGGAGCTGCTGGATGAGCAGCAGCGGCGAAATCGCAGTGATTTGCGGGCGCGTCAGGCGGATTTGCGTCGTCGACTGGAGGAGTCGCGTTTGGCGGATGCAGCGGGGGATGATCAGGGCTGGCGTGTGCTGTCACTGCAGCGGGCGGAATCGCAGGGCGGAGCGATGCTGAAGTCGCAGGCTGACGGTTCCGTAGTGGTCAGCGGTGTGCGACCTGCGGAGGATGTCTACACGGTGATTTTAGAGCTGCCGGCGGGACCGATTACGGCATTGCGACTGCAGGCGTTGCCGGGGTCGGGTGCTAATATTCCGGGTGTTGGGCGAAACGGGACGGATCCGAATTTTGTGTTGTCGGAGCTGGAGGCTGAGCTGGTAACCGGTGGTCAGCGTCAGCGATTGCAGCTGGTGCGTCCGCGTGCGGATTTTGAGCAGAGCAACTGGCCGGCAGCGGCAGCATTGGATGGTGATTTGAAGACTGGCTGGGCGATCAGTCCGCGGCAGCGCGAGCCGCATGTGGCGATTTTTGAGCTGTCGCAGCCGCTGCAGTTGTCGGCGATGGCCGAACTGCGACTGGTGATGCGGCAGCACTATGGGAATTCGCTGACGTTTCGGCAGTTTCGCTGGAGTGTGCATGGCGGGGAGGCAACGGGTTTGCAGCCGTTGCAGGCATCCGAGAAGACTCGCGAGTTGCAGTCGGCGCTGTCTGCAGTGGAGCAGCAGCTGAATGCTGTTTTGGCAGGAGTGTTGAAGGTGCCGGTACTGTCGGCATTGCCAGCGGACCGGCAGCGCGAGACACGGATTCATCGGCGGGGCAATTTTCTGGATCCGGGTGATCTGGTGCAGCCTGCTTTGCCGGCGGAGCTGCGATTTGGATTTGTGATGTCGGAAACACCGACTCGTCTGGAGGTGGCTCGCTGGCTGATGTCACCGGGCAATCCGCTGACTCCGCGGGTCTGGTCGAATCGAATCTGGGCACGATTATTCGGCCAGGGGCTGGTGGAGACTGAGGAGGATTTTGGGTCGCTGGGTTCTCTGCCATCGAACCCGGAGTTGCTGGATTTTTTGGCGGTGCAGTACCGGGAGAATGGCTGGTCTTTGAAGCGGTTGCTGAAGCTGATCGTGTTGAGTCGTGTTTATGGGCAGGATTCGGCTGTGACGGAGCAGTTGCGGCAGCAGGATCCGGGGAATGTTCTGCTTTCACGGGGGGCTCGCTACCGGCTTTCAGCTGAGGTACTGCGGGATCAGATGCTGGCGGTATCTGGCAGGTTATCTTTGAAGCGGGGTGGTCCGCCGGTGATGCCTCCGCAGCCCGATGGATTGTGGCGATCGACGTATAACGGTCAGAAGTGGGTGAATGCGGAGGGTGAGGATCGTTATCGTCGGGGTATGTATACGTATCTTAAGCGGACAACGCCGCATCCGATGGGAACGACGTTTGATGGTGGCAGCGGTGAGGTGTGTCAGATTCGTCGAATTCGCACGAATACTCCATTGCAGGCTCTGGTGACACTGAATGATCCGACCAGTCTGGAGTGTGCCGGGGGTTTGGCGGAGTGGATGAGTCGTGAGTCTGAGGGCCGTCTGGAGCGAGGTCTGCGACGTGCTTTGATACGACCGGGGACGCGTGCAGAGGTGGCTGCTTTGGAGGGTCTGCTGAGTGATGTTCGGTTGATGTTTGAGGAGCGTCCTGAGCAGGCAGAGGCGTTGCTTTCGGGAGCGCGGGTGCAGCGACCGGATTCGATATCACAGGCTGAGTTTGCGGGACTGGTTGTTGTAGCCAGTACCATTCTGAATCTGGATGAATTCCTGAGTCGTCGGTGATTGAGTTGTCTGAGAGTCAGCGGGGGAGTTTTGGTGATGAATCCGGCGATTGAGTGGCACCTGAAAGGTACTCGCAGGCATCTGCTGCAGACGGCGGGTCTGGGGATTGGTGCGATGGCAGTGCAGTCACTGCTGGCGCGGGATGGTGTGGTTTTGCAGTCTGGTGGTGCAACTGAGCTTGCGGCCTTGTCGGCTCGTCCACCGCTGCTGGCACCTCGTGCAAAGCATGTGATTTATCTGCACATGGCAGGTTCACCATCGCAGCTGGAGTTATTTGAGCACAAGCCTGAGCTGCAGCGACTGCATTTGCAGGACTGTCCGGAGTCTTTCCTGAAGGGCAAGCGATTTGCGTTTATTCGGGGGGTTCCGAAGATTCTGGCGGGTCAGTTTCGATTTCGGCAGTATGGTGAGAGTGGTCAGTGGATCAGCGAGTTACTGCCTAATTTTGCGGGTGTTGTGGATCGGGCCTGTGTGATTCGGACGATGCAGACGGAGCAGTTCAATCATGCGCCTTCGCAGTTGTTTCTGCACACGGGGACGGCGCGTCTGGGCAATCCGTCTCTGGGTTCGTGGGTGACGTGGGGGCTGGGCAGTCTGAATGAGAATTTGCCGGGGTTTGTGGTGCTGTTGTCTGGCGGCAAGACACCGGATGCGGGGAAGTCTTTGTGGGGATCGGGTTTTTTGCCGTCGGTGTATCAGGGTGTGAACTGTCGAGCGAGCGGGGATCCGGTGTTGTATCTGAGTGATCCAGCGGGCATCGACCGTCGGACTCGCAGGCGGATGCTGGATTCTTTAGCCGAACTAAATGCCTCAGAGTTTGCTCGCAGCGGGGACCCTGAGACGCAGACTCGCATATCGCAGTATGAGCTGGCGTATCGGATGCAGACGGCGGTACCGCGTGTGATGGATCTGTCTGGCGAGCCGAAGCATATTCTGGAAATGTATGGTGCTCAGCCGGGATATACGTCACCGGCGGAGAGTGCTGATGATCCGCGGGTGCTTTACCGTGGCGATGACCCGACGTTTGCGAACAATTGTCTGCTGGCTCGGCGGCTGGTGGAGAATGGAGTTCGGTTTGTGCAGTTGTACGACTGGGGCTGGGACCATCATGGTTCTTCCCCTGGGGAAAGCATAGATGAGACTCTGCCGATCAAGTGTCAGGCATCGGAGCGGGCGATAGCGGCATTGATTCGTGATCTTGAGCAGCGTGGTTTGCTGGACGAGACACTGATTGTGTGGGGTGGTGAGTTCGGTCGGACTCCGATGATGCAGAATAATGTGCGAACGGAGTTGCAGAAGGGGTATGTGGGTCGCGATCATCATCCGTATGCGTTTACGATGTGGCTGGCGGGTGGTGGCATCCGTGGCGGGCTGGCGTGGGGCAGCACGGACGAGTTTGGATACTATCCGGTGGAGCATCCTGTGACGATTCGAGATTTGCAGGCGACGATACTGCATGTCCTGGGTTTGGATCCGCAGCGTTTCAGTTATTTTTATCAGGGCTTGCAGAACCGGCTGATTGGTCCCACGGACGAGGCTCGGGTTCTGGATGCATTGCTGGTCTGATTCACATTTTCTTTTGGGCGAAAACAGTCAATGTCGGTCAGATCAGATGCAGCGGCGAGTGGTATATCAGCGGAACGTGTATTTGCTGAGCCTGAGGCGGCATATCAGGGACGTTTGCAGGAGGTGTCGGCATCGATCGAGCGACTGGAGCAGCGTGACCGCAAGTTTCTGCGTGTGCGGAGCATTCTTGGAGTAGTCTCGATTGGTCTGGGTGTGCTGTGCATTGGCCGTTCAGATGTTGTGTCGTGGCAGTGGATGCTGCTGCCGCTGACGGTGTTTTTGATTGTGCTGCCATTTGACCGCAGCTGTCTGTCGAGATTGTCTCGGCTGCGCCAGGTGCGAGCTTTTCACGAAAGTCGTCTGCGTCGACTGAAGCGGGATTTCAGTGGGGAGAGTGAATTTGGCAGTGAGTACGACGACGAGTCTCATCCGTGGATTCGAGATCTGGACGTGTTTGGTCGTGGCTCGTTGTTTCAGCTGCTGAACGAGTGTCGGACGCGTCCTGGTCAGAAGGTGCTGGCGAGCTGGATGACGACAGTTCCTGCGGCGACGGAGATTCGGGTTCGTCAGGCGCGTGCTCAGGGATTGAAGCAGGCACTGCGGCTGCGGGAAGCACTGGCCTGTATTCCAGAGGCTCGTGGCTGGGAATCTGCTGAGCGTTTGCTGAAGAGCTGGGTGCGAGAGCCGGCTGAGCCGATTTCACTGGGAGTCATTTTGTGGGCTTTGCTGATCGGTGTGACTTCCGTAGCGGTGCTGGGGTTAACGGTGTGGGATCCGATGCTGTTTCGCTGGCTGCCAGTGCTGGCGATGCTGCAGTTGCCCGCCATTATAATGACTCGCCGGCAGATTCAGCGGACGACCGGCATTATGGATGATGTGGATACGGCACTGCGTCAGTTCAGTCAGGTAATTGCGGCGTTTGAATCGCATCCGGTAGAGGAACCTGCGGTACGAGATCTGCTGAATCGTTTTCATACTGAAGACGGAACGGCATCGGTGGCAATCAGGCGGCTGAGCCGTTTAACGGCGTGGCTGAATAACGCGACTCGCAACCAGTTCTTTGCTCCGATTGCCTGGTTTTGTGGCTTGTTCGTGCTGTTGACACATCGGATTGAATGCTGGCGACGTCGATATGGTGTGGAGGTTGCGGACTGGCTGGAAACGGTGGCTTGTCTGGAGGCTACGATTTCGGTGGCCGGTTACTGTTTTGACCATCCGCGGGACTGTATACCGGAGATTCTGGAGGAGCGTGCGGAGCTGAACGCCGAGGATCTTGGTCATCCGCTGCTTCCGGAGTCTGTTTGCGTACGGAACAGTGTGCAGCTGACTCCTGAGTCGCCGCTGATGCTGATCAGTGGTTCGAACATGTCGGGCAAGAGCACATTTCTGCGGAGCATCGGTACCAGCATTGTATTGTCGTTTTGTGGGTCTGTAGTTCGTGCGACTCGATTTCAGACGCATCCTTTTCAGTTGGCAACAGCCATGCGAGTGAGCGATTCTCTGCAGGAGGGTCGGTCATTGTTCTTCAGTGTGGTGCAGCGTCTGAAGTCTGTTGTGGATCTGACGACCGGGGCGAGGACTGTATTGTTTCTGCTGGATGAGATTCTGCATGGAACGAATTCCAATGATCGTCGTCGCGGTGCGGAGGCAGTGATACGTTCTTTGGTTGATCGTCGTGCGGTTGGAATTGTGACAACGCACGACCTTGCGCTGACGCGAATTGCCGACAGCATGCCGGGTCTGGCGGTCAACAAGCATTTTGAGGACACTGTGGTCGAGGGGACGATGCTGTTTGACTATCGGCTGCGAGACGGAGTGGTGGAACGCAGCAATGCGATTGAGCTGATGCGTATGCTGGGTCTGGATGTGTGAGGGTGCGTGGTTTTTTTGTCAGGGTGCTTTTTCTGTTGCTGAAGATTCTGCGGGTTGCCACCATGCGTGCATAGCGGCGTGACCGGAAGGCTCATTGGTCAGAGGACGTTCGCTGTAGTCAGTCAGCTGCATTACGTAGAGGTTGCGGATGCCGCTGCGATTTGAGCCGTAGGCGAGCCATTGCCCATCGGGTGAGGGTTTCGGGTGGTAATGTGTTGTGCCGGTGGCCGAATGTGTCAGTTGCTGGCTGCGTCCATCAAGAGTAGTGCGGAACAGTTCAACGCAATCACGGACTTTGGCGGTGTAGAACACAGACTGTCCGTCAGTCGCCCATACGGGTACGTCGCTGCTGCCATCATGGTAGTCGGGTACATCGAGGAACTGAGTGACTCCTCGATACCCGCCGCGATCCGCCAGTTTTTTCAGGTTTGTTCCATCTGCTTTGACGATGTGCGGATGGCAGTTGTAGTGTTCGCCTGAAACGAACAGCAGCCATTTCCCGTCTGGTGACCACGTCGGGGCAAAGACAAACGGGTGGCCGGTTTGGACATGAATTCGATTTGCTCCGTCGGCATCGGCGAGGAAGACCTGATAGTTTTCGTGGAAAGAGATTCGTGTTCCATCAGGCGAACTGCTGAAGCCGTAGGCGAATCCACTGGAGTTCTTTGTGAGATCTGTTTTATTGCGCCCATCGCGATCCATGCGGAAGGGTTTTGAGTTGCCGTCGATGAGGGCCGTGAAGCCCATTTTTGTGGAGTCACGAGGCCAGAAGAACAGCCCTGTATTGTAGAAGCTGACGCGTTCAACTGCGGTCAGGTTATCTGTTTTTCCGGTGGCGAGATCGACGAGGAATGAGTCGACCAGCCAGCCTTCTGGTGTGAAGCGAAACGTTCGGTGTTGTTCCTCCCACTGAGCATTTTCTGGACTTTCCCAGCAACGCAGGACGACGGCGGTTTGTCCATCCGGTGACCAGCCTGCAAACTGGGTCCATGCTCCGGGCTTGTCCGCCAGCTGACCGCCGACAGTTTTCGGCTGCGTACCATCGACTCTGACCACCATGGCTCGACTTGTGCTGACATTTGCGTGTCGACCACCTGGCAGGTTGGTGCGATGTTCAGTGTATCCAATGAGGGGCAGTGGTTTCAGGGGATCAGCGCCGCATGCTGGAGTGGCGAAGCTAAGCAGCAGCATGAAGTGCAGCAGCAGGAGCATCAAAATTTGGTTGTCGAGCGTGGTGACGGGAGTGGCTTTCATGTTTCACCTTGCTGCTGGATGGCGGAGTTGTCTGGCGTGACAGGACGGTGGATTGTGTACATCTGCGGAATGGGCGGCAACGGACTTTGATTTTCGCGGGTGGGGGGCGGGTGTGGCAGGGCGTGCTGCGGTGGCTGAAAGCTGCGGAATTCGGATCTCTGCAGGATTCGCTGCAGATGTTTTTTGCTAGAGTTCCCAGATTGTGCAAATATACAGGAAAGGCGGTGTGTGGTTATGGCACAGGTGGTGAAATCCGGTCGATTGACACTGGCGGACAAGCTTTCACGGCTTTCCTTTTTGCAGGCCTGCGATTTGCTTGGGGGTACAGAGCAGGGCAGAAAACTGCTGTTTGCTGGCGGGAAAACAGTGATTGGCAACCCTCAAGAGCAGGTGTTGCTGGCTGACGATCAGTTTCGGCTGACTTTGCCCGGGGAGACCGGGGTCATAACGGTGGCGGTAAAATTGCGTGGGGACAACGAACGTCGGCTGCAGGTCAGCTGTACTCAGTGTCAGTCTCCTTGTGAGCACATGGGTGCAGCGTTGTCCTTGATCCTTGAAAACAAGACGCTGCTGGGTCTGGCGAAAGCGCCGGCCAAACGTGAACCGATTGAGCCACTTAATGAGCAGCAGCTGACAGAGTTGGCGCTAAGTGAGCGGCAGCAGCGTGCGAAGAAAGAAAGTATGGATGTGGTTGCTGCGGACAAGTCTGCGACGACACCGTGGACGGACTACATCGTGACCAGCAGGGTAAGTGGCAAGTCATATCGAGTTGCGCTGCGGGGATTTGAACGGGGCGATTCGTACTGTACCTGTCCGGATTATCGTGACAATACGCTGGGTACCTGCAAGCATGTTATGAAGGCGCTGCTGACGATCAGGCGTCGTTTTGACGCTGCGGTGCTGAAGAGAAAGCCGAAGCTGAAGGAGATCATTGTCTATTTGAAGTATGGGAGTGACCTGACGCTGCGGCTGGGCATTCCGAACCGGCCTGGGGAATCTGTGCTGCGGGTGACAGGTTCTTTGCGGGATGAAGACATAACGGATGTGCATGCACTGGTACGCTGTCTGGGTCGGCTGGAGGCGCTGGGTGAATCCGTGCTGGTCTACCCTGATGCCGAGGAATTTATTCAGCAGCAGCTGCATGTTCAGCGAATTCAGCAGCTGGTGGCGGACATTCGCAAGAATCCTCGGAATCATCCGCTGCGGACGCAGTTGTTACGGGTTGAATTGCTGCCGCATCAGATGGACGGCATCGCATTTGCGGTCGGTGCTGGTCGGGCGATTCTGGCTGACGACATGGGTCTTGGGAAAACCATTCAGGGTGTGGGTGTTGCCGAGTTGCTGGCGCGTGAAGCTGGTATTGAGCGTGTGCTGGTGGTGTGTCCGACCTCGTTGAAATCTCAGTGGCAGAATGAGATCCAGCGATTTTCTGAGCGTTCATCGGCGATAGTGGCGGGTTCTGCAGGCGACCGTGTCAGTCAGTATCAGCAACCGGAGTTTTTCACGATCTGCAATTATGAGCAGGTACTGAAGGATATCAATTCCATTGAGTCTGCTCGGTGGGATCTGATTATTCTGGATGAAGGTCAGCGGATTAAAAACTGGGAAGCCCAGACGACTCGCGTGGTGAAGAGTTTGAAGTCTCGCTTTGCGCTGGTGTTATCCGGCACTCCACTTGAGAATCGGCTGGACGAATTGTATTCGGTGGTGCAGTTCATTGACGGCAGGCATCTGGGACCTGGGTTTCGCTTTTTCAATCGTTACCGTGTGACTGATGAAAAGGGTTTTGTGCTGGGTTATCGACATCTGGACGAGCTGCGTGAGAAGCTGCGACCGATTCTTTTGCGTCGCACGAGGGAGCTGGTGATCCGGGATTTGCCTCCGCGGAATACTGAAATCATCCATGTGCCTCCAACGGAAGAGCAGGCGTCACTGCACGGGGCACACCTGCGAATTGTCGCCTCCATTACTCGCAAGCCGTACGTGTCTGAGATGGATCTGCTGCGACTTCGGCAGGCGCTGCTGATGTGTCGCATGTCGGCGGACAGTACGGTTTTGGTTGACAAGGTCAGTCCCGGGTTTTCCAGCAAGCTGCCGGCATTGGACGAGTTGTTTGAATCGCTGTTTGTGGACGGAGATCACAAGGCGGTGGTGTTTTCTGAGTGGACGCGGATGCTGGATCTGATTGAGCCGCTGCTGAAGAGGCGTCGAGTGGAGTTTGTGCGGCTGGAGGGGAAGATTCCGCAGGCTCGGCGGCAGGACATTGTCAATGAATTTCAGAACAATCCGAAATGTCGAGTATTTTTATCAACGAATGCCGGCAGTACCGGTTTGAATCTGCAGTCTGCCGACACGGTGATTAATGTCGATTTGCCGTGGAATCCGGCGGTTTTGGAGCAGCGAATTGCGCGAGCGCACCGGATGGGTCAGAAGCGTCCGGTCAATGTCTACATCCTGGTGACTCAGGAAACGCTGGAGGAGAATCTGCTGAGCGTGATTGGTCAGAAGAAGGAGTTAGCGACAGCGGCTTTAGATTACGAGTCGGAGATCAGCGAAGTTCGGCTGCAGAGCGGGATGGATGAGCTGAAATCGCGACTGGAGGTTTTGCTGGGGGCACTGCCTGAGGGTCATCAGGATGAGAGCCAGAAGCGAGCGAGGGCTGCGGAGGCTGTGCAGTTGGCCGAGCGACGTGAAAAGATGGCTGAAGCCGGAGGTCAGATGCTGACGGCGGCATTTAGCCTGTTGTCTCAGATGCTGCCTGGAGCGGCGACTGCACCGGCGCCCGAGGCAGTGTCGACGATTCGACAGCACCTGACGGATTCAGTGGAGACCGACGAGCAGGGCAGGCGATCATTGCGAATCACGCTGCCTTCGGATGACGCGATCACCCAGTTTGCGGAAACGCTGGCGAGGCTGATGGTTGTGGGAAGTCCGAAGCATGGTTGATTGCGGAGCGATATTGCGCAAAAGCAGATGGATTGTGAAAGGTGCTGTGGGCAAGCTGGAGTCTTACGCAGGAATCGGCTGCGGATGCAGTTTGAATGAATCAGCCGAAGTTACTTCGACTGCCACACCCCGTTCAGCAACAGGATCTTCTGTTGCCTTTTAAGATGCTGTTGTGCAGATCGCACTGCATGTTTCCACTTCTTACCAAAGCGCTTTCCGTCGATAACGCGATCGACTGTGTTGTCACAGAGGTCTGGGTGCATGTCTGCTATGCGGCAGTGCAGCTCGTCTGTCGACAGAGGTCCATATTTCGTCAAAAGAAAGACAATGGTCGCCGCAAATACGGTATGCATTGCTCCACCGCTTAGCCTGAGCCTGATCAGATCATCCGTTGCCTCGCAGATTGCCTGCTGCAGTTCTGGTGAAGCAATTTGCAGCTGATTCTGCCATGAAGAGTACAGACTCTGAAGCCGCGCCCCCTTCGTGCAGTATTGTTCGAACGCACTAATGGAAACATCCGCTCCGAGCGCGGTGTATTCATGCATGTCGGATTCAATTTCTCCGGCAAGATTTCGGTCAGAAATCAGCATTCCGTATTCATAATTTGTTATCAACCCGCCTGCGGTCAGGTTTCCTGACGTGACGATTGCAGATTCGGAATCCTGCACGAAAACTTTTGCATGCACACGAGGAAGATGCGTGATTCTGAGACGAGGCACAGATTTTGCCAACTCGTGGATCGCAGGCAGACTGGTCGCTCCCTGAGCCACGTTTAGCGGAGAAAGATCCGTCAAAAGCGTTAGTTGCACGCTGTCTTTTACCACATTGGCGAGGTGAGACAGCAGAAAGTCGACACCGTAGTCGGTGACATACGGTGATGAGATGCAGAGGTTTGCTCGTACGCTGGATACGAGTACCGCCAACTCGCGATTCCATTGCATTCCGAGTTTCCGCACTGCCGGCATTTCGGTTTCCTGATGAGAGCCTGACAGGAACTGGTTACTGGAAAAATGTCGAGTCTTTTTGATGTTATCGGGTGGGCAAAGGAGGCAGCGATCCCGGGTTGCTGTCGGGGCAGTCCGTCAGCAGGGGAGTCAGGGGCTGGTGCGCTGGAGCCGGATACCAGAAATTACCGGCTGGCCTTCGATGGTGCGGAATTCCAGTCGCAGCGGCTGTTTGTCGGCGGTTTGTGCTGTGATTTCCTGCACGACGCTGCCACCGGGCTGGACTGTGACGTTTTCGAGGACAGTGCTGCCATTGAGCAGCACATCGAAACGGCGAGCCTGTGCAGCCAGATCGGAAACTCGAGCATTGGGATCTGCGAAGTACAGCTGCAGTTTCCAGGTGCAGTCGTCGGTGACCGGCGGAGCTGTCAGGCAGTCGTCTGATTTTCCGGCTTTGGCAGGGGCTTTGGCTGCCTGTTTTCCGCCCAGCACTGGTTCGATTTCCAGCGAGGTAACATTTTGCAGTCCGGAGGCGATAATCCAGGGCCGACTGCTGTCGGTGTATGCGGATGAGTGTCGGCGCCAGGCAGTGGCTTCGGGATTGACTGAGATATGTGCCGGTGAAGTTTCTGTGACGACAGCGGGCCATTCGATCCACAGTGTGCCATCAGTGTCCCGACGATGTCCGGGTGCGCCGAAGTTGATTCCCAGATCGGCCACAGGCTGAGCTTCGCTCTCGGAGCGGACCAGTGTACTGACTGTCCATGTTTCGACTTCCGGCATGTGCACCAGAGCCAGTGAGGTCTGGTTTTGGTAGGAGCAGCTGCAGGTGCGGGTGTAGTCTGGTGCATTGAGTACGCCATTGGCGACGACAAGATTTCCGGAGCAGCCTGAGCGGAAGCCTCCGAAGTTTCCCGTGCCGCTGTTCCCTGTCAGGTCATAAAAACCTGCTGCTCCGGACCGGAAGGTGAGGAAGTTTTCGCTGGCGAGGATGGTGTTGCAGCCATAAGCGCGGTTGAGTGTGAAGGGCGATTGTTCGCCTGTCAGCGGATTCATGATCAGCCACGGTTTACCGGTTTTCAGGAACCATGCTCCGGCGGAGTCCTTATACGAGTTGGCATTGGCGATAATCATGTCATTGTGGAGGATGCAGGGTCCTGAGTACTGCAGATCCGGCTGATGCCAGACGACTTCACCGTTTGCAGCGTGGCAGACCATCATGCCTCGATCCGGTTCACCTGACAGTCGATCGCTGGCAGCAGCCCCGGCCTGCAGCAGCAGATCATGTTGTTTGGAGTACCCTAGCCATGTGCCGAAGACGTTATCGTTTTTCTGCCAGAGTTCACGCCCGGTTTGCGGCTCAATTGCGACGATCCGCCAGGATGCCGGCGCTGCAATGCCGCGGCGCTGCAGTTTTTCTTCCACCTGTTTTGGGTTGCGATCGAGGCAGTAGATACGGCCACCTCCGGCAATGACGCCGTTGTGCCAGAAGCTGTGTTTTGCGGGAAGTTTCCAGAGCATTTTTCCGGAGAGCCGGTCGAAGCCGACGAGCATCATACTGCCTGCCCGATCGAGACTTTTCGAGCCAAATCCAGCCTTGCTGCCTCCGAGTTTTCCGTCTTCTTCGGCAAACGACAGATCCAGTCGCTGTCGATACTTAGCGAACCCCAGACCTCCGATCAGCACATTTTGACAGACTCCCAGATAACTCCATTCCTGCGGTTCGGCTGGATTTTCCTGTGGCAGTTCGATGGTGCGAATCAGCTGTCCACTGGCCGGATCGAGGACGCGGCAGACAGCCCCTTCCACGATGTAGACGTGTTCGGCAGTGGCCACATAGTTGGTGCCTCGCGCATTGGCACCGGGAATGTGCACCTGATTGTAGGCGGGATCCAGAGGCGTTTCTTTGTAAGTGGAGTCGTAGTAGACGTCGAAGGTTCCGAGGTCTTTGAATTCTTTGCGCCAGAGGACTCGACCGGTATACACATCACGAGCGCTGAGTGTGTTGATGCCCTGAATGAACAGTCGGCCGTCAACCACCTGCTGTCCTGGTCCATGGCCATGTCTGGGCAGCACGTCCAGATTGCTGCTGCCGCCGAACCAAAGGACACCCAGCGGTAATTTGACTCGTGCATCGTCGGATTTGCGGGAGTTGGCAATGTCACCATGCAGATGAGTCCAGTCGGCGGAATCCGGCAGTGCACCGGTGCGAATCAGACGAACTCCAAACGCATTAATCTCGACGGTGGCCTGTTCCAGTTTTGCCGCGGCGGCTGCAGCCGCGACAGCCGCTGTTTCGTCAGGCCGGCAAAGCATCTGCAGGACTCCGCCGTATGGTCTGACAGACTGATAGATTCTGTTGAGTGCGCTGGCGTCAGCGCTGATGCTGCTGCTGAGTTCGGCACCCACGACGATGGTGTGAGCGAGGTACGGGGCGGTCAGAAAATCCTTTGGTTCTGACAGGTGAGCGGTGACTTTTCCGTACAGTCGGAGGTCTGTCCAGCGTTTTCGCAATTCGGTAATTCGATCGGCGTTGTCATCAATACAGGCCAGCTGGACGAAGGGGGAGTGTGTGGCGAAGGCGGCAAGGAGCGGCATATCAGCCGCGCCAAACCAGAGAGCGTATCCTTCGGCCGGCAGGCTTTGCTGCAGCGAGGCGGCAGTTTCTGTGGCATTCGCCGGCAATGGTTCGACAGGCAGGGGTTTGATCAGGTCGTGCAGCACCGGTGCTGTTTCGGCAGTCTCAGCAAAGGCATGCAGATGTCCTTCGGCAGTCACGGCAAACAGTCGCTGATCGGCAGCCAGCAGACGCTGAACATTGCCGGGGATGGCGGCAGGCGGGATCAGTGTGCGAGTTTGCGGTGGATTATCAGCGGCAACGTTCTGCGGTTCAGCCGGCAGTCTGAGGCATTGAATTCCGGAGGCACCTGCGGCGTAGAGCGTGCCACCCGACAGGATCAGGTCACCGGATGCATCCAGTGGTGTTTGCCACAGGACGCGGCGATCAGCAGCATGCACTTTGACCACTGGTTTGCCGCCGGATTCGGAGGCTGTCAGCAGCAGTCCGTTGTACAGCACGGGTTCATTGCACTGGAGAAACTGTTTTGTGCCAGTGCTCAGTTCAAATTCACGTACGCCGCGTTGCCGCGTGTGAACGAAAAAGGATTTGTCGTCTGCGATAACGAACGATCCGCCCACACCCTTGCCGCCGGCATTCAGTTCAAAGTAGCTGAGTGCCCCGGTACTGCGGTTGAATACGGCTGGTACAGAGCGACCTCCAGGAACAATCAGTGAATCACCTGTGGCGACCAGTGCGCCCTGCGGAGCTACTCCGGCAAACGATGGTGCACTGTGCGGCTGTTTGATCCATGTGGATCCGGTAGAGTCATTGATCCACAGCAGCCGTCCGGTAGAAACTTCGACGGCGGCGATGTAGACGCCCATCATGGGCCAGATGCTGCTGGCGAAGTACACGACTCCATCGCGTATGACGACGCCTCCCCTGGCCGGCCAGGTGGAGATCAGGCGCTGATTGCCGACGATTTTGCGGGTACCTGGGGCTGCCAGAAACTTCCAGCGCAGCTGACCGGTGGCGACCGCCACGCAGTAGAGGAAGCCGTCGTCGCTGACAAAACAGACGCTGTCAGGTGTGCCTGCCGGTGGCAGGCGTACGGGGGCATCGGTGACAAACGACCACAGTTCGCGGCCGGAGGATGTGTCAAAGGCGGAGAGGCGGTCAGTGTCACTGAATGCCACGATCAGGCGATTTCCGAGGACGATGGGTTCAAGCAGCCGGTCATAGGGCATCAGGTCGAGATTCAGGGGATCGTCCCATGCCTGTACGCGGGCTGGTGCCTGGAGGGTCCATGCATGCTGAAGCTGCTGCGGCAAAACTTCCGTTCCGGCGGCAGATCGCCCGGCATCAAATCGCCACATAGGCCAGTCTGAGGCATTTGCGGCGGTGGTTGACAGCGTCTGGAGCAGGCAGAGCAGGGCAGTCAGGAAGGGCGTAATTTTCATGGTAAAAAACCTGAAAAATCGGTGGCGAGTTCTGCGGATTTTCCTTGACTATCATGAATTCTTTATTCAGGGCGGGGCAACAAAATGGTGTCGAACTGCATCGAGCGAAGGTTCAGTCGCAGCAGTCGATTTTTCAGGGGTTGTCCCAGTCCGGAGAGCAGTTTAATCGTTTCCATGGCGGCCAGACACCCCACAGTGCCGCTGACAGCTCCGAACACGGGAAACCTGCGGGTCCAGCTGCGGGGCACTTCAGGAACCAGATCACGGAACCGCAGCGTTTGCGGCGGATGAATGACGGTCAGGGAGGCTTCGAGTTCGTACATGGCGGCTTCGACCACGGGGATACCTTTTCGCTCGGCCGCATCATTCATCGCCAGTCGTTCCTGAAACAGCGGCGCGGCGTCAACGACACAGTCGGCCATACCAACAAGTCGCGCAGCATTTTCCTCGCACAGATTTTCAGGGACCGCAATGATCTCAAGGCGTGGATTGAGTTCCAGCAGGCGTTTGTGAGCGGATTCAATTCGCGGTTTACCAATCCAGTCGTAAGTCATCAGCAGCTGCCGGTTCAGGTCGGATGGCTGAACGACACCGGCGTGTGCGAGGATCAGTCTTCCGACACCTGCGGCCGCCAGTTCGTAAGCGACGGCTGAACCCAGCCCACCGACACGACTGATCAGAACCGAAGATTGTTTCAGTCGCTGCTGTCCGCTGTTGCCAAAGTCGGTGACATCGAGCTGCCATGCGTAGACTTCTGTTTCCTCTGTTGTCAGAGTCGCGGCTGGAGTCAACGGTGGTGTCTGTTTGTCAGTCATCAGCGTCAGCCTCCACTGATCATGGGCATCAGTGTAAGTCGTTCGCCGGGTGTTACTGTCGTTTCAGGGCGAAGCGGCAGCAGCACGCGATTTCGCAGCACCAGGAGCCCTGGGGGCAGTTTGTCGGAGACCGTTTCCGGTGAAACTCCAAGTGCACCGACGGCGGCCTGCTGAGTGTGCATGAGCGCAGCCAGCACCGTGCTGATGGTACAGGGACCTGATCCCTGTACGGTCAGTTCGCCGGTCTGCATGGCTCGCTGCAGCGGTCCGGAGAATTCCAGAGTCACCTGCCACTGGGTCATGGTTATCGACATCCGCCCTATTCAGAGATTTCCGGTAATGTTCATCCGCAGCCGGCGACATTCAGCCCGGATCTTCTCTGATCTGGTCGTTCGGCTCAAGCGGGACGGTGGTTCAGGGAGCCTCCACTGTGAGCAGTCGCAGGCTGGCACTGTTGCCGATCAGTTCAGGAGCGTACATACCCTCGATGGAAGCCGGCAGAGCGGTGACAGTGCCCGGTGTTTCAGCCCGCAGCCGATAACTGATGCTGTGCTGCCCGCGGGCCAGCGTACTGAGAAACAGGCAGACTCGGTCATCCCTGAATTCCCGGTAAGCCCGCAGGCTGTCGTACACATAGCCGCTGCGCTGATCGACAGGTTCAAAGCCGCTGGGCTTGCGATCTTCCAGCAGCAGGTATTCGTAATCGTTGCGGCTATCGAGGATCAATTCAACTTCCACGAGGGTTCCTGAGGGCAGTCCTTCCAGTCCGCTGACTGGAACGCGACGGTACTTCAGGGTCTGCTGTTTGACGGCTTGTCCGCGACCACCCTGCACATCTGTTTGCTGGTCGTCACGTTCCAGTCGGAAGAAGTTTCTGCGCACCCGTACTTCCAGTCCGGCTTCGGTGATCTGCTCTTCCTTCGTGAAATTGGTCAGCCATGCGCTGAAGTAGACCGGTCCGCGTCCCTGTCGGCGAATCTCAATGGTGTGCTGTCCCGTGGTGAGTTCGTCTCCTGACAGCACCAGTTGCCCATCGAAGCCAAACAGATTTTCGCTGCGGATCTGCTCGGTTTTCCGAACCTGCCCGTCAATCAGCACTTCGACGGTCATTTCCGGGGCATCTTCACCGGTTGCTCGAATGTACTGGGCCATAGCTTCCACGACCATGGCAGTATCGCGTGTGCTTTTCCAGCGTGAGCCAGCCTGTCGGTTGTTCAGCAGATATTTGACCAGTTCAGGCAGCACGTCATCCTGTGGTGCTGTGGCCAGTTTCAGTTGCAGGTAAATCGCCATGGATTCATTTTCACTGCCGTACCAGTACCAGGCAAAACTTTCTGGCAGCTGCAGCCAGGCCGTCTGATTGGCCGGATCTCGAACGAGGAACTGTTCGAGGTTTTGAATGACCAGATCTCGATTCTGCTGCTGTTGTGAGCGATGCATGTAAAGCCCGGTGAGTGCGAGGCCATACGCCGTCATTTGACCTCGATCACGCATGAGGTATTCGCCAATGGCGGGATCCCCGATGTTGTGTTCACTGAGCACACTGGCGACGAAGGCATCGAGGTTATCGGCATTCATACGGAACGGCAGTTTGCCGTCATAATCCGGGTTATCCCGATGCCGATCTCCTTCCCGCAGCAGTTCCAGTTGTGTTGCCTGCCATGTCTGCAGCCACTGCAGTCCGCGCTGCACCACATCGGGCAGTATCGGCACATCGTTTTGAGTGGCAATAGTGAGGCCGTGGACCACCTGGGCCGTGGTGTGTGGCGAAGAATATTCTCCGTAGCCCGAGAACCAGCCCCAGCCGCCATCGCTGAGCTGCATTTCGGTCAATTTGGCGACTCCGGTACGAATGATGGAGTTCAATTGCTGTTCGCTGAACACGGGATTGAAGGATCCTGGCAGGCCTCGCGCGGACTTCTGGTCTTCGTCGATGTGCTGCTGAATCCATGCAGCCAGCGTACTGCTGCCCATGCCGAAGCCGGCTGGCAAAGGTCGTAGATCCCGAGTTTGTCGCTGTGGTGGCTGGCCCCAGTGCTGAGGATACTTTCCTCGCCAGGTACGGCCGGAGTTCAGCATGATCTGCTGCTGCTGAGCCAGTTCCAGACTGACATTCATTTTCTGAAGTGTGCGCTGTACCAGCACGGCCGGCAGAAAGCGATTCAGAGTCTGTTCAGTGCAGCCATAGGGGTATTCAATCAGATAAGGCAGTGAATCCACCAGTGATGCAGCGAGACTGGGGCTGAATCGGACTTCCAGTCTGGACTGTTCAGGGTTTCGCTGTTCCGGCACATTGATGGTAATTGAGCCGTTGTTGTCCTGCGGCCTGACAACACCAGTGAAGCTGTCGGTCTTCAGCAGTCCATAGACATTGACAGGCACTTGAATCTCGGTGGCGTCTGAATCGCCTTCTGCGAGTGCCGACATGCGAATTGTGGCTTTGCCGGGCGTGACGGCATCAGCGACCCAGTCGACTCGCGTACTGCCCCCGGCCGGAACGGTGACAGTCTGCTCAGCTGGTCCACTGAGTTTCAGCAGTCCTGCGGCATGTTCGAAGACAACTCGGACGGATTTGTCTGCGGGCTGTGTGTTGTTAACAACAGCAGACAGAACGAGCTGGTCGCGTTCGGTGAGGAATCGGGGTACCTGCGGACGAATCATCAGATCTTTGGAGGCAATGATCTGACTGTCGCCCGACCCGACTCGCGTACCATCTCCGAGTGTCCAGACTTTGATCTTCCAGGTGGTCAGGTTGTCAGGGACCTTGAAGTTAATTTCGGCGGTGCCGTCGGCATCAAGGGTGACTGCAGTCGTCCAGAATGCGGTATCGGCGAATTCGGACCGCAGTGCGGGTGCAGCTTCATTTCCCTGAGCGGCTGCTTTTGCTGCGGCACCACCCATCTGCATACCTCGCATTGCAGGTGCGCCTGGTGCCGCATCGGCAACGGCCATGGCGGCTGCGGGGGCACCTTCTGAGAGCATCATCAGTTCGGGACCGCCTCCTCCGCCCATGCCGCCCATGCCGAAACGCATCGCCCCGCCTCGACGCAGGCGACCGGACGTTTCTGTGTGGATTTCCCACGGACTGTCTGCTCGCAGGAACTGCATCTGCTGTTCGTCGGGCAGTGCCACTGGTGATTCGGATCGCTGCAGCGAGCTTCTGACATTGAGGGAGTGTGAACGTCGGACATCCCAGAAGAAGCGGCGAATTTCCGGGATGCTGGAGGCTGCGAGTGCTTCAAGGCTGGCATCGTAAACGGAGATCACGGTGTTGCCGCTGAAAGGCTGACCATTCAGGTCAGTTAGTTTTAGATTTAGTCTGGCCTGTTCACCGGGGCGATATTTTGCGGCAGCGGTCTGGACATCAACAACGGCGATGCGTTTTTCGGGCGGTACCACGATTTCGCGAACTTCGCTGTAGATTTTGCCATTGGAAACGGTGAGGGCTTCGATGTAGATGTTGGGTTGATCTGCGGCGGTCACGGGCAATTCCACAACGGCCGTTTTGCCCTGCAAACGCAGCACCTGCGGGGCAGGGCAGTTGCCGTCCTGAGCGCGTACGAACAGCAGCACGGTACTGTCTGCTCGTGCGGTGCTGATCTGCAGTCGCACGACATCGCCGACAGCATATTCCTGGCGATCCGGAATCAGTTCGAGGTCGCTGAAGCGGAAGTTTCGACCATCTTCTGCAGGTCCGCGCACGAAGAATACGACAGCGCCTTCCTGCTGACGCCCGGCGGCATCGGTTACTGAAACACTGGCGCGAAACTGGCCTGATTCGGGCAGGTTCATGCGAAGTTTTCCGGAGCCGTCGGGACCGGCGACGGACTGCCAGGTCTGCGATTCCTGTTCGACAGGCTGCTGGTTCTGATCCCACGAGGTCTTTAGCAGTCGGATTTGTGCGGTGCCACTGACGGGCAGGCCATCCGGGGTTCTGGCCTGAAACTGCAGTTCTGCCTCGGCTCCGGTCTGATAGTGTCCGCGGTTCATCCAGACGAAGACGTGGAATGGGTTGCGAGCGGTGAGAACGGAGCCGGTGCCGGTGATGGTTCTGCGGGACTGGTCTACAACTTCGGCAGTGATCTCGTAGATGTGATCGGCGTCGGGGTGGCTGGCGAGTGCGGCAGCGGAGTCGATTTCGAGGCTATAAGTGCCATCGGGACCCAGCAGGGCATCACCCTCACTGACGATTTCCGGGGGATCCGGATTCCAGTTCCACCATGGTCGGACTGGCGGCAGGCAGCCCCAGCGACTGAATCCGGGGTACCAGTGGTAGTCGCCGGTGAACCACCAGTATCCGGGTGAGTACAGCCAGTCCCAGCGTGCAGCGGGGAACCAGCGTTCCTGGTTCTTTTTGCGTTCAACTCGGTAGTGTACTTTGGCGGCTGCCACAGGTGCACCGAAGTAGTAGGCGGCATTGATTGTGGCGGTGAATTTTTCCCCGAGTGCGACAGGTTTTTCGGGGGCTTTGACAGTGACTTCGTATTCGGGTTTACGGTATTCCTCGACAGCGAAACTGCCGCCGCCAAGTGCCTGCCGGGCGGTTTCAGTGACATTGCGAGTGCGGCCATTTTCTTCGATCAGTCGGACAACCCGCACTTCTTCGGCTGCGAGGACGTTCCAGGTGCCCAACTGAGCATCTGCAGGAAGCTGATACTGCCCGGAAACAGCTCCGCGTTTATCTGTCTGCAGTTGCTGTTCTGAGACAACTTCGCCCTGTGGATTTTGGATCTGAATCCAGACGGGTTTTTCAGCCCAGTCATTATTTTCGGCATCGAATTGCGGGCGACGAATCCAGAGGTTGTAATTCACACTGTGACCAGGGCGATAGATGGGTCTGTCCGTGACGGCATAGACCTTCAGGGGGCTCCATGCGAGCGGTTCGATTTTCTGGGCGGGCCAGAGATTCCCGAAGCCACTGAAGGCTGTCCGTCCGTCGGGAGCTTTGGCTGTAATCAGCCACTGATTCTGAGTTTGCCGGGGTGTGACGGGCGGTGTGCAGAGGCCGCTGGCATCCGTGCGATCGGCGAAGCGGCTGGTTTGAATGCGTGGTCGCTGATTGTCGTAATTGAACTGCCAGCCGAAGAACTGCAGATCTGTGCGGGGGACGGGACTGCCCGTGACAGCGTCTGCGACATAGACGAGCGTGCCGGCTTCGGTTTGTTTTTCTGCGATGGCAAGATCGGCGAGCCAGAGGATCATGCGTGTGGAATTGCCATCCTGCAGTTGGGCCTGTACCCACCATGCACCGGCTTTAGGCAGCGGGGCTGAAATGTTTTGAGTATGATCGAAGTGTCCGGCGGCGGGTGTCAGGTCGACGGTCCATTCAATTGGCTGTCCGTTCAGATACTTCCTGCCTTCTGCTTCGATCAGCCGCCAGCCGATGTCGGGAAGCTGGGCCTGGCGGAAATTCGGCTGTTCGGGATTTGAGGCCAGGTATTTTCGCAGGTCATCCAGCAGCAGTTCTACGTTGACGGCGACTGCGGAGAAGGTGACTTTGCGAGCATTGCGGAAGCGGATATCGAAGGTTGCTTTGCCGGTGGCCGGCTGAGTTTCTGCGGGCAGGAACTGCAGCCAGTTGCCTTCGATCTGGCTGATTCGCTGGCGGACTGCTTCCGCTTCTTTGGCGGGTGTCAGTTCCAGTAATTCCCGCAGCAGTGCGGCAGCCTGCGGGTATTGGGTGCGATCCATGTGTTCGCGGATCAGCAATTCGAGGGCTCTGCGGGCAGCGGCATCATTGCGTGCAGCGACGGAGCGAGCGATTGTGAGGAAATTGAATTCGTCGGGCAAGCTGAAGCGTTTGATTCCGGTAGCCAGTCGGGCCAGAGTTTCGCTGTCCTGCAGAGTCAGGAGTGAAGATTTTGTGGAGTTCGGCTTATTGTCGGCCGTGGGAGACGGGTTTGTTTCGGCCCAGGGCTGGTTCCATGTTGTGCCGGCGCCGAACTGGCGCTGGAGGAATTCCGCGAACAGGAGTTCTGTGTCGCTGCGTCTTGCGGGATCGAGCCGGGCAGTCTGGCTCAGTGCCCAGCGCCAGCGTTCGCCGTCGGAGGCTGCGGTTTCCCATGAGTCGGGCAGTTTGTGGAATACGGGCTGTCCCTGTTCATCGACTGGTGCGTTTGAGATTGTGCCAGGTCCTTGTCCACGGAACATCCACGGGGCCGCCCCGGGCTCTGCGTCCGGCAGTATTGTCAGGCTGGACAGCAGCTGCAGTTTCCAGGGTGCGGCAGCCTGTTCTTCACTGATTTGTGCGGCCACCTGGGCCCATGCGTCAGCTTTGAAGGAGTTGGTGATATTGGGGTCAGATTCGGCAGCCTGCAGGGCCTGCAGCAGCAGTTGCAGTGAGCGGATGCGATCTCTGGCGGTGACGGAGGCGTATTCGCCACCGCCGCGATGTCCGCCGCGATCGAACCTGCCGGCAATCAAAAAACCAAATTTCGGGGCGGATTGATAGCCCTGAGCGGCAGCGATGAGCAGGTCGAAACGTGTTGGCTGCACGGAGACAGCGCCTTCGATGAGCGTATCGAGTTCGTGAACTTTTCCGAGATGTTGCAGGCAAAGCAAGGCCTGCTGCAGGTCGCCGCTGCTGCCAGCGGGTGTGCCCAGCAGTTCGCGATACAGTTGCAGGGCATCGTTGAAGTTGTTTTTCTTCATTTCGGCGTCTGCCTGAGTTCGTTTGTTGTCAGGTTCCTGTGCCTGAGCAGTTGGGTGCAGGCTGCACAGCAGAAACGCTGCGAGTAAAGTCAGAATTCCACGCATGACCGGCGGTCCTTGAGTCACGATTGGGCGGATTGGATTTTGTGAATGGTACATCAGAAGGGGATTCGGATCGAGTTGCGGGGGTATTTGATGGGCGGGCCCGCGGGAAACACGTGCAAAATCGGCGGATTTGCTTGATTTGTGAGGGGGAATGTCTTTAACGGGTGGTGGAGAGCCCTGCTGAATATTGGGTACCGGGACAACAGGGAGACGCTTTTGCGGGGCAGGGTGTTCCCGTAAATCGATGTGAGCTGTTGAAAAACGGGAATGTTGTGCGGCGAAAACAAGAGAATCCGACAAGGGTGGGATCTAACGCGATGAATCAGGGAATTCTGCTGGCGTGTGCGTTCAGTACGGCGGCGATGACGGGATTGATCTGGCTGATCCAGATCGTGCAGTATCCGCTGATGGCAGAGGTTGGGGCGGACCAGTTTGTGCGTTATGAGCAGCAGCACTGCAGCCGGATTACTGCGGTGGTTATGCCACTGATGACGGTGGAGTTATTGACAGCATTGTGGCTGGCATGGAGGCCGTTGCCGGGTCAGAGTGGTACGTTGTGGCTGGCAGCTGCTGCGGTGCTGGCAATCTGGGCATCGACATTTTTTATTCAGGTCCCGGTACATGATCGACTTTGTGTGGAGTTTGATGCAGAGCTGCATCGCAGGCTGGTGCTAAGCAACTGGATTCGGACGGTGCTTTGGTCATGTCGTTCGGTGCTGATGTTTCGAGTGTTGCTGGGGGTGACTGGCAGTGGCCAGGGCGGTTCGTGAATTGTTGAGCCTGCTTTGATTGAAGTTTTGGGCCTGCGGTCATGCGGTAGTTCGGAACATGGGTGTGGTTCGCTGTGTGTTCGTAGAAAATTCCGATTCGTTGAATTGGAATGCCGGCGAGAATGCCAGGGTGAGCTGTTGTCATCAGGGGTGGTTTCACTGGGTTTCGGCAGGCGATAGCGGTTGCGTTCAGCACTCCCGCAGTGAAGTCGATTTTTGGTGTTATGCAGTCAGGGGCCGACAGGGCCAGAGAACCTGACTGTGTTTCGCTTGTCGCTGCGGTTGTGATTCTTGTTCCGAGATTGCAAACTGCCCTCACCCGGCACTTTTTCATTATTTATGAAAACCATGCTTCGCGTTTTTATCAGCAGTGTGCAGAAGGGGTTAGCAGCTGAGCGGGCCGAGCTGGCGCCAGGCTCTCCAATAAAATTCATTTACTGGTCCAGACAACGGGGTCCACCTCATGGGCCTGATGTTGCCGGTGGAGGACAGCATCTTGTTGGTGCACACCTCTGCGGACTTGATCAACGTTGCCACGATTTGGGTGCTTCCCAGAATATCGACGACTCCGGACGATGCATGAAGAATCCGGCCGAATTTGAATCTTTCGAGTTCAACAACTCGGCTGTTCGCAGGAGGTACCTGCCGGGCAATCTCAATCTGGCAAGACTGTAACTCCCACATGGCCTTGCAGCCCCGCTCGCTGCGTCAGTGGCCCGGCGGTCCATGTCCGTTGAGCTTT
>JBJTPZ010000486.1:0-5728 GCA_046075365.1 Planctomycetaceae bacterium
ATCGGCTGGGCACAGCGATTGACACCGTCATTACGACGCCGGCCGGCCCGGTTCAGGTGAAGTTCGACGACGGCAGCAACGTGACCCAGTTCGGCGGTTCAGCTCGTCTGGCCATCGGCGGCTTTGTGGACCTTTCGGGCACTTTTGGCATTGAGAAGCAGGGCGAGACACTGCTGGTCGGAGTGGCCGGTGTCGAAGCGTTCCTTGGCATCAACGGCGGCACCAGCAGTGCAATCGGACTCAAGGTCAGCAATGGCAATCTCGGCCTGGTCCTGAAGGATGGGAGCTATGCGCTAAAGACCGCCGGTGACGTGGCACTCGTGGGCCTGACCGGACTTAGTATCTCAGGTGCGTTCAGCGTACAGGCCAATCAGCTGGGAACATCCGTCAGTGAAACTGTCTGGACACCGGCCGGGAATGTCACAGTGAACTTCCCCACCAGCCAAAAAGTCACCAGTTTCGGCGGTTCCGCTACAATTTCAGTGGCCGGCATCTTCTCAATCAGCGGCACGGTGCAGGCGACAAAGACCGATTCCGACGTGATTTTCATTGACATTCCGCAAATCCAGGCGGCTTTGAATATCAATGGCATGCAGGTATTCCAGATCGGCGGCAAAGCCCGCTTTTCTATCGGGGGTGAAGATGGCTTTCAGTTGCTCGACATCGGCCTGACCACCGTCAACGTGTTCGGTGTCGACATTTCTGCAGTCGCCGGTTCACTGCCAACCCTGGCGTTGCCCCCCAGTACACCCCCGCTGCCCGCCGAACTGACAACCATTGTCGACGGCATCGATGCGGCAGTGCTTAGCCGCCGCAAGTATATTGACGTCACCTTCCAAAGCCCGGGCACTGCTCCCCTCAATATCGCTTCAATCCTCGACGCCAGCCCCGAATTCAGCCTGTCCGGCGGTGGCGTGGCCGACGCCCAGGTCGATTCCGTACAGCACCTCAGCGGCAACACGTTCCGCTACACACTGATCGACAAAAATCCTTCAAATGACATTCCACTGTTCCGCGCTGGCTCAGTTTCACTGAACTTCACAGCAGGCAGTTACACGGATGACTCCGGTACAACAAACTCTGCATCGACAGACTCTTTCACAGCTCGCGACGGCAAGGCCAGCACATCCAGTTCCGTCAGCCTCGGCCCGCTGTCACTTGAAGGCCCGCACTTCGGACTGGAAGACTTCCAGTTCAAGCCACTCAAAAACGCTGACGGCAGCCTCAAAGGAGCTCGGATTACCATTACCGTCGGGCTCGGTGTCGACCACGCCGAACTGGCCTTTGGAAGCAGCTCGTCGGCATTGAACACCAGCATCGACGATCTCGCCGGCCTCTTCGATGTCAATGTCGATATCAGCCCCTCACTGCAGATCATCGGCGGCGGACTTGGGAAATTCAGCATCGACGTCGGCGCTCTGAACCTTGATGTGAAAAACGTCCTCACCGCCAATGCCACCGGCGTCACCATTCAGTACAACCCGGAACGTGACACAGACAACGACGGCGTCGTCTCATCCGCCGAACAGGCAGCTTACGACAACCAGGAGATTCTCCGACTCAACAGTGCCTCCCTTACCATCACAAAGCTCAACCTCACAGGCGCGCTTGCTCCATACACCCGCCGCGATGGTACGCAGATACCCGGACTTGTTGTTCGCAACAACGGTTTTCATCTCGGTGAAGCATCGCTGACTTACAACGGCGAAATCAACTTCGCCTCGATGCTGAAGCTCAAAGGCGTCACGGCCGGAGTCGCAGACTTTGGTGTCAGCTTCAGCGGTGGAGTCGATTTCAACGGTGAAGTCTTTATCGCCGCCTCAGCCGCAGATCTGTTCCCCGGCCAGACCTTCACAATGAAGTTCGAAGACAGCTCTGATGCCGGCAGCGAAGCCGTTCGCGCTGCACTGTCCTTCAAAGATGGTGTCCCCGCTGGATTCAAGTTCAACTCCGACAAAATGAGCATGAAATTCGGAGACTTCCTGACCGTCTCCAGCAAGGATCTCATGATCAACACCGAGGCGGTCGGCAGTGAATACGTTGTCTCCGTTGGACGCATCGAAGCCAAAGTGAAAGCCGGCCCGCTGGAAGTCGGCGGCAGCATCCGCAGCTTCGCCTTCACCGCTGCCGGATCCTTCGTCACACTGCCCGGGTTCGGCGTCACACTCAGCATGGAACAAATGGATTCCAGCAGCTTCAAATGGCCCTCATGGCTGCCAATCCAGCTGACGAAACTGGGCATCGAATGGCCCGATATTCAGGCCAATCCAGCCAGCTTCTCACTCATTGTCTCCGCTAAAGTCAAGGAAATTCCGGGAGTTCCTCTTGAATTCGAAGGTTCAGTAAATGGCCTAAAAATCGATGTCGGACTGCTGCAGCAAGGCAAATTCCCCATCACCGACCTCGAATCGCTGTCCGTTAAGGTCGGTGGAGACTTCGGCGGTGCCGAGATTTCCGGCTCCCTGATCGGCGGTATCCTGAAAATCGACTCATCAGGAACGCTGATTGAATCGGACGACACCACGACCGCTGTGGCAGATCGAGTCTTCTTTGTGGGCGTCGAAGGCAAACTGCTGATCCTGAAAAAAGGCTTCACCGTCCGCTTCGCACTCAGTGAACTGGGACCACTCAGCGTACTCGTCAGCGTCAAAGCGCCGGTGGTTGTCGAACCGGTCTTCACAGGTGTCACAATCGATGAATTCACCGGTGGTGTCGAATTCTTTACAGGACTGCCCTCCATCACCGAACCCGAAGAGCTGCTGGGCAAACAGTTCGCAGATGCCACCGAAATCGACTCCGCGACATGGCTGAAAACTGTCAAACAGCAGGTTGTGAATCAGGTGAAAGCGGTGAAGGCCAACCCCAATATCCCGGGGTTCCTCGCTGCCTTCACATCACCAATGACACTCACCGCACAGGCTGCAATCTCCTCCACACACCTTGGCAGTGCCGACAGCTTCAATGGCCAGGTCCAGCTCAGACTCAGTACCGATGGCAAGATGTTTGCCGCAGGTCTGTTCCGCTTCGCGAACAATCGACTGGTCATCGAAGGCAAAATGTATGCTGACTTTTCACAGATTCTGAAAGGTAACGCCAAGCTGCTGTTCCTCGGTCGAGCACCGGTGGTTGAAGACGCCCCGGATCTGCGATTCCTTGAGCTTAAAGGAAAATTCGAATTCCGATTTATTGGCCCCAATGGACAGCCACTGACCTTCGGCGGCAATACTTCCCCGGAACCAGTCGCCAATCTTTCCAGCCCCGGCGCAGGCGCCGTCATCGGGCTGCAAAAACTTACCTCACAGGGCTATGTTGATGTCAGCTTCGCCAAAGGCCTGAAGGAACTGGACATCGCCAGCATCACCGATGCCGAACCCGAATTGAGACTCATTCTGCCAAGCGGCACGACAGTCGAAATCACCGCCACCCCGACAAAGGTGACCAGCGCAAACGACCCTGCCGTTTACCGCTACACACTGCCGGCAGGACCTAACCTGACACCCGGTACATACACTGTCGAGTTCATCGCCGACAGCTTCGCAGATAAAGAAGGCACAAAAAACAAAGCAGAATCCGAGACCTTCGAAGTCCGAAACCTCACCGCCCAGCTGGCCGGACCGTCCAATGGGCAGCAAATCGACATCGTCGGCCTGAACAACAGCGGCTTCCTCACCATCCGCTTCCTCGGCCTGCCAGGCGGCAGCCTCAACGAAGGTTCAATTTCCGATGCAGCTGCCGAGTTTGTGCTCAGCGGCTCAGCCGCTCAGGGTGTCACACTCGGAACACCCCAAAAACTTGACGCTTCCTCGTGGAAATATCCCTTCACCGGACAATTCACCACCGGTCCGGTCACAGTCACTTTCCCCGCTGAAGCATTTTCCGATGCGGAAGGCAACCTTTCAGCAGCCACCACCGAATCTTTCACAGTCGCCGGCCCCCGGATCTCGCTGCTGGCAAAAGCTGCCGATGTCGCTGAAATTAACTCACGCGGTTACTTCGATGTCACTGTTTCAGCGTCCGGCTCAGGCTCCATCGTCGAATCCTCCCTCACTGACTCAGCCCCGGAAATCACACTCACAGGGGCCGCAGCCGCTGGAGTCACAGTGAGCGGCGCGGCCGTGCCATTGCCCGAGTCCGGCGCTTATCGCTACTACTTCTCCGGCTCCTTCCTGGCCGGCAACGTCAGCGCAGGCTTCATCGGCGGATCCGTCACCGACAGCTCCGGACTTGAAAATGCCGCCGCTTCCGAAAATTTCCTGATCACCGGCGCAACCGCCGTCCGCGTATTCCCGGCCGGCACGGTCACCGGTGTCAGTTCCCTCAACGCCGCCGGCTACTTCGATGTCTCCTTCGCACCCGCCAGCGGTTCGACTCTCGACCTGACCACGATCCTCGACAGCGATCAGGAACTGGTGGCCCTCGGAACTGCTGCTGCTGACGTTGATATCAGCGGTGTACCCACACAGCTTGACGACAACACATTCCGCTACTCATTCACCGGTCAATTTACCGCCGGTACGTTCACACTCAGTTTCCTCGCCGACAGCATCCAGGACACCAGCGGAAATACTCTCACACCCCGCGATGAAACCATCATTCTGCGCAACCTGCAGGCCACCCTGCTCAGCCCCGCTCATCAGTCCAATGCCGGACGCAACCAGCTCAATAAAAACGGCTACATCGATATTACCTTCGATGATGCTATGGGGGCCGGTATCAATGCCGCAAGCATCACCGATCCCGACGCGGAAATCACGCTGTTCAACTATGACGAAGACAATGAGCAGCAGCCAATTGCCGGAATCGGTGTCAATGGCGCGGCAACGCAGATCGACGCCAATACGTTCCGCTTCTACTTCTCAGGCCGCTTCGAACCCGACACACAGGTCTACGTCGGTTTCCTGCCCGGAAGCTGGTCCGACAACGCCGGAAACTCCGGAACCGCCAGCACTCAAACGTTCAACGTCTACAGCAATGCCGCCAGCTTCGAAATTATCATCAAAGGGTCCGCTGAACTCTACGGGGCCGTGGAAGATCTCAAACTGGTCTCCGTCATCGGCGAAGCAAAACTTAGCCTCGATCTCGGCGCAGACTCTCCGTCCGCTCGAGTCCAGCTGGATCTGAACGGTCGCGCAGATGTCATGTACTTCGGTACCGTCGGAGCAGTCTCCGGACGATTCATCTTCCAGATCGACGGCAAAGACAACTCCGGCTTCTGGGGTGTCATGAAATTGGACACCAACTTTGAAAAATTGCGGCCCGCCGGAATCGACGCCGATGCCACGGGCTACCTGCAATTCAACTTCAGCAACCGGACACAGATCGAAACACTCACACTGCCCGGACAGGCCGCAGGCGGCGGAGACCTTACAGAAACCTACACTCTCACCCCATACCTGTTTGCACTGCAGGCCGCCGGCAAACTGGTCATGCACGTCCCTGACGGCAACGAAGACACCACCTTCGGCATGGAACTGTTCCGCACCAGCGGCGTCTTCTCCATGGAAATCAGTTCCGCAGGCCTCGAAGTACTCGTCCAGGGCACACTTTCCATCGGTCCGCCGGAACTTGAACTGTTCAGTCTCGATGTCATTGGCGTACTGGCCATCAAACCGTCCGTCTTCGCCGCCGACCTGATCATTACTGCACACCGCGGAGTCAGTGATCTGGCATCCATGGATGGCAGCTTCCGACTCGTCACCAACGTCAGCGGCCAGGAACAGGAAATCAA
>JBJTPZ010000487.1:0-6704 GCA_046075365.1 Planctomycetaceae bacterium
ATTCGTGCTGCAGTTGCCGGAAATCCGGACCCAAACGTCCGATTGAGGCTCCCAGACCCATTCGCAGCTGCCAAGACAGGGGACAGGCGGTGGTGGTGGCGGAGGTGGCGGGGGAAAGCAGCAGCCGACTGTTTGCGTCTGGCATTCCGGATCGCCCGGTGGAATTCCCGAGGGCGCACAGCACGAGCACTGCGGGCCAAGGCAATTGTTGGCGATCAGATGCCAGGCACCGAAACGGTAGTAATATGTGCAGCCATCGCCACAGCCGGGATTTGGTGATGTGGTCGTCGGTGGGCAGGTGGTTGTCGAACCACCGCAGTACGGTGGCTGCGGGGCTCCGCCCGAAATGCAGTCAGTCCGCGTGGTCTCACCGGCATCCTCACCACAGAATCCCGGGGCATCACAGGCACATGCGCTGCCGCAATCACTGGACTGGACGCTCCATGTTTTGGAGCCGGCGTTCCAGACCCACATGCACGATCCGGAGCAGGGAGCGGGCGTTGTGGTCGTGGATGTGGTGGCTGTATCGCAGCAGGTGCGGCGGAGCACGCCGGCTTCAGCCTCGTCGGGAGTGGGATCGGATGACGGCGGCTGGCAGGAATAATTTCGCTCGCAGCGATCGACAGGTTCCCGTTCTTCATCGATGGCCAGCACCCAGCGAGTGGACTCGGGTTCCTCGGGATCGAATTCCGCCTGATAGACGCAGAACCCGGTGGTCGGGCTGCAGGTGGTTGTGGTGGTGGTCGGTCGTACCGGCTGCGGATTGAGATGAATGATCACCCAGCGCAGGTTCTCGTCGCCCAGTTCTTCGTCGGCCCAGACGATGGGTGCGATGGTTTTTGTTCGGCGGCGGACGCTCGTGACCTCCCCGTGACGACAATCCGCGTAGTCACCCGATGGCCCGTTCTCCGGATCGTGCAGGCGTGCGATGGTCAGACCGACCACGACGGCGAGCCCCACCTGGTTTTTCGGCAGCGGCTCCTGCAGGACCACGAACCGACCGGAGTGTTCCTGCTCATCGGGAACGACGCCGCGGAACGCCACTTCGCGACGAAACGCGTTCAGCGAATCCTGCGGCTCAAAGATCGGAGCGTCGATCCCGAGTACCTCGAATTGCTTCAGGTCGCGGTTGCTTTCGTTCCGTACCCGAATCAGCGTGGACGAGCGCGTTTCCGGTCCTCCCGATCGGACGCCGGTCTGCTGATTGCGCTGATACGCTGCGGAAGCGTCCAGAAACGCATTGTATGTGGCCGCGGGAATCTGCAGCGGCTGTCCCGGCTGCACTCGCCGGAAGGGATCGCCACCGGTCATAGCCCGATCCCCAGCAAAGAGAAGTTGCCGGACGGATAGACGCGGTTGACCACCACCGCAATCGGCCGCTTGACCAGCATCTTTGCGTCCGCATCCTCAAAGTCGGCGTACCGGCACCAGAGGTAATCCCAGCCTTTTTTGCTGATCCCGCTGATGTTCCCGATCGTCAGATCCACAACATTGGGGGACGCCGCAAACGCAAACGTGATCTCCCAGTCACCCATGCCCCGCCGGCTGCCTCGAGCGCCTTCGAACAGCACTTCCTCCGCCTGAAATCCTCGGAAAGCAAAATTGTTCACGCGCCCAGTCAGCTGGAACAGTGTGGCTTTGTAAGGACCAGTGACAACGGACGCGGGGATGCGGAAGGTCTCGGTCCACTTGTACGTTGGCACCACGATATCCACACCGTCCACGGAATCCCGGCTGACGCCGATGGCATTGCGGAAATCCGGGGGAACGAAACCGGGTGGAACAAAGACGCCCGTCGTGGCGATAGCCTGAGTGATGTGGGCTGTGCCACCGCCCGTCTCAAAGGTGAAGGACGGCTCAGAATCGGTGGCTGGCTGTGTGGCGTACCGAACCGTCGCTTCCCATTCCCGCTGCCCGATGCGGGAGAACGTGATGCTCTCACGGGGCAGTGAATTCCACGACGCGGGACTCTGTGCGAACACGGCCGCAGCGACTTCCGCATCGCTGTCAGTATCGCTGACCAGATAACGCAGCTCGACATTGCTGGATTCCGCCAGCGTCGTGTCGCGTGAGTCCCATTTTTCTGCCACAGTTGCAGGCATATCGCAGTCTTTTCAGGAGAATGTGGGCTGACCCATGCGGGAGCGTTCTTCCAGTTTCTTCACCGACTGCGCGGTGGCTTCGGTGGCTCGAGCCGTGCGTTCGCCGGCGGTTCCACCACCCAGGCCGCGAACAGCGGCTGCATTGAACGTGCCGGTGGTGCTCAGACGAGCCTCCTGCACCTGCTGCAAACTGGCTTCCGTGTTGGCCAGCGTGTCGCTGGCACGACGGAGCCGGTCCGGAGACTCGGGAGCGTTTGTGTCTTTGCGGCGAGCGGCAGCTTCAGCGATGGCGGCCTCCCATTCTTTCCGAGCCTCCGCGATCGCATCAGCGGACGCCTGCATGTCACCGGAATTTTGCTGATCTCGTGCCTGCTGTTCGGCCGTGGCCATGTTCGCCACTTCGGCCTGCGTCTGTTGGCGGTCGGTTTCGACCTGCGATCGACGCTCCGTTCGTGCCCGTTCACTGTCGCTGATCTGCTGCTGACTTTGCTGATCAATGGCTGCATTTCGCTGCTGCAGTTCCTGATCAAGAATCTGCGCTGCACCTTCCACATCCAGTTCGCTGTCAAACAGCTTCATCAGCTGCAGCACGCCTTTGCTGATGAAGTTCTGAGCGGTGTTCCAGCCTTTGGTCAGGCTGCCGGTGAAGACCGTCCAGGCATCAGCCATGAAAGCGGTCGTCTCCACCCATGCCACCTGCAGGTCGGCCCATGCATCCACCAGCAGCGAGACAACACCGTAGAAGGCATCCGCTGCGAGGCTGACAAAGAATGCTTTGAAGCGGATCCAGTGTTCCTCGAGGAACGCCACTCCCTTCTGCCATTCCATCCTGAGTGTCAGCCAGAGAATCCGCGCTGCGAGCGACAGATCTCCTGCGGCAAGCGCGTCGCCGATACCCTGCCAGGCAGCCAGAGCTTCGGATTTCAATGTCTGAAAGGTTTCCGCCAGCCATGTCAGCGCTGCGGAGCCAGCGTCCGAGACGTAGAGCAGATAGCCACCGAGTGCCACGATGGCCGCCGTGACCAGACCAATCGGGGACACCAGAAACGCAATGATCGGAGCGAGTGCGGCAAACGCAGTTCCGATCCCCGTGATGATCGAGGCCAGAACCCCCATGGCCGCACCGATCCCGGAAATGATCGTGCCGATCACAAAGATGGCAGCGCCAGCAGCCACGATGCCCGCAGCGATCTTGAAAATCGTGACAATCAACGCACGATTTTCTTTGATCCATGTGATGATCGAGGCGACGACGCGGCTGGTGGACTGAGCCAGATCCGTCAGCAGCGGAGCAACAGCCCCGCCGATGGCAAACATCCCCGACTTGAGCACCGCCCAAAGCTGATCCAATGCGTCGCCGAATGCTGCCGCCGCCTGAGCATCTTCCGTGCTCATCACAAGACCCAGTTGCTGAGCTTCCTGACGAAACGCCTGAATGCCGGCCGCTCCATTCTGCATCAGCGGCAGCAGATTGGTACCTGTCTTGCCGAAGATTTCCATGGCCGCAGCTGTCCGCATGGCCGGGTCGCTGATCTTTGCAATCCGATCCGCCAGCTTTTCAAACTGCTGATCGGGACTGAGTCCCTGAAGCTCAGCAACTGTCAGTCCCAGAGCTGCCAGAGCTTGTGTTGCTCCGGCAGAGCCTTCCGCAGCTGAGGCGAGGAACTTCTGCATCTTGCGGACGCCGCCTTCCAGCGTCTCAAGATCGGATCCGGAAAGCTGAGCTGCATACCCAAGCTCAGACAGTGCCTCGACACTGATGCCGGTCCGCTGGCTCATGTCGTCGAGGCGACTGCCGGCTTCATTGAAGGCGGCCGCAGCGGCAACAATCGGACCGACAATGGCAGCGCCCAGTCCCATCGTTTTTTTGCCAATCGACTGCACACTCTCTCCGAAGGCTTTCAGCCGACGCTCAGCCGCTCGCAGGCCGCGGACGAGCTTTGTGTCGTCAGCGAACAGCTCGACGAACGCTCGGCCAGCTCGAATTGCCTGTGAGGTGGGGGCCATGATGCGTCAGCCTTCCAGGGGGCAGCGATCCACAAAAACCGTCTTGAGAATGGAGATGTCAGCGAGCGGTGCGACTGGTTTGCTGGCACTGGGAGCGTTTTTCCGGTGACGGAACGGGTGAAAGTCATCTGGCTTTGCTGGTGCCGACCGTTTGGGGTCGCGGTGCAGATTGGCCAGCAGCGCCATGATGGACGCCGTGTGATTCCACTGTTCTCGCTGCCTTGCTTCAGCCAGCCAGACCAGTTCCCGCAGCGTCAGGGGACCGGGAGCGACTCCGGTGATGCCGGCAAGCTGCCAGATGAGGGACCATGCATCGACTCGATCGTGGCTCGCAGGCGGGCTTCCAGTTCCGGACTGTCGAGCCTCTGGTGAGCCGTCTGCAGGGCCACTTCCTCCAGATTCCGCAGTTTCTGCATGGCTTTGCGAAGCAGTGTCCGCTTCGCGTTCGGGAAAAAATCGACCAGTTCCTCCAGCAGAGCGGTGGTGGCTGCATCCAGCACATCGCCACCGAGTGCCCGGCCAAACTCCTGATCGCTGACTTTCCGCTGCTCCGCATCCGGCTGGACGATGGCAAACAAAATGTCGCAGAGCAGCACTGGATCTGTGACCAGGCGTTCGAGCAGCTTGCCGTCCACTGCATCGAGCAGGTTGACGTTGACAAGAGCGCGGACTCGCCGGATCACATCCACGTTGATGACCAGTGTCCAGACGCGGCTGGCCGTATCGGTGAACGTATGCATGGCAGGACTTCCAAAAAGAATTCAAAGAATCAAAGACCAGGCCGCGGAGGATCAGGACACGGTCATCCATGTCGGAGGCGTGGCGGAGTAAGTGGGTTTGGCCGTGACGCTGACTTTGATGGCTTCTTCCAGCGGTTCGCTGCGAGTGAAATTGATGATGGCCATGGTGGCGCGGAGCCCCTGCGTTCCGGGGGCGGTGCTGGCACCATCCAGCACGGCGAATTCGATGGACGAATTGTTGAGGAAGGCGTCGCGGATCGCTCCGAAGTCGTCGTCGGCGGTGTCCCAGACCATCTCAAACTCGAGGGACGCACTTTTGAGTGTCCCGATGGACGCTCGCCACCCGCTGTTATTCCGGGTGGAAACGTCCGCTTCGCCGGTTTCAAGGTTCAGTGTGACGTCGCGGACGTTGGTGATCTCGTTCCACGACGGGGATCCGGACGCCGCGGAATTGCGGTAGAGTTTCGCGTTCAGGCCCAGTTTGATGCCCATGGATGTGTCTCCTTATTGCCAGCCAAACGTAACGTAAGTCAGTGAGTGCGAGTACAAACATTCGATGCGGGTCCATCCCATGCGATTCAACTCGTTGCTGGTGGGTCTGTGGCGTCGGGCTTCGACAGAAACAGATTGCCCTGGAAGCGAATGGTGCCATTATCATGAAGTTGACGCAGCAGTAACCTCGGCGAATAAGAGACCGGATTCGCGTGACTGAGCCGACCAAGTCGCATCAGGATTTTGGCAATCATGCTGGTGCTGAATGCCGCGTTTTTGTCGAGCGTGGTTCGCATCATGTCGCCGCTCGTTGCCCACATATCAGTGAGCTTTGGTGTCCCCTGTTTCCAGTCCAGTTTCTCCCGAACAAAATGGTCAAGCAGGATCTTCGTCAGCAACTCCGACTCCGCACTTGACAGGCTGTCCATGGCGTTGAGTCGAAAAAGTCGCACACCGACGTTGGATCGCAGGTACTGCGGGATCCGCTTATAAGCAAATTGAGCCCTGCAACCCGGCGCAGATTCTTCAGTGATGACACAAGGAGAATCCGTCGCTGAACTCGACTCAATCAGAAGAGGCTTCCCCTCGTGCATGCAGATCACAGCGAGGTGCGATGGTGCCTTGATCAGAGAGATCTCACAACAAAAAGATCCGTTCAGCCACGATGCAAATCGTGAGCGGCGATCCGGGTTGTAACATGCAATGATGTCCAGAGGTTGAAGTTCAATCATTTTACCAGCTGCCTTTCAAAAACACGGTCAAACAACACATCATGTCGATCAAGACGTCGACGAAGGTCTTCAAGCTCTCCGGCTCGCATTTCATTGGTGGCTTTGATCTCGGCCTTGATCGCACTCACATCGTTTGAAATGCTCCACGCCCAGAGAACAGCTCCCACAAAGACAACAGAGGTGAGAAAGCTCAGAAATGAAACAAACCAGCGTGGGAGCACCACATAGCCGTTTCCGTTCTCACCGCGGTCGTTTGGTGCGGCACACATGTTTTCACCTCACGGAATTGCGCCAGAGCTTTTCCACATTGTCCATTTCCTGATCGAAGGCCGGACGCATGTAAGGACGCGGTGCGTAAAGCAGCGAAACCGTATTCCGCTGCACCGTGCCGCCATGCTCCAGCAGCTCAGGAACAGGGGTGGACTGACGTCGCTGATTCAGCAGTGCAGGACCGATGATCACGCTGCGGTTGTTCGGTTCGAAGATGAAGTAGATGTGCTGTTTCAGCAGACCCACGTGGCTACTCGGTGGCTGTCCCGGTTTGGACGCTGCTTTGCGTCTGCGAATACTGCTGCGTGCGGCTGTCCGCACGAACGAGCCAAACTTTGACAGACGCTGACGGGTGGCTCGAT
>JBJTPZ010000488.1:0-5944 GCA_046075365.1 Planctomycetaceae bacterium
CCTTCCGCGGCAACGCCCAGGTCTGCCGCAAGGATGCCGCCTCCTTCGCTGCTCGAAACGCACACCCGCAGACTCCCGTCTGCCGCTCGCCTGTGAACACCCATCAGCGTTCATCAGCCATTCCAAAACCCCCACCTGCCCCCCCACCTTTCCCCTTCGCGGCTTCGCGGCTTCGCGGCTTCGCGTGAGCCCCTTCCCCCCTTGCGATTCATCCGTGGCAATCCGTGTGCATCCGTGGCTAAAAAAAAAGCCCCTCCCACCACCTCAATCCGTGGCAGAAAAAAACGCTCCCCTCATCAGCCTCCATCCGTGGTTCGATCGCAAGGCTTTTTCCGGATTCTCAACCACACCAGCCAGAAAAACTCACCCAAGCCAGCCAACAGCATACTTTAAGCTGTCAGTGGCTCTTTCTGGCGAGTTGTCCCTGACCTGGGAGGCTATCGATGGCAGGATCTGAACCTCGGCGCTCGGCATCAACAGCTTTCACGTACGGCAGCCCGGATGGCGAACCCGTATTCGTGCTGGTCGCAGCCGCAGCATTTCTGTGTGTGTCTGTGGCGGTCTACCAACTTGTTCTGCTGCTAACCAGCTGAGCTGGTGGCCTGAACTGCGGCACACTTCGCAGTAACTGTGTACAGGGGGGATGGTGAAACCATGATGGCTTCACCATCCCCCTTCCTTTTTTCTGCACTTCAGCAACAAAAACCCCGGTCGCAACACGACGCTCTCACCCAGTCGACAGCCCGCCAAACGTATCACCACATGACCAGCAACAGCAGGCCGATAAAAATGCTGGCACGAGCGACACCCGCACAAGCAGAAGGACGCCGACAAGCATTTTGCCTGAACCTCACCCGCTTCGCGTGAGCCTCACCGTCCACCACGCCCTTGCGATTCATCCGTGGCAATCCGTGTTCATCCGTGGCAAAAAAAACAACCCCTCCCCGCGACTCAATCCGTGGCAAAACAGCGCCACAACTGTTCCCCGCCTTTCCCCGCTTCGCGGCTTCGCGGCTTCGCGTCAGCCCCACGTCCCCCACGCCCTTGCGATTCATCCGTGGCAATCCGTGCTCATCCGTGGCTAAAAAAACAACCCTGCTCATCCGTGGCAAAAAAAACAGCAGCCGTTCCTGTCCGTGGCTCAAACCCCGCCGTGACCATGCACCACCAGCAGCGTCTGCAAATCATTGCACACCCAGTCCGGTTCCAGCCGCGATTCCCGCATCACGATGTCACTCTGCAAACGCTGCACACGCAACAACCGGTATTGTGCCGCTGCCCCCGGAACATCCTCCGACAACAGGTAATGACGCACCTCACCGGAACCAGCGATCGCCTGCAGCTCCCGACTGGCCCCCGCACACTTCAAAAACCTTATCGCATACTCCAGCTCCGCCCTCCGTGGCAACTGCACGGCGCGGCGGAACTGAGTCGTCAGGTGCTCACACACCACCAGACTGGCTGCCCGCAGCTCCTGTACCGCGGGAGCCGCTCCGGCTGCCGGCCACTGCCACCGATTAGCCCCGGACAAATCACGATAATCCTCAAACCGCAACGGTTCGCCCATCAGGTGAAACGGTACCGAATTACTGATCTCCGCCGGCAACATCTCAGACTGACTCAGACGGCCCGGTGCTATCCGCTTGAACGCAACTCCGCCCCGGCCACCAGACTCCCACGCCTGCAACACGCCCGGAAACCAGTGCTTCAGGCTGCGCTGACAGTCCTCGCGAGTGCTCAGGGGCTCGACCTCAACTGCGGCTCCTCGTTGCGCTGCCGCATGCCGCAATGCCACCGCAAAGTCGCCGCACGACCGATATCGCCGTGACGGATCCGTATGCAGCGCCTGCAACAAAACAGCGCGCAACGCCCCGGAAACGTCCAGAGCCGCCGGAAGCTGCCCCTGCACAGTCGGCGGTTCCCCGCACAAAGTCGTGACCATCACCGCTGCCAGAGCCCACAATTCGGTAGCGTACGTCGCACTCCGCGTCTGCAGCATCTCTGGAGCCAGATAATTGTCTGTCCAGTTTGCAAGAATCCTCGTCGGCCCCGCGCCCGAATTGCCATAATCGATCAGGTACAAACGATCGCCCACGGAACACCACAACACGTTCATCGGAGTAATGTCGCCGTGCAGGATTCCCTGATCATGCATCCGCTGCACATCCTCCGCCAGTGTCGCAAAGTGCAGAACTTTGCAGACACATGGCTCCCTGCCTGCTGTTCGCGCTACAACCGACAGATTCTGCCCCTCCACCCACGACATGACCAAATACCACTGGCTGCTCTGCTGACAATAGTCAAATCGCTGCACCTGAGGGACTGCAGGATTCCTGCTGTGCTCTGCTTCGAGACCGCTCAGCAGCGACTGAATTCTTCCCTCCTCCGTCAGTTGGTCCCCACTCGCACGTGACTCCCAGATCTTTGCCGCATGAGGCCGCCTCAGCGACTTATGCCACATCTTCAGCAGCAGCGGAAATTTCCCCGGCCTCGAAACCAATTCCAGCACGTTGTATTCGTGCTGCAGGGCAGGTGGCAGCAGCGACTGCAGCTCGGCAGCACGCACATGATCCATCACACAGTCATCATGCTCCGTCCGTGGCACGGGGCCGAGTTCCATCGGCCTCGGTCGAGTTTCAATGAAAGGATTCACATCATCCAACGGCATGTGTTCATATCCCATGGAATGGCCCGCTTTCATCATGCGTGGAAAAAATTCCAGAAAACGACTGGTCCGGCAACTTCAGTCACGTTCAGGAGCAGAAATGCGAATCTCCTGCGGACATTGCTAAAAAGGCTCATCAGTAACTGAAGCCAACCAAAAATCCGGACGTTTCCGAAAAATTCGAACACATTTCCACAGGCGTCCGGCCTTACGCTGCCTTTACGTCCACGGGACCACTCTGCTTTCGCCGGAAGGACGGCCCGCATGGATCAACACGATACCAGTCTGCCCCCGGATCTCCAGATCCAGCTGGGATATCTGCTGTCGCATCTTCAGAGTCTGCGCACGTCGCGCAGACTCACTGAGGCTTATCGGCTGATACAGCGGCACCCCGCACTCCTGCAGCACGCGCTGCCGCTGCTGCAGCAGGATCTGCAGTCCGCCGATTTCCACGCAAATCGCGCCGTGCAGGCCCTGCAGGACAATAACCCGCAACAGGCTGCTGCTGAATTCGAAAAAGCCCGGGAATTCTGCATTGACCTCGACCTCAGCGAAACGCACCTGCAACCGCTGCAAGTCTTCCTCGTCCCCACTGTACCGCCACCAGCGCCACGTGTGCCGCTGACCGTCCTGCTGCTCGCCGGACTGACCGTGGCCGGGTTGCTGATCTGGACCACATCCCTCGCACTCCGGCCCGACGTCGAACAAACATTCGCCAAACTGATCGCGGCTGTCGTTGCCCTCGACGCGCCACTCGCCCGACAGCACCTCGCACAACTACAGACGCAGCCAGTCTCTGCCCAGCGGCTCTGCCTGCGGCTCACCGACTCTGGTCGGATCAGTGCTCAACACGCCTTCAGCCTGCTGCAACAAAACAAACAGGATTCAGCCTTTTCAGCCGAGCTACTCTTCCGCCAGGCGGAACTGTTCCTTGATCTTGCCGTCACCGCCGGAGATGACCTGCAGAAACTGGAACGTGGCATCGTCCGCACAGAACTGGGACTGCTGCTGCTGCAAAGACAGCCCACCGAAGCACGACGCCTCTTTTGTTCGGCGATCATCGATTTTCAACAATTGCTGCAGGACTCCCGGATTTCATCCACTGACACCCCCGCGGACAGACTTATACAACAGACAGCCGACGCCTGTCGTGGCCGACTCCTGCGACTGCGGCGCATCGCCCCTGATTGCTTCACAGATCCTCACTAACAACTGGCAACAAGGAAAATCACATGCTGAACCTGCTGGAAACATGGATGCCCTCGATCGGGGCCTCCCTCGCTGTGATCATTGCAGTGCTGGGACTGCTGGGATGGCTGAAGCAACGGGAAATCTTCGCTGACTGGACTGAACAGTTGTCACGCGAGCCTTCACAGGTCAGCACAAAAGCCGAATTGCTGATTGAAAAACTTGCATCAGATCTGCAGGCCGGCGCCCCGGCCGCCATCCTCCGCGGACTTACTTCAGTCTCACCAATCTGTGCACTCGCCATGACAGCCTTCACCTACCGCAACCTCCAGTTGTCCCAGCTCAAAGCCACTCAGCTCACACTCAGCGAAGTCTTCGCTGCCATGCAGCCGGTCTATCTGCCCATGTCCGTGCTGGCCTGTATTACCCTTTTCAGCATGCTCGTTTCCGGCATGCTGGGCCATCAGGCAGATCGCATCCTCAGCCGCGCTCGCCGCGAACCGGCACTCTATCATTGCCAGCTCGAACAGCCCCTCGAACAAATCAACAATATGCTGCTCAGTACCGCACAGATTCTCGGCAACCATCTCAGCCAGATCGAAAGTTCGATGGAACTCTGCAGACGCCAGTTTGATGGCCTGCCTGATGTCGCAAGCCAGACAGTGCTGAAGGTGCAGACAATCCTCTCGGACCTCCCCTCTCGGCTTGAAACTGCCACTGATCCGCTGCTGAAGACTGTTAACCAGACTCAAAACGAGCTTGCCAGCCTGAACCTGAACGTCAGCATTATCTGTCAAAATCTGCGAACCGCCGGCCACGAACTGGCTTCATCCGTAGCCGCCTCCGCCACGCACGTCACAGAAGCCAGCGAGCGATTGACTGTCAATCAGGCCAGCCTCACGAAAGCAACTTCCGATCTGACGAACTGCACCCGCGATAGCGCTTCGCAGGTGCAGCTTTTCACAGCGTCGCTGCAGGCAAATGGAATCGACACGCTGCTGGCAAACCTGTCCGAACTGCCGACAAAAATCTCCCGCGATCTGCAGCAGAGTGTCAGTGACACAGTCCAGGCTCAGCTCAAAACCCACATTCGCCAGCAACAGGCCCGGCAATCCCAAACACCAGCAGCAGCCAAAGCCAGACAGCAGAAATCACAGGACGCTGACTCTGCCACGCTTCCTGCCGTTGACTCTGTCAATGGTTTTCCCGCTCACAAGCAGACTGACAAATTCGCCAAACACGCACATCCGGAAGCCGCTGCCACCGAAAACGCAGCTGCAAACGCCAGAAGCACAGGATTTTTCAGCTGGAAGAACCCTTTTTGGGGAAATTCAGCCCCAAATGACAACTGAAGCTGCCTTTCATTACTTGCACGTTCCTCAGTAATACCTCCGCAAAGGAAACACGCTCATGCCGACACGCATTCGCAATCATCATCACAGCGGAACTATCAACGGCTGGATCGGCACTACCGAACTGCTGCTGCTGGTCGCCGCCACAACCTCTCTGCTCTGCGGTGCACTCGCAGTCGGCCAGCAGGATACTCATCAGGCTCTCAACATCGCGACGACAGACCGCAACAGCCTTGAGCAGGACTACGCAAAACTCCAGGAACAACTTAACGAACTGGAAACAGATCTCAGAAACCAGCGGCTCAAGCTGGAGGCACAGCAGGCGGAGACACTCCGACTGACCGGCCTGCTGACCGCTGAACAGCAGTTGACCAGCAGCCAGGAAGCACGGCTGCAGCAGCAACAAATCAGTCTCCAACAGACGCAACAGCAGCTGAATCAGGCGCATGAAGAACTGAAGCTCAATCAGTCGGCACTGCTGGCACTCAAACAGCAGCTGCAGTCCGCAGAACAGGTCACCAAACAGAAATCAGCCGAACTCGACAGCATCCGCACACAGTTGACCGCAGCACGCCGAGACACTGACACCGCCCAGCAGAAGCTGGCTGCCTCCGAACAGAAACTTCGCGAAACTCAGGCAATCCTCGCTGTAAAGATCACCGACGAGCAGAAGCTGGCTGCATCCGAACAGAAACTTCGCGAAACTCAGGAAATCCTAGCTGCAAAGATCACCGACGAG
>JBJTPZ010000489.1:0-10331 GCA_046075365.1 Planctomycetaceae bacterium
GGCGGTGGTCTGGCGTTAATCGCCGGCATCCCCGCCGTCGTGCTGGGCAGTCTTTTTCTGGACGCCCGCAGCCATCTGCCGGGCAAACCTGCTGCCGCAGATGGAATGGCGTGGAGCCTGATCTGTGGTGGCGGGGCGGGGGCAGCCAGCATGCTGCTGTCTGGTCTGCCGACAGCCGTGCTTTTTGCAGCGGTGATTGGGGGCGTCGGAGGATTTACAGGGTATTGCCTGCTTGACGCAGTCGTCGGTGCCGGCCGGACATGGTTGCGGAAGGACCGGGGCGTCAGTCGCCGTAAGGAGCATCACTCGGGTTTTTGAACGTTTTGGGTTAAGCCCCGCAGCGGCTCAGCGGTTCCCGAGGAAACGATCTTGATCCATTTCAGTTTCCGACAAAGGCAGGCGGTCATGAATTACGCAGAGGACCACAATCCGTTCGCATTCATGGGTGGCGAGTCTGCTTGTGCCAGTGATCAGCGTCAAACGAGTGTGCCTGATGATGGGTACGTGGAAATCATCATTCGAACTCGCTGGATGGAGGCAACCGCTTACGGAACTGCGATTGGCGGCGCTCTATTTTATCCGCCCGCCTTTCCCATCGGCCTCCTGTACGCTCTTGTTGTCAGTTTGCCGATCGTCGCTTTGATGTCAATTTTGGCGGTTCCGCGGAGTGCTGCACCGCCTGGCCGAGGTTTTCGGATTGCCTGCTCAACGATTTGCGGTGCGATGACGGGGTATGTGTGTGTGGGCGGTCCCCTGGCCGTTGACAATGTGGTAACGGTCTGGGCTGTTCTGCTGGGAGCAGTCTGCAGCGGGATGTCGTCCGCCTGGTGGGGCTCAAGGTTCATGCTGCGGAAACTGGTACCCGGGTGGGTCGCTCGCAGCCATCTGCCGGGCAACCCTGCCGTTGATGGAATGGCGTGGAGCCTGATCTGTGGTGGCGGGGCGGGGGCAGCCAGCATGCTGCTGTTTGGGCCGACAGCCGTGATTTTCGCAGCGGTGATTGGTTTCGTCGGAGGATTAACAGGGTATTGCCTGCTTGGACGCAGTGGTCGGTGCCGGCCGGACATGGTGGCGGAAGGACCGGGGCGTCAGTCGCCGTAAGGAGCATCACTCCGGTTTTTGAACGTTTTGGGTTAAGCCCCGCAGCGGCTCGGCGGTTCGCAAAGAAACGATCTCGATCCCCTTCAGTTTCCGACAAAGGCAGGCGGTCATGAATTACGCAGAGGAACACAATCCGTTCGCAATCACGGGTGGCGAGTCTGCTTGTGCCAGTGATCAGCGGCGAACGAGTGTGCCTGATGATGGGTACGTGGAAATCATCACTCGAACTCGCTGGGTGAAGGCAACTGCTTACGGGACTGCGATTGGCGGCGGTCTTTTCTATCCGCCCGCCTTTCCCATCGGCTTCGTGCTCGCTCTTTTTGTCAGTTTGCCGATCGTCGCTTTGATTTCAATTTTGGCGGTTCCGTGGAGTGCTGCACCGTTTGGCCGAGGTTTTCGAATTGCCTGCTCAGCGATCTGCGGTGCGCTGACGGGGTATGTGTGCGTGGGCGGTCCCATGGCCACCGAAACTGTGTTAATGGTCTGGGCTGTTCTGCTGGGAGCAATCTGCAGCGGGGTGTCGTCCGCCTGGTGGGGCTCAAGATTCATGCTGCGGAAACTGGAACCCGGGGGGCGGGTCGCTCGCAGCCATCTGCCGGGCAACCCTGCCGCTGATGGAATTGCGTGGAGCCTGATCTGTGGTGGCGGGGCGGGGTCAGCCAGCATGCTGCTGTTTGGGCCGACAGCCGTGATTTTCGCAGCGGTGATTGGTTTCGTCGGAGGATTAACAGGGTATTGCCTGCTTGGACGCAGTCGTCAGTGCCGGCCGGGCATGGTGGCGGAAGGACCGGGGCGTCAGTCGCCGTAAGGAGCATCACTCCGGTTTCTGAGCGGTTTGGTTTACGCCCCGCAGCGGCTCAGCGGTTCGTAAACACAGTGATTTCGATCCATTTCAGTTTCCGACAAAGGCAGGCGGTCATGAATTACGCAGGGGAACACAATCCGTTCGCAAGCACGGTTGTGTCTGCTGATGCCAGTGATCAGCGGCGAACGACGGTTCATGACAAATGGTATGTTGAGATCGTAACTCCTGCTCGCTGGGTGAAGGCAACCGCTTGCGGAATTGCGATTGGCGGCGGTCTTTTCTATCCGCCCGCCTTTCCCATCGGCTTCGTGTACGCTCTTCTTGTCAGTTTGCCGATCGTCGCTTTGATGTCCCTTGCGGCGATTCCGTGGCGAGCTGCGCCGGCAGGTCGAGGTTTTCGCATTGCCTGCTCGGGTTTCTGTGGTGCGGTCACCGGTCTTGTGTGCGTGGCAATTTTCAAAGACGTCGGGAATCCGGACACTATCTCGTATACTGTCTGGGCTGTTCTGCTGGGAGCAGTCTGCAGCGGGCTGTCGTCCGCCTGGCAGGGCTCAAGGTTCACGCTGCGGAAACTGGTACCCGGCGGGCGGGTCGTTTGAGCTGTGCAACAGCAGTGGTAATGCGGCTGGCAACGTGGGCCGTGTATTGTGACTGGACAGGTACGCCGGGCTGGGCAGCGGTGGCTGGCCCGGTCCGGCAAAAGCCAGCCAGCCAGCGTTGAGTTGTCTCGGTGTCTGTGGGATGATCCTGCAGCGCCTGCCAACTGTTACTGCTGCTCTTCTGTCCCGCTGACTCGAACGAATGACGCATGATCGTCAATTTATCCTGCCGACGTATTGTCCGGCTTTATCTGCCGGTTGCTGTCTTGTTTATGGCTTCCGCGTTGTCCGGGCAGTCAGGCAGCGTTATCGCACAGCCGCCGCAGTTCTCCGCGGTTCAGCTGGACTTCTTCGAGTCCAAAGTGCGGCCGCTGCTGATCAGGCATTGTTACGAGTGCCACTCGGGCGAGAAAATCAAGGGTTCACTCAGCCTGCAGTCGCGGACTGCCATCATCACCGGCGGTGACAGTGGCCCGGCGATTGTCCCGGGTCAGCCGGAATCCAGTCTGCTGATCCGAGCTGTTCACTATGACGGTTTCGAAATGCCGCCTTCCGGCAAACTTGCGGCCGCCGATATTCAGGTACTTACAGACTGGGTCCGGCAGCAGGCGCCCTGGCCAGCCGAAGATGCCCCTGGCAAATCCGGCCTGAGATCAGCGACCATGCCGGTAACAGATTCTGACCGGCAGCACTGGGCATTTCAGCCGCCGCGAGCATCACTTCCAGGTGGCACTGCAGCGCACCAGCATCCCGTTGATGCTCTGCTGCTGGCACAGCTCGAACAGCAGCAGGTGACTCCGCTGCCGCAGGCTGAACCTCACGTCCTTGTTCGTCGTGCATTCCTGACGCTGACAGGATTGCCACCGACATTCGCAGAGCTGACTTCGTGGCAGCAGCGAATCGCCGGCACTGCCACCGGGACGTTGAACGAGCAGCAGTTTGCGGCACTGCTGGACGATCTGCTGTCCCGTCCGGCCTATGCCGAACACTGGGCTCGGCACTGGCTGGACGTGGTGCGATTCGGCCAGAGCAATGGGTACGAGCGTGATGGCTACAAGCCGTACTCGTGGCGTTACCGTGACTATGTCGTGCAGTCGTTTCTGCAGGATAAACCATGGGACAGATTTCTGCTCGAACAACTGGCTGGCGACGAGCTGACCGACACCTCCGCTGAAGCCCGCACGGCAACCGGCTTTTATCGTGTGGGTGTGTGGGACGATGAGGCGGATGACCGCAGGCAGGCCGAATTTGATGATCTGGATGATGTGCTGGTGACAGTGGGAGCCTCCATGCTGGGACTGACAATCGGCTGCGCTCGCTGTCATGACCATAAGTTCGACCCGCTGCCGCAGGCTGACTACTACCGCATGCTCAGTTTCTTTCGCGGCATTCGCCGCTATGAAAACCCCGAGGAGAAGCCGGAAAGTGCGACAGTGCTGCCGCTTGAGGACGCTCTGCAGGTCCGCCGAGCTCTGCAGCCGCCTGCGGGCCAGCCAGCGCAGCCGCTAACGTGGACTTTGGCAGTCCGCGAGGCTGGCAGGCAGCCACCGGAAACCAGGGTGTTGGTGCGTGGTCAGGCTGCGAACCCCGGTGCCGTGGTGCAGCCGGCGTTTCCGCAGGTCTTGTGTCGAACTGACTCGCTCGCTGCCGACAGTCAGCTGCTGACGGACATGCAGTCCCTGTCGCCGCTGGCCGATTTGTTTCCCTCCAGTGGCCGACGGCTGGCTTTTGCCAAATGGCTGGTGCGAAGCGACCATCCGCTGACGGCCCGTGTTGCCGCCAATCGAGTCTGGCATTTTCATTTCGGCCGCGGGCTGGTGGGGTCCACCGCAGACTTTGGAAAAGCAGGTGAATTGCCGTCAAATCAGCCGCTGCTGGACTGGCTGGCGATCGATTTCATGGAGCACGGCTGGTCCCTGAAGCACCTGCACCGTCGCATTCTTACGTCTGCCGCCTGGCGTCGCAGTTCCCGCACGGCCGATCTTTCGCCCGCACTGGTGCTGCAGGCCGAGCAGCGTGATCCGGCCAGTCGACTGCTGTGGAAATTTCCGTTTCGACGACTGGAAGCTGAATCGATTCGTGACCGCCTGCTCTTCAGCAGCGGCGAACTGAATACGGCGGTGGGCGGACCTGAAATGTATCCGCAGCTAAGTGGTGAGGTTCTGGCCGGGCAGTCAAAGCCCGGGCTGGGCTGGCAGACCAGTGCCGCCAGCGAGCAGTGCAGACGCAGCCTGTATGCAATCGTCAAGCGGGGTGTGCGCGATCCGGTCCTTGAATCGCTCGACTATACCAACACCGCGGCTCCGCTGACCGAACGCCCCGTGACAACGGTTGCACCGCAGGCTTTGATTCTGCTGCACGGTCGATTTACCGCCGAGCGTGCTCAAACGCTGGCGAAACAGGTCATGGACACGACCGACGCTGCGGCTCAGGTTCAGAAAATCTATGAACGGATTTTGCAGCGGCATCCGACTGCTGTGGAACTGCAGGCGGCACTGCAGTTCGTGTCGCGCGCGGAACAGCAGCTGCCCCTGGAAAGTGAACAGATCAGCTTTCGCCCGGATGTTCCCGAATCGCTGTATTCGCCGTATCGACAGCAGCTCCCGCCCACATCCTTCCTGCTGGGGCCGGCTGACATGTGGCAGTATCGCGGTGGAGTCTGGGGTGGCGGGTATGAAGGCATTGACGTGGTGGATAAACGCCAGGGGCCGCACGCTTTTTGGATGGGCCCACAGACCAGCACCGGTGTGCTGAGTGGTCAGCTGCGACTGGCCGGATCCGTCGAATCGGCCACGCTGCTGATCGGGGCTCAGCCCGATGGTGCCGGCTGGAGCGGCCTGGGTCTGACGTTTGACCAGCAGCTGGGGCAAGTGCGGCTGCGACATCGACCCGCAGGCAAAGACGAACAGGTGCTGGCAGCCGCAGACTGGCCTGCCACAGATTCTCAGTGGCACGCATTTCGCTGGGAAATTGGCACTGAGATCAAAGTCTTTCTGGAAAACAACAAAAATCCCCTGCTGACCGCACCATTTTCCATGGAATTTCTGCCAGAGGGTCGGCTGGGAGTTGCTGTCTGGGGAGGTCGCCTTGATCTGCGGCAGCTGCACTGGGCTGCCGACGGGGCCAAACTCCCGGAAATCGATCTTCTGGCTGCTCGCGGTCAGCAGATGGAATCCCATGTGCCACAGGGGTTTAGTCATTTCGGTGGTGAGTGGCGACGGTTGAGTGACAGCAGCTGGCGCGTGGCAGCGGATCGGGGTGGCAAGATCCTGTGGGATCAGCAGCCGCTGTCCGCGGGTGAGGTTTCGGTGGAGCTGCGAATGCCCGGTGGCCGAGCGGAAATTGGAGGTTTGCTGCTGTGCGTCAGCGAACCGAAAATCGGCGCGGACAACTGGTTTGGCTATGAAGTCAGCCTGAATCTCCCGGCGCAGTCTGTACTGCTGGGAGATCATCGCCAGAATTTTCGCCTGTTGAGGCAGCAGGCGGCAGATGTCGCGGCTGATCGCTGGCATCAGCTGAAAGCGGTGCTGCGAGACGACCGCATTCTGGTCTATCTGGACGGAAATGAGCAGCCCTTGCTGAATGAGCCTTTGAACGATCGTTTGCAGGGACGACTGGCGGGACTGCGAACCTGGGGTTCGGACATTGAGTTTCGGAATTTTCGTGTGCGTTCAGCCGAGCAGTCTGAGGTGCAGACAGCAGTCTGGCCGGCGGCCGAGCTGCGACAGCTTCCGCAGGCGGATCCTGCAGAACAGCGTCGCCTGCAGGGACTGGCCGCCCTGTGTCGCACGATGTTCAGCCTGAATGAATTTGTGTACCTGGAATAGGTTTAGCCTGATGTCAAGCATGCGAGCGGAACAGGGCCTGCGTGGTGTATCGCGATTGCAGTCGCGCCGAGAATTTGTGTTTGGCAGCAGTGCGGGATTTGCCGGACTGGCTGCAGCATCGCTGCTGGCCGAAGAGACTCATGGGCCACTGCTGCCGCATCGCGCGAAGCGCTGCATCTTTTTGTATATGTACGGTGGTCCGTCGCAGATGGACCTGTTCGATTTCAAACCGGAACTGCAGCAACGCGATGGTCAGGAAGTGCGGATTGAGCTGCGCCGTCGCGACGTGAAACCAGGCCGTCTGCTGGGTTCCCGCCGCCGGTTTCAGCAGCACGGCGACAGTGGTCTGTGGTGCAGTGATGCCCTGCCCCGGCTGTCGCAGCACATGGACAAGCTGGCAGTCGTAAAAAGTCTTTGGCAGGATTCATTCGCGCATGGTTCCGCCAATCTGCAAATGAACTGCGGCAGGATTGTGCAGGGCTACCCTTCACTGGGCTCGTGGCTGAATTACGGTCTGGGTCGTGAAAATCAGAATCTGCCCGGATATGTCGTCATGCTGGATCCTCGCGGTGGCCCGATCCCCGGGGCTCCAAACTGGAGCGCCGGCTTCATGGAAGCCCAGCACCAGGGAACAGTTTTTCGGACCAGCGGCCAGGCGGTTTTGGATCTGCAGCCGCATACTCTGGATCCTGTGGACCTGCAGCGGGAACAACTGCAGGCTCTGCAGTCGCTGGATGCATCATTCCAGGCCCGCCATCCGGAAGTGTCCGAGCTGCGGGCTCGGATGGCCAGCTACGAACTGGCTTTTCAGCTGCAGTCCAGTGCTCCTGAAGCCCTCGACCTGTCCGCAGAAACTCGTCAAACACTGGAAATGTATGGCATTTTCGACAGCTATCCGGCTCACCGCCTGGCTGTGGGACCGTCCGTCTTCGGCCGGCAGTGTCTGATCGCCCGACGGCTGATCGAACGGGGTGTCAGGTTTGTGCAGATCTACAGTGGCGGAGGCCATCAGCAGCAGAACTGGGACGCGCACTTTGGTGTTGAAGAAAATCTGACGATTCACTGTCCGGAAGTCGATCGGCCCATGGCCGGCTTACTGCAGGACCTCGAGCAGCGTGGACTGCTGGATGAGACGCTGATTGTCTGGGGTGGTGAATTCGGACGGCAGCCCGTTTCACAAGGTGATCAGGGCGGACGTGATCACAATCCCAAAGGCTTCACCTGCTGGCTGGCCGGGGGAGGTGTCCGCGGAGGCACGTCGTTTGGAGAAACAGATGATCTGGGAGCAGAGGCGGCAGTGGACCGCCGCCACGTGCGGGACTTTCATGCCACAATTCTGCGGCTGATGGGACTGGACCACAAACGGCTGACATGGTTTTACGGCGGTCTGAACCAGAAACTGACGGGCGTTCAGGAAGCTCACGCCATTGAACAGGTGCTGGCATAAGGAACAGGTGCTGGGTTCACACCACCTGCACTCCTCGGTCACTTTCCCCGTCAGTAATCACACCGCTGTCTTCAGAGGGCCGACCGTCTGCAGGCAGGTCCAAAGTTGCCGGCGGAACAGCCATCAGTTTCGGACCGCGACGGTTCTCGTCGATGACCCGGTGCATGTGTTCGGCCGTCATGGTTTCCATTTCCATCAGATCAGCAGCCAGCTTGTCCAGCGTTGCACGCTGCGACGTGAGTGTGTCCTGAGCCGTACGATAGGCCTCATCGACCAGACGCTTGACTTCCAGATCGATTTCTCGGCGAGTCGCTTCGGCGTGCACCGATTCCGACACAATTGCCCCGGAACCTGCAAGGAACGGCGATCTTTGAGCATCGCTGTAGTACATCCGCCCCAGCCGAGGACTCATGCCAAACTCTGTCACCATGCGACGGGCCAGATCAGAACAGCGCTGCAGGTCGTTCTGAGCGCCGGTTGATGTTTCGTTGTAGACAATCTGCTCGGCAGCGATTCCACCCAGCAGCACCGCCAGTCGGCTTTGCAGCTCGGACTGTGTCAGCAGCTCGCGGTCGTCTTCAGGAAGCTGCAGCATGTACCCCAGGGCACCCATGCCGCGAGGAATGATGGAAATTTTGTGTACCGGGTCCGTGTGCGGCAGGCTGGCTGCCACCAGCGCGTGGCCACTTTCATGGCACGCGACACGACGCTTGACGTCTTCCACGATAATCCGCGAAGTTTTTTCCAGACCCGCCATCACGCGTTCTATTCCGTCTTCAAACGCCTTCATGGTGACTCGTTTGTCTTCACGGCGGGCTGACAGCAGAGCAGCCTCGTTCACCAGATTGGCAAGATCGGCGCCGACAAAACCGGGCGTCAGCCTGGCCACCCGCTTCAGATCCACGTCGTCCGACATTTTGATGCGACGCGCGTGCACGTTCAGAATTTTTTCACGCCCCTTAATGTCCGGTCGGTCCACCAGAACGTGCCGGTCGAATCGACCGGGTCGCATCAGAGCCGGATCCAAAGTCTCAGGGCGATTGGTAGCCCCCATGACAATCACACTGTGGTCGGTGCCAAAACCGTCCATTTCCACCAGCAGAGCATTCAGGGTCTGTTCCCGCTCGTCGTGCCCGCCCGGAGCACCGTTGCCACGCACCTTGCCCAGCGCATCCAGCTCGTCGATGAAAATAATGGCCGGTGATCTTTGCAGGGCCTGCTGAAACATGTCGCGGACTCGAGCAGCCCCGACACCCACGTACATTTCGACAAAATCGGAACCTGAGAGTCCAAAAAAGGGCACTCCCGCTTCACCCGCAACAGCCTTCGCCAGCATTGTTTTGCCGGTTCCCGGAGGTCCAACCAGCAGCACGCCACGCGGGATTCGACCGCCCAGTGCCTGATACTTCTGGGGTGTCTTAAGGAATTCCACGACCTCTTTGAGTTCTTCAACGGCTTCGTCGATGCCCGCCACGTCAGCAAACGTGACCTGCACGTCATCCTGAGCATACAGGCGACCGCGACTGCGTCCGAAGGACATCGCCGAGCCCGCACCGCCCACCCGACGAATCACAAAGATCAGCCCGCCAACCAGCAGCAGAGTGGTAAAGAGAAACGGCAGCATCTGCTGCCATTCCGGAGCAGGCTCAGAGAAGCCATAACGAATGCCGGCTTCATCGAGCAGGATGCACAGTTCGTTGCGAGTCTGTTCGCTGGCACTGAGCAAAGGCGTGTAATAACGGCGAACGAGCGCCGCTTTTCCGGACGAGACGGCTTCTTTGGGCTGATCCTGCCAGGTCATCCAGGCATCCGTGATCTTCAGCTCGTTAAGATTCTCTTTCTTGAGTATCTGTTCGCGGACCTGACGCACGAATTCGCTGTATTCGACTTTGTCGCCTTTGTAGCCGCGAGTCACCACGGAAAACAGAACGGCAGCCAGCATGCCTGCCACCAGCAGGTACCAGAATCCGCCCCCCGACTGACTGCGATCCTTCCGCGGTGACTTCGGATTATTCTGGTTCCCCGACCCGTTTTCAGACGGTGATTCCTGCGATCCCGACATAGGCGGCTGCTTCTTGAGAGTTGAACGACTTCGAGCCCGGGCTGGTACCCTGGGTATGTCCCCACTCTAGACCCGCTTTCGCGGTCGGTCAACCTGTGACTGCACTGCAGGTGTGCACTTCCGCATGTTTGACCACTGCATTCCGCAGAATCAGGTCATTTTTCGCTGTTTTGCCCAGTTTTGCCCGGACGAATCGGGGAATTTCTCCGGATCCGGATGTCCACAGTACGCAGGGCCACATTCATTTGCGAATCAGGATTGGGCTGTTGTAACATACGCCGCAGGTCGCCGGTCGGGGTTTCGCAAGCCTCCACGCGGGCCGTTACAACTTCGTATTTTTCTCAGATAACAACCAGAGCCATGGCCAAAAAATCAATCAGTGATCTCGCTGTTTCCGGTCAAACCGTGCTGATGCGAGTCGACTTCAATGTCCCGCTGGACGCGGCGTGCAATGTCACCGATGATCGCCGGATTCGCGAAGCCCTGCCGT
>JBJTPZ010000490.1:0-3050 GCA_046075365.1 Planctomycetaceae bacterium
CCGCCGAGCTGCCGCAGGCCGCGCCGTGCGCTTCTGCCAGTATTCTGCATCGCAGCATGGTGCAGTTCTCACGGCCACGAAGACGCGAAAAGTAACCCAACAGGCCGCAAGGAAACTGGCGGCATCCTTGCCACACACCCGGGCACTGCCGTGCCCGGCTCGCCAGGCCGCAACTTCCCGTAGCTCGGGCTTTCCAGCCCGAGCACACGCCCGGCCACGCACCCGAATCGTAGATCGGGCTTTCCAGCCCGAGCCCCCCGCCGGCCCCTCAATCCGCCTCAAACTGCGACAGTCAGCACCAGCTCAATGGCCCAGACCCGCAGCAGCAAACGCCGCCATCAGACTGTCAATCGCCGGATTCGACAAAGACACCGGTACCTCAATCGGTCCAGTCTGTGCCGCCGGCCGCTCAGCCGGAACAGGTCCCGGCACAGGCACTGCCGGCTGCTGCACAGGCACCTCAGCGGGCACATCACCTTGCTGAGTACCCGGAGGCACAGGACGCGGCTGACGTCGACGCAGTCCAGGATTCAGCAGCTGCAGCTCAGACGCAGATTCCGTCGCCTGCACCTGAATCTCAGCCGGCAGCTCAAACGTCAGCTGCACCGAAGAGTCCTGCTCGGCCCGCCGCTCTGCAACTGCCGACACCGGCAGAGAACGCTCGGGCAACAGCGAAACGGCAGCAATCCCGGAAACTCGCGACAGCGTATTGTCGGCCGACACCAGTGCCGAAATCTCACGAACCATGTCGGACTGCGGCTGACGCGTGCGAGCGACCCACATTTGAGCGGCCGCTTCACGAACAACTTCCCGCTCAGCAAACACCGGCGGCTGCCCAAAAGTTCGGCCCATCGCAAAGACCGGCAGATCCACGCCCTCGGCAAACTTCACCGGACCGTCCGCCACGGCCGTCAATACATCACCATACTGAACTTCAGGGTCAGCCTGCAATTCAGTACCGAACTGCACGTCCGTGGTACCAGTGCCAACGGAACCACGAGCGTACATGTAGACCGGGTAAATCACCACCAGCTGAGTCTCAGCGGTGCTGATTTCCAGATCCACGCCACCCTCATCCGCAGCAACAAGCCGCACCACAACCTGCAGTCCTGTCTGCTCGCTCAGTCGACCGGCCAGCTGCAGTGCATCATATCCGGTCCCGGGTGCAATCTCGATCTGACGAGTCTGCGAATCAGGCTCAGTCACTGACACAATCTTCGTATCCAGACCAGCCGCCCACTGTGAATCCTGCAGCAGCTGATCCAGCTTCTCCAGCGAGTCTCCGGAAACCGTCAGCACCAGCGGCGACCGATACCTCAGACCCGTCGCCACATCCACCAGCAGACCTGCTGACACCAGCTGACCAGCCTCATCCCAGGCAGGTGCTTCTGCCACTTCCAGCGTCCCGTTGAAGGCACCGCTGGCCTGAATCTGCACGGCAGTGTTCTGCCACTCACCCGTCTGCCAGATCGGATCCGTCCAGCCGGATTCATAATTCACTGTAATCTGACTGTCCGGAAGCTGGATCAGCAGCGGCTGTGCATCCTGACCATCCACAGGCTGCAGCAAAACCTGAGCCTGTACGGTGTCGTTTGTCTGCAGTGTAAACGCAAGCTGCAGGTGCATCACCGTATTGAGTGTCTCGACGCTGTCCTGTGGACTGACAGGAATGACCCACGCACCCTGTTCATCAACAGAGTAATCCGAAACACCATAGTTCTGCAGCAGCTCTGTCAGATCACCGGCTGACTGCAGCGTGAACTGTTTGGGCTGCCAGTACCGAATGCCGGACAGCCGGTCCTGCAGCACTGCCGGAGCAATCAGGTTGCCGTCCTGATCGTACTCCGCTGCACTGGCCAGCTCGATCTCTGCCGTCACCGAGCCGGAAACAAACGCCACCGGATTGTAGAACTGAGCAAAACGGCTGGCACCGCCGAACGCGGTCACATCAACAATGCCGGATTCGGCTGCGCCACCGAATTCAAAGTTTTCACTCAGCCCCAGCAGAACCGGCTGCTGCGATTCGTCGATCAGGTTGTAAGGCTGGCAAGTGATCACCTGCGGTTCAACGGACAGCTGTTCCGGCTGAAGCAGCACCCCGCACTCGGCGATCGCCTGTGTATCGTCGCCAGGCACTGTGCTGTCAGCTTCGTTAACGTCGGCTTCGCCAAAGGAGCCGTCCGGCTGAAATGCGATGGGCTGATCACAAAGCACCGGGTCTGTGGTAATCCGAATATCCACAACGTCGAATTCAGGTTCACCGACAGCCAGATTCTGCTCAGCAGCCGGCTGTTCTGCAGAAACGGCATCATCGCTGACAACATCGACCGCTGCCATGGCCGGATCTGCACTTAACAGGACGCGAACTTCCACGGAATCCGCGACAGTGCCCAGGACGGATGACCGGACATTACGCTGAACCTGGCGGCGACGCATGTTGCAGACCTTTGGACTAAGAATTTTCAGGCCGAACCCCACAGCACAGCGAATGGCAAACAGGGGAACATCCGCAGCCTGGTGGGGAGATCCCTGCATATCGTACAGTATTTCTGCACCGGGAAACCAGATCCTTCGCAGCCGAATGGGCGGAATTAACGCAGTTTTCGACTCGGAAATCCGGGCGAACCATCGGTTTTCCCGGCAAAAGTGGCTCGCAGGACAGCTTGCAACACCGCTTTCTGCCTGAAAAGATATGTTTCACCGATTGATCGTCACTCCCCCCCTGTCCGGATTGCCCCATGCCTGACGCTCCGCTGTTTTCCCGCCGTCAAAGCCTGCTGCTGGCCTCAATCTCTGCCGGAACGTTACTGCCGGGTGCCGGCTCTGTCGCCGGGCCCCGACCGGCAGCCCCGTCAGCCGAACTCCCGGCGGTGCGAGTTTCCGGGGTGCGGCGAGCCTTCTGGAATGGCCAGCACAACGCCTTCACCGACCTCTGCTGGTTCCAAAACCGAATCTACCTGACCTTTCGCAGCTGCCCCGACGGTCACATGGTACACCCCACGTCCTGCATCATCGTCCTGTGCAGCGAGGATCTGGGAACCACGTGGCGG
>JBJTPZ010000491.1:0-14754 GCA_046075365.1 Planctomycetaceae bacterium
CCCCAGCTGGTACTGATCCAGCTGTGAGGCGTGGTGATCACTTCGTCGCCCGGCCCGATATTGAATGCCAGCAGCGCCATGTGCAAAGCTGTCGTGCCGTTGTTCAGTCCGACACAATGTCTGGCCCCACAATACCGGGCAAAGGATTCTTCGAAGCCCTTTACAGCGGGACCCAGAATGAACTGAGCCTGGGAAACCAGATCGCCAAATTCACCGTGAATTTGATCCCAGATCAGCGAGTTTTGCAGCTTCAGTTCCAGAAAAGGCACGGTCGGCATTCATGAAGCTCCAGTTCAGCCCGACGAGGCGGAACAATTCGATGTCAGACTAAATTTAAATGCGACGAAATCACGATCAGCGGAAAGCAGAAACAGAACCCACAGAATCAAGTTCAATTTGATACAAGCGATTGTCCACAGCAGAGAGATCTGTTAGCAGTGGCTGAAATCACTATTATTCAATGGCATGTATTTACCTCCATGCTTACTTGCCATTGTTTCGTAGTTAATAAAGAACCTAACAGAGCCAGGCTTGCCATAACGACGCGGATATTTGCAACATTCGCTATACACTCAGTCAACTCTACTGCAAGGCCGGTATTGTACAACAATTCGTATCGCAGGCAGCGTAACACTTCAGAATCCCAACAGACGGCCATCCAACAGAACTCAGGCGTTCCCGATAAAGCCTGCTCGCCGACCATTGACCAATCCACACTGGTTCCACGCTTCGAAAAATCAAGCTTTGCCTTACGATAACCTCGCACCATAATTTCAGCCTGCAATCGAATCAGTCGTCCCTTAGTAAAGTGAAATTCCGACAGTCACGGACACATGTGGATTCACATTGACGTTTTCAACAACCGGGCCAGATCGTCAGCAGCCGCCGTGATGTGGCGAGTGCAGATCACGACGAAATTCGATAAAAACGCCATGGAGACCGGCGGTGGCAACTGGCAGATCATCCGCGAGGACGGTGCGCAGGGCCGGCAGTCGGTAACAGGGAACACCAGGATACATATGGTGCTCGATATGATAGTTCATATTCCAGTAAAAGAATGAAAGCCAGGCTGGCAGCAGCACTGTCCGGCTGTTTTCCCGAAAGTCCTGAGTGGCAGCGGGGCGACCGCAGTGCTGTGCGGAGGCCAGCAGAATGGATGGTCCGTTGCCAATGAATGATGCCAGACTGATCAGCAGCACCAACTGCCAGGCTCCCGTCAGCAAACACAACAGCAGCAGGACGGCATGTCCCCCCAGCATCACGCGAGCGGTTCTGCGCACTTCCAGTCGCCCTGCCGCATCGTGCTCTGGCAGGACACCACTGCGAGCCGCGCCAGGAAACACGCCACAGGCGTTCAGCCACTGTGTCTGCACGGTCCGCACCAGTCTGCGAGGATCCAGTACTCCTCGCAACAGCAGTTGCCGTAAAGTCAGGCAGCGAGTTGTGGGAACTTCACTGTCCAGCCCCGCCTGCAGTGTGTGACGGTGATGCAAACGATGAGAACGAACAAACCACGACTGATTGGTCCAAACGAGGAACGACAGCAGGTTCAGCCAGAACTGATTCCAGCGCCGGCTGCGAAAAACAGTCCCATGTGACAGCTCATGACAGGCTCCCGCGTAGCCAAGGAACGAAAACACCATGCCATGCCAGAGCAGTACAACTGCGGCGATCAACCACCAGCCATTTCGTGCCGAGTACCAAAACGCGACACCGCTCACCAGCAGCGCTCCCAGGTGCCCCAGCATGCGGCACCATGCCTGCCAGTCGCTGCGATGATGCAGTTTTTTCAGCACGTCAGCCGATATCGGACTGCGATACCACCTGTCTTGTGTCTCGTGATGCTGCACAATGCACCTCCCGCGATTCAGCCTGCCGCCAGTCCCATCCGGGCGAATCGCCCACGCAGACACAGACACAGCATGGTGCTGCCGATTGACACGAGTGGCTGACTGGCAGCCAGTTCCTGCAAACAGCGGGCCACGTCCGTGTGTATTGCCGATCCATAATCATGCCAGATGATGACACTGTCGGGCTTCGCCAGCTGCAGCGCCTTGAGCGAATCATTCATTTGCGTAACAAAATCATGACCACCGTCCACAAGGACCAGGTCCTGTGAGCCTGCGAGTCCGGCCTGCACCGGGCAGAACGTACGGCTGTCTTCTGTGATCAGCCGAATTTTCTGCTGCAGCTCGGCTCGCGCCTGGCTGACACAATACGGTCCGCGATCGCGATACATCATCCTGAGAAACTGGTCATTCTGATCGGCATCGGCCAGATCAAGCCCGGCGGGCGTGCCTGGGGCAATTTGCTGCTGCGGCAGATCCAGTGAAGTGACACAGGCGCGGGGCCCGCTGTTGGCAGCCAGCATCACGGTTGTGGAACCATGAAAAGTTCCAAATTCAAAGATGGACTCGGCGCTGGTGATCTTCAGCAGTGCGGCCACAAGGGCACTTTCCAGTGTCAGCAGACTGCCGATTCCGCTGGGTGGCATCAGCATTGAAATCTCGACGTTCTGCCCTGGCAACTGCTGCTCGACAAGCTGAAACACACTTCGTGGGCGAATGACGGGAATTGTGGCAGTCTGAGTCATTTGCAGTCCTCGAGCAGGCAACTGTGGGAAGACTTTGGGGGTGCATTTTCAGGTGACACGGCATTGCAGCAGCTGCTGCAGTCGGGGCGCTTCGCAGCGCAGCTGCGACTCACTGCCGTGGTCGACGAACACGATGCCGAATTTTTGCAGTCCTGGGTCAGTCACCTGAGCACCGGGCTGTCCCCAGATCATCCGATCAAAGATGCGAGCATCGAGCTGCGGATCCAGGCGGATCTCCTGCAGCACACCGCTTCGATCGGCCATCAGGCAATGCCGGGTGATTGCCCGCTGCGGAGGCAGCGTGTGCGGCACGCTGAAAGGCACTCCGGCAGCCGCCTTCAGGATCCACTCCGCATAGGGCACGCCCGTCGCATGGCGTACCAGATCCAGATAAAGATCTCCCGGAGCTCGACGGCAGACGTCGAGGATGGCCGGGCGACCGTCCGGGCGCCTGATAAACTGCAGGTGAAAAATTCCGTCCTGCAACTGCAGCAGCGTCGCCGTGCGCTGTACCGCCTGCAGCACTTCCGCCAGTGTTTCTTTGGTACAGGACGTGAGGGAACTGGCCGCCGACACTCGGTACGGACTCAGGTGGTAATATTCGTCGTCGGCAAAGCTGAATACCACCTGCTGCCTTTGCAGCATGCAGGACAGCCCATGCCGTGTCCCGGCAAGAAATTCTTCAACAACAATGCGTCCTGCTCGCGACGCTGCAAGGGCGTTACGAGCCGCGGCGACGGCGGCCTCCAGCGTGTGAGCAGTCTGAATCCCTTTGCCGCCAGTGAGATCAACGGGCTTGACAATCACGGGCAGCCCCAGCTGTGCCACGGCAGCCGTGACTTCTGCCACGCGGGTGCAGCCAACAGCCCGCGGGCCGGGCAGTCCTGCCTGCCGGGAAAACTGTCGCCAGCGATCCTTGTGATGAATAATGCCGCAGGTCTCAGGTGTGTCATGACCGGGCAACTGCAGTTCTGCTGCGACGAAGGCACAGGAGACTGCTGAAAAGTCGTTGCAACAGGCACAGACGGCTTCTGCACGAAACTGGCGCGCCGCAGCGAGGACAGCCTGTGGATCGGAGTAGTCGCAGTGCAGAAACACGTGGCTTAAGCGGTGCCCGAGCTCGTCCGGGCGGTTCCCGGCCGTGGCGACCGTCCAGCCGAGGTTCCTGGCTGCCTGAATCAGTGGCACGTCTGAATGCCCGCCACCGGCGATCAGCAATCGAGTCATTTCAGTGGCACAAAATACATGACGGTTTCGACCACACCCTCGGTGTAGTGCCTCAGATAGACGGCGTAACGAGAATGGATATTTAGTACCAGTCGAGGGATTTCCCAGAGATCTCTCGCTTCGTGGTAAACGCAGATCGCCAGTCGAGGGTGGCACCGGGAAATTGTCCGGGCGCTGCCTTTCAAAGCACTGACTTCACTGCCTTCGATATCCATCTTCAGCCATGTCAGGTGCGGCAGCTGCAGGGAATCCAGAGTTCGCACGGGGATTGACAGAGTGCCGTGTGCGGAAATGGCAGCCACACTGCCCTCGCCTGCCAGTGTCGCAGTGCCTGCCTGTTCACCCAGAGCACAGCCAATCACGCTGACCCGCTGATCATGCTGAAATCGAGTTTCGATCAGCTGCAGATTCTGAGGATGCGGTTCAAAACACCAGGATTGCGTCGCCCCTGGGCAAGCCTGCAGAAACTGAGCGGTCGTGGCACCGTCGTACCCACCGACGTCGGCGAAGACTTCACCATCCGGACGCAGTTCGAGAAAATCCTCGAAATACTGCTGCGTCTGCATGTCAGTAAAGCCGTGCAAAGCCGACACGTCAGCGTGCAGGCGAAACTGTACCAGCCGATCCAGTACCTCAACTGACAGCTTATCGGCAAGTTGGGACCGCAGCCAGGCAAGCTCCTGCAGATGGGCCGCAGTCTGATCAGTAAATCCGGACCAAAAGCGGACCGCCGGCAACAGCAGACCCGAAAAGCGGGCAAAGCTAAAAAAGTCGCAGTGCTGCAGCCCGGCGGCCGTCAGAGCAGCAGTGGCCGACGCCGGTCGCCCCAGCTGAGTCGCGACGACCAGGCTGTCAGGGTGTGCCTGCGCAAGTCTGGCCACAGGGACACCACAAAACGACGACTGGGGAAAATGATCATCCAGGATCGCGGCAATCGGCAGTTCACGGCACACCTGCGCGGCTGCTGCGGTGGCTCCAAACAGGAACCGCCGTTCCGGATGCTGCAGGAATTCCTGCACAAAGCTCCACGGCGGTGCCTGGCACGCCTGGGTGAGCGGTGCCGACCGGCCTGAGGCATCAGAGGGCATATGCATACTGGCCCACATCCACCCAGCGTCCGCACCTCGCGGATTCCGTGATGGCTTCCATCAGCTGCAGGCCCTCAAGGGCCATTTCGGCACTGGCGATATCGCCTTCGGCGGCAGTTCCATCGTGATCGGCGTGGGGTTGCAGCCAGTCAGCGAGATCGGAATAGTAGTTGGCAAACGCCTCAAGAAAGCCGTCGGGGTGTCCGGGTTTGAATCGTGAGTACCTTGGCTGGCCGCAGACCTCTGCATCAGTGGAGCTGCGAGTGAGCAACTGAACTCGGCCGCAGCGATCACTGAGATGCAGCACCTCGGGCTGCATTTGCAGCCATTCGACACTGCCTTCTGTCCCGAAGACACGGATCCGGAGACCGTTGGCGCAGCCAAGGAAACACTTTCCATACCACAGATCCACGGAGAGCGAGTCCGTGTATCGGGCCATTGCGTGCACGCTGTCCGTAACTTCTGAAAAGTGCCCCTTTGAGTACTGACAGGCGGTGACGCTGACCGGGTGCTGACCGGTGACAAATCCAATCAGATGATGCAGATGCACTCCGAGGTCCAGTGAGACGGTGGGCAGTCGTCCGTCAGTCAGTCGCCAGGGCTGGGGCTGCGGCAGCTGAAACGGTCTGCCGGCCCAGCGAATAAAGCCTTCCTGCGGCATTTCGGCAGCCACATGGATTAGACTCCCAAGCCGTCCTGCGGCAATCATCTGCCGCATTTCACGAATCGCCGGGTATCCCGAGTAGTTGAAGGTCACGGCCAGTTTTCCGTGTGTGGCATCGCGGACATCGATGATACGCGCAACTTCGGCAGGCGAGCAGGCGAGAGATTTTTCGCTGATCACAGGAATACCGGCCTGCAGTACATCACAGATAATTTCCGCGTGCTGCGGCGTAGGGACGAGCACACAGACCGCCGCGAGTCGACCGGCGAATCTGTGCAGCATGTCGTGATAGTCTGTAAATGCGGCCGATGCAGGCAGTGACAGGGCTTCGGCAGTTTCGCTGCAGACGTGCTGCTCTCGGCTGAAGGCACCGCAGATAATTCTCCAGCGATTGTCCATGCGGGCTGCAATGTGATGCGTTCGTCCTACTGCGGACTGCAGTGAACCACCGATCAGCGCAAGCGGTAAAGGCGACTTCATGGCACATCCCCCGCGGAAATCACCTGTACTGATTGCGAGCCGACTGGCCGCAGCGTCTGACGCACAACGTACAGCGGACGCCGCTTGACTTCGTCAAACACCATACCGAGGTACAGACCGATAATTCCGAGATTGGCAAACCCGAGGCCACCAAGAAAACAGAGCAGCAAAGCCAGTGTTGTCCAGCCTTCCGGTACAGAACTGAGCCAGAAGTATCTGCCAAGCGTGAACAGCCCGTAGAGCACCGCGCCGGCGGACAACAGCAGTCCAAACTGAATTGACAGCCTGAGTGGGCGATTGGAATGCGCCACCATCACTCCCAGACCAAGCCGATAGAGGCGTGCCAGCGAGTAAGCACTCCGCCCGCTAAAACGGTTGCTGTGCGGCACATCAACCACCTGTTTATGAAATCCCACCAATTCGAGGAACATGGGCAGATTCTGATTGCGTTCGCAGAAGCCACAAACTGCCTCCGCCACACCCCGTTTCATCAGGCAAAAATTTGCGATGGCGGAATCCATACTGCGTTCGCTGAGAAAATTAAATATTCGGCAATAGCAGCGGGATGCGGTTCGCCGCAACCATGTGTCCTGACGCAGACTTCGCCGCGCCTGAACCAGATCATATCCCCGCAGTGCAGCCTGATACAGTTCCGGGATTGCCTCCGGGGGATCCTGCAGGTCGCAATCCATCACGATTACCCAGTCACCGGCAGAATGCTGCAGTCCTGCCTGAATGGCGAAATGCTGCCCATAATTGCGGCTCAGCTGCAAACCGCGGATGCGATTATCTGTGTGGGCCAGCCTGACAATCTGCTGCCAGTCATCCTGCGGGCTGCCATCATCGACGAAGATCAGTTCGAACGTCGCGTTCAGTTCGGCAAAAACCGCCACCAGTCGCCGATACAGCTCAGGGATACAGGCGGCTGTCCTGTAGCACGGAGTGACAACGGTGAACTGAGGGGTTTTCATAAGTCACAGACTGCGAAACCTATGGGCTGAACGACAGGCAATAATTTCCATACCCTGCAGATCAAAACCAGACAAACGGAATCCTGCCCCTGGGGGAAAGTCCGCACAACTCAAGGCAGCACAGACTGCGTGTGCGGAAAATTTGATTCAAACGTCCGCTGGGCGGGGCAGCCACACAGGGTCAGCCTGCCTTCGCGTCAGCTGCGGTATCGGTCAGACAGCGAACCACGTACTGCGGTTTGCGATTGACATTCAGATGCAGTCGCCCGATGTATTCGCCGATGACTCCCAGACTCAGCAGCTGCAGGCCGCCCAGCACCAGCACAGCCACGATGATCGATGCGTAGCCGGGAACGACCAGCCAGTTCATGATGGCCGCTATCAGGTACCAAAACCCAAGACACAGCCCGCCGCCGGCTGCCAGCAGTCCCAGCAGTGAAACGAACTGCAGCGGCAGCAGCGAAAAATTGGTGAACATGTTCATTGCCAGCACGAACAGTTTCCGCAGTGTGTAGCCGGAACGGCCGTCGTGACGCGGTGCGTGCGGTACTGTGACGGAACCGATGCGAGTCGTGTTCCAGGCCAGCAGGCCGTCGATAAAGGTGAAGTTCAGGTCGTAACGCAGTACTGCCTGGACCAGTTCGCGCCGCAGACAGCGGAAGGATGTCAGCGTCACAGGAATGCGGAACACCAGCCGAAAGAACCAGTTGACGACGGCCGAGCCCAGATTGCGGCCGGCAGCATGCTGCTTGCTGTCGTAATTTCCATAAATCAGATCGGCGTTCTGCTGATCCAGGGCCGCAGCCAGTGCCGGCAGGTATTCGGGCGGATGCTGCAGGTCATCATCCATGGTGATCACCACCGATCCGGTGCAATGACTGAAACCGCACATGATCGCATTGTGCTGGCCAAAATTCCGCATTAACTGAATCCCAAGCGTCCTGGGACGTTCAGCTGCCAGCCGGCGAATTTCCGACCACGCATCCCCCGGACCATTGTCATCGACCAGTACAAACTGCGGTGCACATAGCTCGGCGGCCTGAAATGCTGCGTCAGCCCGATGCAGCAGCTCGGCCAGACAGCCACCACTGCCATACACGGGGATTACTACGGATACAGCATGCTGTTGAGCTGGTTCGCTGAATTCCGTCACGCGGACTGCTCCTGTGTGCGAATGTGATACCAGTGCAGCAGCTCTGCCTGCTGAAAACCAACGGCTTCGTACAGTCGCACGGCCGCCTGATTCTGCTGCTGGGTAACGACCGACAATTCGTGACAACCGGCCGCACGGGCAACCTGCAGTGCCTGCAGCAGCAGACCACGACCGATCCCGCATCCCTGCAGCGAGGCTGCAACAGCCAACAGGCCAATCCGCGCCTGCGGAGCAGTCAGACGCAGTGTCACAAACCCTGCCAGGTCATTCCCCAGCTGAGCCACCAGGACGCGGTCAGCAATCTCTTTACTGCAGCTGCGGTCCAGCCAGACTGTGTAAAGCCGATCACAGATTTCCGCAGCGAAGCCGTGGTCCAGCCTGAATCTGGAACCCCAGCCGGCCAGCTGAGCCAGCTGCTGCAGCTCCGCCGTGGCCCGGCCATAGACGTCGTAAAATTTCAGCGGCAGATCAGCTGCTGGACTGGTCCGCCCTGGCGTTTGTTCCGCCAGGTTTGCTCGCAGTTCCAGCTGCGACACCACGAAGCAGTCCTGCAGTCCGGGCTGCAGTGCAGACCCTGACCAGTATGCCAGCCGGATTCCCTGTGCACTGAGCCGGCGGCGCAGCACTGTCGCAGCAGGCAGCTCGGCTGCCCCGACAATCCGGGCAACGGGATACCCCAGAAACTGTGAATCCCACGGCAGAGGCTGCAACTGCATCGCGGCCTTTCTTTCAGACCGAAACGGCCGCGCGGGAGAGACAGAAATTCGTGACAGCGTCCAGTACCTGCTGCTGCTCGCCGCAGGTCAGTTCGTAGTACATCGGCAGCCGAATCAGCCGTGCGCTCAGCTGATCCGTGTGGGGCAGCTGCAGCCCCGGAGCAAACTGACTGCCGCAGGGTGAACTGTGCAGCGGCACGTAATGAAAGACGGCCCGAATGGAAAGTGAACGCAGATATTCCAGCAGTTCGTCTCGCAGTGTCTGACTGGGCAGCAGTGCGAAACACAGGTGATAATTACTGAGACAGCCTTCGGGGATTTCGGGCAGCTGCAGCAGGCCCTGTTCCTGCAGGGGCCGCAGTCCGCTGATGTAACGCAGGTAAATTTCCTGACGGCGGGCTGAGATACGGTCCATCTCTTCCAGCTGCCCGTACAGGAAGGCACTGCAGATCTCACTGGGCACATACGAAGACCCAACATCTACCCAGGTGTACTTGTCCACTTCACCGCGAAAGAACCGCTGTCGGTTGGTGCCCTTATCCCGGATGATTTCAGCTCGCTGAATCAGCACCGGATCATTGATGCAGAGGGCCCCGCCTTCGCCGCAGATATAGTTCTTGGTCTCATGAAAACTGTAACAGCCCAGGTCACCGATTGAACCCAGCGCGCGACTGTTGTACCACGAGTTGACTGCCTGAGCCGCATCTTCCACAACTTTCAGACCGTGGCCGCGAGCGATCGCCATGATGCGATCCATTTCGCAGGCCACGCCGGCGTAATGCACCACGCAGATGGCCTTTGTGCGGGCGGTGATGGCATCTTCGATCAAAGTTTCATCGATATTCAGCGTATCGGGACGGATATCCACAAATACGGGCCGAGCCCCCATCCGGACGAAGGCCGAGGCGGTAGAAACGAAGGTGTAGGACGGCATGATGACTTCGTCACCGGGGCCCAGGTCACACAGCTGGGCAGCCATCTCAAGCGACGCCGTGCAGGAAGGGGTCAGCAGCACTTTGGGAATGCTGAAACGTTCTTCCATCAGCCGGGCACACTGTTTTGTGAAGTGGCCGTCACCGCTGAGGTTGCCTAAAGTCACGGCCCGAGCGATGTAGAACAGCTCTTTGCCGGCAATGAAAGGCTTGTTGAAGGGGATCAGATCGGTTGCGGCCATGAGCGTAGACAAACCCACCAGTGTCACGCGGCAGCAGCAGAGCCGCAGACAGTTGTCAGGAACTTGAGTCGAACCCGGAAGTTTCCGGGGGCAACATTAAACCTGGTGGGAAAATTACGATCAGGCAAAGAGAAGGTGGCTGAACCGCCTTAGAATCACGATTTATAAGTCCTGCAGACAGCCTGACCGGTAAAATCGGCACATTCAGGACCGGAACTCACCTGTGGCCCCGGGGTCATAACAGCGGGCGGTCGCTGTCACCAAAGCTGTCAACACCCACACCCAGCTTTTGCAGAATCGACAGGTACAGGTTGCACAGCGGTGTGCTGCCCTGCTGAAATTCCAGATGCCGACCTGCTGGTATCAGATCAGCACCGCCGGCCAGCAGGATCGGCAGGTTGTCCGGATCGTGCGCATTGCCGTCAGACATCCCCGAACCAAACAAAATCATGCTGCGATCCAGCAGACTGCAGTCAGCCTCACGCACTGCACTCAGCTTCTGTACAAATTCAGCGAACTGCCGGACATACCACTGATTGATTTTCTGGTACTGAGCGATCTTGCGGGGATCATTCTGGTGGTGCGACAGTTCGTGGTGTTCGCCAGTTACCCCTTCCAGAAAATTGAAACTCTGGCTGGATGTTCCGTTCCCCAGCATCATGGAACAGACTCGAGTGGTGCTGGTCTGGAACGCCAGCACCAGCAGATCCAGCATGGTCCGCAGACGATCGCGAAAGTCTGCTGAAACCTGGGGCTTCAATTCAGCCAGCTGACCGGGGGACAGTCGCGAAAGCTGCAGATCGGCCGTCTGCCTCTGAGAAAACTCGATCCGGCTTTCCACCGTGCGCACGGCATCCAGATATTCGTCCAGTTTATAGACGTCATCGCGTCCCAGTCGGCCCCGCAGCTGCCGGGCGTCCTGCAGCACCAGATCCAGCAGCCGACGCCCGCTCTGGTTCAGACGCGGATCATCGGTCAGGCGACTTTCGAACAGCCTTTCGAAGACAGCCCGCGGTTCCACATCCGGCGTTACCGGGCGACTGGCTGACTCCCACGAGATACACGAACTGTACAGGGCCGTATAACCGACTCCGCGATCCACCCCCCCGCGCATCGGCTCGGCCCCCACCACCAGCGAACTGACCGGGGTCTGACCTTTCCAGTGCGCTGCTATCAGCTGATCCACACTGATGCCGCCGACGCTGATATCACTGCCCATGGTTTTGCGGACTGCCAGACCCGTCAGAAAATTGGCAGTCTTGGCATAATGCCCGTCACCCCCATGACTGTGCAGTTTGTCCAGACCGGTCAGCACCGCCACATGCTGTCGTACATCCGACAGGGGCTGCAGCGTCCGGCTAAGCTGGTAGTCTTTGCCAGTGCCCTGCGGTGTCCAGTCTGCCTGCCAGACTCCGTTGGGAAAGTGCAAAAACGCCACACACGGCGGCAATCGCCGGGGCCCGCCACCAGCCGGCAATTCGTCCCCGGCCACCGATGCAAGCCACGGCAGGCCCAGGCACACCCCGGCCCCGCGGAGAAACTGCCGGCGCACCTGACCCCGCCTGCTGCCGCTGCCGTACCTGCCTGACATACACCGATCCTTCATTTTACCGACACTTACGGACCGGCTGTCGGCTGCGGCTGAGTGCCGCCACCCGCCGAATACCGATGCTGGAACGCATAACTGAGCACAATATGTTCCAGCAGCACGCCCGCACGATATTCTGAATTCTGCAGTTTTCTGACGGCCGAGTCCACGACACATTCATCGAATTTGTCCACCGGACGGCCAATTGCATGTCCCAGCAGCCGCCGGGCAAACTGCCGGCAGAACGCATCCTGCTGAGTCAGCAGGTACTGTTTCAGCCCCGCAGGTCCGGCAAAGCGAGTCCCATCGGGCAGCTCGGCCGAATCATCCACTGGCTGCCCCCCATCACTGCCGCGATACCGGCCCACCGCATCAAACGTCTCCAGACAAAATCCCAGCTGATCCATCGTCTGGTGACAGGCAGCACACTCTTCGTCCGCCCGGTGCACCTGCAGCCGCTGCCGCAGCGTTGCGGCCGTCAGCAGTCCGGCCGTCGAATCAGCATCCAGCGAAGGCACGGAAGCCGGAGGCGGCAGTACGCTTTCACCCAAAAACTGTTCCAGAATCCACTTGCCACGGAGCACCGGGCTGGTGCGAGTCGGATAGGCAGTGGTCACCAGAACCGCTCCCAGTGTCGCAGCCCCGGCACGTGTCTGCCCTTCCGCTTCCAGTCGGGTAAATTGCTGCGTCAGGCCTTCCGCCGGCAGTCCGTAAAACCGCGCCAAAGGCTCGTTGGCCCAGACTTCATTGGTCGTAAACAGATCTGTCAGCGGACGATTGCTGCGCAGCACATCGCTGACAAACAAAATTGCCTCGCGACGCTGCAGCTGCCGGATCTGAGGACTGAATTCGGCAAACAGCTCGCCGGACTTCTGGCGCTCGTCCAGAGTCTGCAGACCCAGCCACTGCAGACCAAACCCCTCACCCAAAGCCTCAGCTTTGGAACTTGCCAGCATCCGCTGCAGCTGCTGCCGCAGCACGGCAGGTTCCGTCAGACGGCCACCAGCCGCCGCCTGCAGCAATTCACGATCCGGTACAGAACTCCACAAAAACAGAGCCAGCCGAGTGGCCAGTTCCCAGCTGTTCAGCCGATAATCTCCGGCTGCAGCCGGCGGCTGCTCACTGACAAACAAGAATTTGGGTGACAGCAGCACCCAGTTCAGTCCCAGCCGCAGCACTTCCTGGGCCGGCTGCCCGGCTGTATGCTCGTCGGCAACAAACGCCCTGATCTGGTCCAGTTCCGTCGGCTGCAGGGCTCTGCGCCAGGCCTGCTGTGCGAAATCCGACAGCAGCTCCGTGATCTTCCTGGTATCCGGCTCTGCCTGTGGCAACTGCAGAGCCGCATCCGCCGCTGCCGGCCCGGCCAGTGCCTGATCGACAGCAAAACTGACCGACTGCAGCCAGGCTTCGAAATGTGATACCGAAGTGAACAAGGTTCCGGCACTGGTATCGAAACCTTCACCACCGGCGCCATCGGCCGGCGGCAATCGGTCCTCAGCCACGGTGACTCCCAGCAGATCCCTTACCGCATTGCGAAATTCCAGACGCGTCAGATGCCTGGCCTGAACTGCCCCTGTGTACCAGCGTTCGGTTTCATCAGAAGCAATCTGTTCGCACAGCCCGCGCACCGGCAGATCGTCAATCCACTGCAGCACCGCCGTTTTCTCGTTAACCGACAGTGCAGTGTTTGCTCGCGGCGGCATGCGCCCGGACTGCACCTGTTCGGCCACGCGAGCCCAGAATGTGCTGCGAGCATCCACGGCAGACCAGCCATCCGTCAGTGAAGCGAGGTCCGGAAGTGCCTGCTGCCCGGCATGATGACAGGCCACACAGTGCGTCTGCACCAGCGGACGGATGTCCGATTCCCAGGTCTGTCGCCAGCGGCTGGTGTCCCGTTCATCGAGCTCACGACGATACTCGGTCATCGCCTGATCATAGGGCAGGTTCTGTCCGCAAAAACGCATGTCGCCATCCAGCCCAGTCACCTGCTGCTGCAGACACACCATCTGGTGCAGTGCCAGCCGACTGAACGCAGTACCATCCACAGTCTCGCACAGCTGACGATACCGCTGCTCGGCCCTGGCACTCTGCCCGGAACGACGCTGGTTTTCCGCCAGCAGGAATACGGCAGCCTGCTGCAGCCCGTCAGGAACCAGCCCGTCGCTCAGAGCTTCCAGCGAGCCAATGGCCTGCTCAGACTTTCCTGCCTGCATATCCTGAGCTGCCTGAATTAGCTGCTGCTGCGGATGCGAATTGCCACCCAGTCGCAGACTGGCCGCCAACACCTCCGCTGCTGTCAAAGCTCGATTCCAAATCAGGAATTCTTCGGTATCAAACCGCGTGGAACCATAGCCGTTGCCGACAAAACCCAGCCGCAGCCGACTGGAGGCTCGCACCTGAAACCACGGGCCAGCATACGCCGTTTGCCCCGCAGGCAGCCCGTTGACATACAACTTTACCGTCTGCCTGTCCCAGGTGGCCACCACGTGCACCCACGCCTCGACAGGGATACGCAGGGCCGAGGTGACCATGACAGGCTGCTGCGGCTTCGGCCGACCCAATTCAAACGTCAGCAGATTGCAGGGATAGTGAACGGACAGTCGGAAACCCGACCAGACCCCATCCCCGCAGGCCGCCAGGGTGGCAGATTCGGCAACATTCGGCCCGGGCTGGTTACCGGGCCCAAGGTGCCGAAATCGCAGTTCAATTGTCCCGCCCGCCGGCAATTGCACGGGCGTTGCTTCCAGCGGATTCTCATCAAGCCGGACCGCATGATCGCCGCTCAATGCGGCGCGAACAAGAACAGCATCCTGCACACCCGCAGGTGGTACCAGGGCACCGGTCCAGCCGACCAGATTGGCTGTGCGCTGCAGCGAGCTTCCCCCGGAGAAGCGATAGTAACGCAGCAGGGTTGGTGACAGCAGCCGATCGCGATGCAGCCAACCCGCATCTGCCGGACCTGCGTCTGACCATACGGACAGACTGCCCGGCAGCCACACGGCAAGCCCCGACAGCAGCAACAGAGCCACCCAGGTCAGCCTGATCAAACGACGGATTCGCAAGAAACTGACGCTCCGGCTGTTATACGGGGTAACTCAGT